>DASRLB010000334.1:0-8052 GCA_035648695.1 Acidobacteriaceae bacterium | reverse complement strand
ATTAATAAGGCGACCATCAACTCGGGGTCGGGTGCGGGATCGATTACCGGCAATGGACAGGGGCGCGGGACGCTGCTGTTCGACGCGGTCTATCTGGCGGCGAATGAAAAGCTGCGGCAAGAAGCGGGGCGGAAGATTTTGGTGCTGCTGACTGACGGCGGCGATCAGGGCTCGCAGGAGACGCTGAAGAGCGCCACCGAAGCGGCACAGAAAGCCAATGCGATTGTTTACGTCATTTTGATCGCAGACAGAGGGTTTGGCGGCATCGGTTTTGGGATGGACATGGGGTCGCGGTGGATGGAGCAGCTCGCGAGCGATACGGGCGGACGCGTGATCAATGTCGGCAACAATGGACGGAAGCTGGAAGATGCGTTCGACCAGATTCAGGATGAGCTGCGGACGCAGTATCTGGCCAGCTATACGCCGAAGAATACGGAGGCCGATGGGAAGTTCCGGAAGCTGGATTACGACTGCGGGAAGGGCAGGAAGATCGAGGCGCGGAAGGGGTATTACGCGATTGCGGGGGATGCGGATACGCAGTAGCTACGCACGTATACTTGCGTCGTGCGCATAGTGTTGGACACGGTCGTGATTGTCTCAGCTGCGCGCACGAAGACTGGTGCCTCAGCGGAATTGGTACAACGGGCTCTCAAGGGAGATTTCGACCTTCTTCTTTCTGCGCCTCTCGTCCTGGAGTACGAGGCTGTTCTCAAGCGTGCATCGCATCTGCAAGTCTCCGGTTACAGCCTCGATGACGTGGATACATTGCTCCTCAGGTTGTGTGAGCTGTCCATCAAAGTACCGTTAGGACACTTCCGGCGGCCTGCCACATCCGACGCAGGCGACGAACACGTTCTGAACCTTGCTTGGCGGGGGCGTGCCGACCTGCTTGTCACCTACAACCTCCGCCACTTTCAGTCCGGCGCGACGGAGCTGGGCGTAAAATGTACTTCACCACGAGATGCGCTAAGTCATCTGGAGGCCCTCAATGCCACAAACGCTCCAAGTCAGTGACGCTGCCGCTGAAGAGATCAGAGAATACGCTTCGTCGGTCGGCATGGATCCTGACGTCATGGCGGAAGAAGCATTGGCTACGGGGCTGGCGACGCTGCGCAGACTGCGGTTTTTTGAGCCGAGAAACATCCACGCCGACGTCTCCGATGCCTTAGAGATACTGAACCGCGGAGGAAACGAAACTCCCATTCCGGGCGACGAACTTCCCGAGGGGTACATCCCCATCGATCAGCGCCGCCGCGCATAGAGCGGGGCCGCGCTTAGGCGTCCATTGCTCCTGAGTAGACGGCCATGCCCGCGACGGCGTCGACTCCCATGGCGTCCAGCGCGTCGACTTCAGCGCGCTCTTTGATTCCTCCCGCGACGATCAGTTGCCGCGCCGTGGTGCTGCGGAGGATGGCGGCGACGTTCATGGGGAAACCCTGCATGGTGCCCTCCGTGTCGACGTGGGTGTAGAGGAAGGCGGCGCAGAAGTCTTCGAGCCAGGTGATGGCTTCTTCGGGGGTGAGGTCGACGGAGTCTTTCCAGCCCTTGGTGGCGACGCGGCCGTTTTTTGTGTCGACGGAGAAACAGAGCGCGTCCTCGCCGAGGGCTTTCTTGAGCGAGGCGGCGAAGGCTTTGTCGACGCCCTGTTCGTTGAAGAGGGATGAGCCGTAGATGACGCGCTTCGCGCCGGCGTCGAGGAGGCGCTGGCCGTCTTCGGGGGAGCGAAGGCCGCCGCCGACCTGGCAGGGGAGGCGCTTCGAGATCATCTCGATGAGGGTGCGGTTGTCGCCCTGGCGCATGGCGGCGTCGAGGTCGATGAGCTGGACGAGCGGGTATTTGGAGAAGCGGTCGATCCAGTAGTCGAAGTCGTCGAAGGCGAGCTTGAGTTTTTCGCCCTGGACGAGTTGGACGATTTGGCCGTTCATGAGGTCGATGGAGGGGATGAGCATGGGTGGTTGGTTCTCGGTGGTCGGTTCTCGGTTGTTGGTTACGGTTCTGACTCGGGGGATCGGTTGATTTCCTCGGTGCTTATCCATTCAAAGTGAATGCGGGCGGCGGCAATGTCCATTTCGGTGTAGCCGAAGAATATTCGGTAGGACGTTTCTCCAAATGGATCAGCGGGCTTAAATTCAGGAAGTAGTGTTGCACCGATTTCCAACGAGAGTATGGTCAACTCGCCACTATTCTGTCCGCGTGGCGGTGAGATTGCAAACATTTCGACTTGCTCGAAGCGGATTTTGCCGAGTCGGTATCGCTCGCGTTGAGAAGGCGGATCACCCATTGTTCCTACCCACACGAAGACCCGGAGTTCTAACGATCGGTTGCGCAGGTCATGCGTTACGATCTCGATCTCAGCGTCGTGCAAGCCATTCGGGAGCAGAGTGTTGATCTCATCCAGTGTGTTCAGCATGGCAATCTCATCGGCACGCCGGCGGCGGCGACTTCGGCTTTGAGGGCGCGGGAGTCGGTGATGCCGAAATGGAAGATGCTGGCGGCGAGGGCGGCGTCGGCCTTCCCTGCGAGGAAGACCTCCGCGAAATGCGCGGCCGAGCCTGCACCGCCGCTAGCGATGACGGGGATCTGGACGGCTTCGGAGACGCGGCGGGTGAGTTCGCAGTCGAAGCCGTTGCGCATGCCGTCGGTGTCCATGCTGGTGAGGAGGATTTCGCCGGCACCGCGCTGCTCGGCTTCGCGGGCCCACTCGATGACGCGGCGGCCGGTGGAGATGCGGCCTCCGTTGACGAAGACTTCGGCGTCGCCGACGGGGTCTCTGGAGCCTGCGGCGCGGCGGGCGTCTGGTCTCCGAGCATCGATGGCGACGATGACGGCCTGGGCTCCGAAGCTGCTGCCGATCTCGGCGATTAATTCTGGACGGGCGATAGCGGAGGAGTTGATGCTGACCTTGTCGGCTCCGGCGTTGAAGACGGCGGCGGCGTCTGCGGCGGAACGGATGCCGCCGCCGACGGTGAAGGGGACGAAGAGGCTGGCGGCGGTGCGCTTGACGGTGTCGAGGAGCGTGCCGCGGCCTTCGTGGGTGGCGGTGATGTCGAGCAGGACGATCTCGTCTGCGCCGCCGCGGGCGTGACGGTGGGCGAGTTCGGCGGGGTCGCCCGCGTCGATGATGTCGAGGAACTGGATGCCCTTGACGACGCGTCCGGCGCGGACGTCGAGACAGGCGATGATGCGTTTGGTCAGCATAGAGGCAGTGGGTAGAGCGTAGACGATAGAGTGTAGAGAAAACGGGTTGAGGTGGGCGTGGGCTTCTTTTGCGATGTCATAAGTCGAGGAAGTTCTTAAGGACCCGGAGGCCGGTGGCGGCGGATTTTTCGGGGTGGAACTGGACGCCCATGACGTTGTCGCGCTCGACTGCGGCGGTGAATGCTCCGCCGTAGAGGGTGGCGGCGGCGGTGTCTGCCGAGATAGGGGCGCGCCATGAGTGTGTGAAGTACACGAAGCTGCCCGGATCGATGCCGTGGAGGAGACGGGAGTTGGGGCGGAGGTTTTCGAGGGAGTTCCAGCCGACGTGTGGGGATTTCAGGTCGGCTCCTTCGAAGGTCTCGGGAAAGCGCTCGCATTGGCCGGCGAAGTGGGCGAGGCCGGGGGTGTCGGGGGCTTCGGTTGAGCCTTCGTAGAGCCACTGTAGACCGACACAGATGCCGAGGAAGGGCGTCCCGGCGGCGACGGCTTCGCGGGTCGCGGCGGTCAGGCCCAGGTCTGTCAGGAGTTGTGTGGCGTGGAAGTGTCCGACGCCGGGGAGGACGATTTTGTCGGCGCGGAGGACGTCTTCGGGGGACTGCGTGACGACGATGTCGTCTGCGCCGAGGTAACGGAGCGTCTTGACGACGCTGGTGAGGTTGCCCGCTTTGTAGTCGATGACGGCGATCATAGAAGTCGGGGGCCCTTTGTCCAGTCTTGCAGGCGAAGACCCGGAACGCGGTCGAACGCGCCGTCGTTCGTAACCAGGGTCAAGTCGAGAGCCAGCGCATGGGCGGCGATCATACTGTCGGGCCAACTCAGTGGTGTGCGCTCAAGCAGGTTGCGCAGCGTTGCATGGTGGCGTGCGCACTGCGAGTCCCACGCCAGCACAGGAGTTTCGGACAGGAAATCTTCAATCAACTGAGGAACGTGAGCTTCTGAAGGCATTCTTTGTGCGCCAAACCGCAGTTCAGCCTCGACCACGCTCGAAACGAAGATTTGATCTGCTGAAGTCATGCGAAAGCGTTCCGCAGCTAACCCGTGCGGAAATTTCAGGATGAAGCTGACTATGTTGGTGTCGAGGAGGTAAGGCAAAGCTTAGAAGATCTCCTCGAATGTGAGCGGCGGATCTTCAATGCCCTCCATGAACTCTTGCGGCGCAGGTCCGTGCTCTTCGAGCAGAGCGAAGAGCTTGTCCCATTCCTTCTGGCGACGGGCCGGGGTGATCTCCCCTGTGACGGGGTTTAGCCAGGCGTAGGCGCCGTCCTTCAACTGGACGAACTCATCGCCGAAGGGAGCAGCGCTACTCGGAGACCGCTGTACGCGTGCAGCTTGTGCCATGTTGCCCTCCTTAGCTTTCTCTTCAAGTATAAGCCTGACCCTAGACTAAGACGCTGGTGAGGTTGCCCGCTTTGTAGTCGATGATGGCGATCATAAGGACAGGGAGTAGGGATTAGGGAATAGGGAGTAGAAAGCACCGCAAACTGCTCGCGTAAAGGAAATTGTCGCTTTGTGGGCGATCATGGCAATCAATGCTTCATGACCTCCAATCCCACATAACTTATCCAAAGATAGAGGATTACGATTCCAGCGATAGATGGAATCCAACGCTTCTTCCCTCGTCCAAACAGCAGCAAGAGAAGTGAGATTGCCGCAAGCAATATCCCGCCCCAAAAATACAAGAAAAATTCTGTAGAGGTCGGATCAATCTTTGGCGTACGAACCTCCGCGACGGCGTAGAGCACAATGTCCGCGATGAGCAGCAAGAGTCCAAGCATCGATAAATGATCGCGAGTCTTAGCCGAAGCAATCACAGCAATCCCTTCGTGCTGGGCAGTAATTCCCTCATGCGTTCGTCGCGGGAGCAGGCTCCGCGCAAGGCCCGGGCGAAGGCTTTGAAGATGGCTTCGATCTTGTGGTGGTTGCTGCGGCCGTACATGGTTTTGACGTGGACGTTGGCCTTGGCGCCGCGGGCGAACCCGTCGAAGAAGTCGGCGACGAGTTCGGTTTGGAGGTCGCCGACGACGGGGACCGTGACCTGGTCGTCGACCACGTAGGCGACGCGGCCGGAGAGGTCGACGGCGCAGACGGCGAGGGTTTCGTCCATCGCCATGACGAAGTAGCCGGCGCGGAGGATGCCCTTCTTGTCGCCCAGCGCGTCGGCGAAGGCTTCGCCGAGGGCGATGCCGACGTCTTCGACGGTGTGGTGTTGGTCGACGTCGAGGTCGCCTACGCATTTGAGGGTGAGGTCGAAGCCTCCGTGGCGGGTGAAGAGCTCCAGCATGTGGTCGAAGAAGCGGATGCCGGTGGAAACAGTGTAGGCGCCCTGGCCGTCGATGTTGAGGCGGAGGGAGATTTTGGTTTCGGTGGTATTGCGTTCGACGGCGCCGATACGGGCGTCTGTTTGAGGGGCGACGCCTAGTTCGTTGACGATATCGCTCATCGCGTTGCACCTCTCTTGCGTCTTACCAGTTTCATGAGTTCGACTGTCGCGAAGACAAGCAGGGAAACCATCAACAGCAGCCAGCAGATGACAAACGTGATGAGGTAGCGGCTATCGTGCAAATGCCGGAGGATCAGCAGCCCCGGCAGGTTCAGACAGGCTACCGAAGAAGCCAGCAGCACAACCTTCTTTTTCTGCTTGTTGACGTTCATCGAATCTCCCTTGCGTTGCTATTCGAATTCTCGCGCATCTTCGTTTGCGTTGTGCGAAAGCACACTCTCCGCGGGCGTCCAGTCGATTTCGGCGAGCGATTCGCGGAGCGCCGCAATGCCCCGCGTTACGTGGTCTTCGACGCCGATGGTGATGCGGACGTAGCCGTCGCAGCCGGGGTCGGCGGAGCGGTCGCGGAGCAGGACGCCGTGGGCGCGCATGGCGGCGACGAGTTCTTTGTGGCGCGGGCCGATGTCCATCAGGACGAAGTTTGCGGCGGACTTCCAGTGGCGGACGCCGAGGTCGTCGAGTGCGGCCTGCACGCGGTCGCGTCCGGCGTGGACCTGCGCGACGTACCACTGCACGTAGGCTTCGTCGGCGAGGGCTTCAGGGAGGACGGCGAGGGCGACTCCGTTGACGTTGTAGGGCGAGCTGACTTTGTGCAGGAAGCCGATGAGGCGGGCGTCTCCGGCCAACATGCCCACGCGGAGACTTGCGAGGCCGTAGGCTTTCGAGAATGTTCGCGCGACGAGCAGGTTGGGGACCTTGCCGGCGTCGCCCATGGTGGTTTCGCCGTGGAAGTGGAAGTAGGCTTCGTCGACCAGGAGGACGGCTTGCGGGGCGGCGGCGGCGATGGCGAGAAGGTGCTCGCGGGAGACGGTGGCTCCGGTGGGATTGTTGGGTGAGGCGACGATGATGAGCTTGGTGCGGGGCGTAATCGCCGCAAGAAAACGTTCGAAGGGGAATGCGAGCGTGTCGTCGGCCTGGACGCGGACGAGGCCGCTGGTCATCATGCTGATGGAGACGTCGTACATGAAGAAGCTGGGGGTGCAGACCAGGGCTTCGTCGCCCTCGTCGAGGAAGGCGCAGGCGAGCAGGTGGATGGCTTCGTCGACGCCGTTGGTGAGCATGACCTGCTCGGGTGCGAGGCCGAAGTGCGCGGCGACGATGCGCTCGGTGGGCTGGCGCTCGGGGTAGATGGTGAGGCCTTCGGAGGTGAGCTTTTGCAGCGCCGCGAAGACGCGCGGGCTGGGGGCGAAGGTGTTCTCGTTGAAGTCGAGGCGCAGGGCGTGGCGGCCGGCGAGGGGTGGGTGGTACTCGGGCATTGCGAGGACGGCGCGGCGCGGCTGCACCTGCGTGACTTTAGGAAAGTGCGAGAGGCCGTGGAGGATGTCTTCGACGAAGATGCCGCCTTCGGCCTCAAGCTCGTCGAGGAGAGACTGCGGGATGCCCGCTCTTAGTTTGGACGCAACGCTCATCGCATTCTCACACGCACGCTTTCGGCGTGACCTTTCAGGCCTTCCGCTTCCGCTAACGCGATGGTGTGCGGACCGACTTCACGGAGCGCATCGCGTGTGTACTGCTGGACGGTGATGATTTTGACGAAGTCGAGCACACTGAGGCCGCCGCGGATGCGACCGTTGCGGCCGGTGGGGAGGACGTGGTTCGGGCCCGAGATGTAGTCGCCCATGGACTGCGGCGTATGGTGGCCGATGAAGACCGAGCCCGCGTTTTTTACCCAGCGGAGGTCGGCGCCGGCGTCGACGGTGAGGTGCTCGGGGGCGAGGCGGTTGGTGAGGGCCTGAGCCTCGGCGACGGTCTCTGTGATGAAGATGAAGCCCTGGGTGGCGATAGACTCTTCCGCGATGGCGTTGCCCTGGGCCTGGCGCTTCACTTCGAGGGCGACCGCTTCGGCGAGGTCTGCGTTGGCGGTGATGAGGATGGCGAGGGCTTCGGGGTCGTGCTCGGCCTGGGCGACGAGGTCGGCGGCGATGCCGATGGGGTCGCCGTACTCGCTGGTGACGATGATTTCGGTGGGGCCGGCGGGCATGTCGATGCCGGTGTCGTGGGAGACGGCGATCTTGGCGGCCGTGACGTAGAGGTTGCCGGGGCCGACGATTTTGGCTACAGGTTCGATTGTCTCCGTGCCATACGCCAGCGCGGCGATGGCCTGTGCTCCGCCGATGCGGTAGAACTCGGTGACTCCGGCGAGGTGCGCGGCGGCGAGGGTTTCCTGGGCGGGCTTGGGGGAGCAGACTACGATGCGCTCAACACCTGCGACCTGTGCGGGGGTTGTGGTCATCAGGAGCGTTGATGGCAGAGGGTAGCGTCCGCCGGGGACGTAGCAGCCGACCGAGCCGAGGGGGCGGATGATCTGGCCGACTTCCATGCCGTCGAGCGGGCGGAGGCTCCAGGCCTTGGGG
>DASRLB010000333.1:0-7484 GCA_035648695.1 Acidobacteriaceae bacterium | reverse complement strand
AGGCGTTGCTTTTCGTTGTCAGGCTTCGCGGCGATCATAGGTCCCATTTTCTTAGGACGCATTTAGTGGCGTATGTTGTCCAGCATACTCTCGCCAGCCCGGTGGTCCGTTCCGGGACTGCTGAATGTAAGTTACTTCACTGCCGCGCCAGTTAGGTACCCAATGACCGAGAATGGCGGTTACCTAAGTGCTCCTTTGCGCGGCGATGCTCAAGATAGACTTAAGCAGCACCGGCAGTTCAAAGGCCCTGTCTCCTTCTTATGCCCATCGTCGAGCTCCACAATATCCGCAAGGTCTACGGCAGCAAGATCGCCGTCGAAGGCCTGACCCTGACTATCGAACCCGGAACCATGTTCGGCCTGCTTGGGCCCAACGGCTCCGGCAAGACGACCTCCATCCGCATGATGATTGGGATGACCGTCCCCGATTCGGGCTCGGTCAGCCTGTTCGGCAGGCCGTTTGTGCGCACAGCGCTGCATCGCGTCGGCTACCTGCCGGAAGAACGCGGTTTGTACAAGAAGATGAAGGTCCTGGACCAGCTCATCTTCCTCGGCCAGCTTCACGGTTTGGACGAGACTCTGGCGCGCTCGCGGTCTCTCGCGTGGTGCGAACGTCTGGAGATTTCCGAGACGATCGCCAAGAAGACCGAAGAGTTGTCCAAGGGGATGCAGCAGAAGATCCAGTTCATCGCGTCGCTGCTGCACGAGCCCGACCTCATCATCATGGACGAGCCCTTCAGCGGGCTCGATCCGGTCAATGCCACGCTGCTGCAGGACACGCTGGTCGACCTGCGCAAACAAGGCAAGGCAATCCTGTTCTCGACGCATCGCATGGACCAGGTCGAGAAGCTGTGCGACTCCATCGCGCTCATCTCACGCGGCAAGCTGCTGCTTTCGGGCACCATGCGCGAGGTGAAGTCCCAATATCCTCGCAACCATGTGCAGATGGTCTTCGAAGGCAGCGACGCCTTTCTACAGCACCCAGGCATCGAGTCGGCCAAGAACTACGCCGGCCACGCCGACATCCTGCTGCGCGACGAACCCGCAGGCCAGCATGTGCTTGCCGCTGCAGTCGCGAGCGGCGTAAATATTACTCGGTTTGAAGTGATCGAGCCCACGCTTGAAGAGATCTTCATCGAAAACGTCCGGGCTAGTTTCGGCGACGCGGAATCCGGAGGTAAAGTCGATGCATAACGTATGGCTGATCGCAAAACGTGAGTATATGGAGCGCATTCGGGCCAAGAGTTTTCTGATCATGACCATCCTCATTCCTCTTCTGATGGGCGGAATCCTGGGTGGCGCGGCGCTGATCAACGGACGTAGCGGCTCCCTGAAGCACATAGCGGTTGTCACCGACAATCCACAGTTTGCCACTGACTTCGGGACCGAGTTGTCCGACAAGAACCAATCGAAGGTTGGCGTGGATGTTTATCCATCGTCTAAACCCGGGATCCTGACCACGCTCGAAGAGCAGCTTAAGGCCAAGGACAGCACGCTTGACGGCTACCTCGTCGTCGTCCCGCCCGCTGCGAGTGGCGCAAGAGAGACCTTCCAGTGGCAGCCGAGGTCCAAGGCGGACGTGATCGGCCGCTCGCGGGTAGCCGATGCTGTTGGCGCCACGCTCACCCGCGAGAAGCTGATTCACTCCGGCATGGGCGCGAAGGAAGTCGAGGCTTTGCTCCAGCCCGTTCACCTGGACAGTCCAGGCAAGAAGGACGCTTCCGCAGCAGCTTTCGGCAGTGCGTATGGCATGTTTTTCCTGATGTACTTCGTCATCCTCTTCTACGGGATGAACGTCGCTCGCTCCATCATCGAAGAGAAGACGTCGCGGGTGTTCGAGGTACTGCTCGCGACCATTCGGCCGGAAGAAATGTTGGCCGGCAAGGTAATCGGCGTCGGCGCGGTCGGCCTCACCCAGGTCGGCATCTGGATCGCCGTCGCGCTGGGAGTCATCCAACTCAAGCTGGTCGGCTCGGATATACACATTTTTCCATCGCTCAGTCAGACCATCTTCTTTCTCGTCTTCTTCCTGCTCGGCTATCTGTTGTATTCGAGTGTTGCCGCGGCGCTGGGCGCCATTACCAACTCCGAGCAGGAATTGCAGCAGATGAACATTTTCCTGATGCTGCCCTTGATTGCGTGCTCGGTGGTCATCTTCACCATCGTCACGAACCCCGAAACCATGCTCGCGAAGGCCTTTTCGTTCTTTCCGTTCTGCACACCGCTGATCATGTACACGCGCATCGTGGTGGGCAAACCGACGCCGTTCGCGATTGGGTTCTCGATTGTGGAGCTTGTGGTTACCATCGCCATCGTTCTGTGGATTGCCTCGCGCATCTACCGCGTCGGCATCCTGATGTACGGCAAGAAGCCCAACCTGCCCGAGATCCTGCGCTGGCTGAAATACAGCTAGCGTCCAAGTACACTCAACATCGTGCCTGTTTACAGCCGCAAGCAGCGTCTCGCGCTCGCCGTCGTTCCGCCGCTCGCCGCTGCGCTGATCCGGCTGCTTGGCTCGACGCTGCGTTACCGCGATATCAACGCGCCGGGAGTTCCCGTGGGCATCGAGATTCCCGGACCGGTAGTATTCGCCTTCTGGCATCGCACGCTGCTGACGTGTGCGCATCGGTTCCGCAACAAGGGCATCGCGATCCTGATTTCCCCGTCGTTCGATGGCGAGTTGATTGCCAGGACAGTCGAGTATCTTGGGTTTTATCCGGTGCGTGGGTCGAGTTCGCGCGGCGGCGCCGTGGGTCTTCGCAACATGGCGCAGGCCTATGCCGAAGGCCATCGGACGGCGATTACGGCAGATGGCCCGCGAGGGCCGAATATGGTTGCAAAACCCGGCGTCGTGCAGGTCGCGGAGCTTACCGGAGCAACGTGGATCGGCGTCTACTACGCACTGCCAAACCGCGCATGGGAACTGAACTCGTGGGACAAATTTCTGATTCCGAAACCGTTTTCGACCGTGACGTTTACCTGGCCTCCGCACGTTGCGCCGGAGCTTGGCGCGGTGCAGCGGGCGCTTGACGAAGCGGTGCAGATGGCACAGATCGAAAATTCGTCGCGCCCTACAATCAGCTAAGCGATGCTTGTCTCCGACTTCCACTTCGATCTGCCCGACGACCTGATCGCGCAGCAGCCGCCCGCGGTGCGCGGGTCGAGCCGGATGCTGCAACTCGATCGTGCGACTGGAGCGTTTACGGATCGCAAGTTCAGCGACTTGCCGGCGATTTTGCGGCCCGGCGATTTGCTCGTGCTGAACGATTCGCGAGTATTGCCAGCGCGCCTCTTTGCAACAAGAGCGGGCCTGACGACGCAGCACAATTCGCCCTCGCCGAGCGGTCAGGTTGAAGTGCTGCTGACGCAGGCGTGCGTGTCTCATGAGGGGCACAACGACTGGAACGCGCTGGTCCGTCCGGCGAAGAAAGTGCAGCCCAGCGAAACGCTTTTATTCGCCGCGGCGGAAACGCCGGGCGCCGCGGTGTTGCGTGCAACGGTGCTCACTGCGGGTGAATTCGGCGAGCGCACGCTGCGCTTCGAGCCGGTTGCGGACTTCTATGCCGCGCTCGAACGCATCGGCTATTTGCCGTTGCCGCCGTACATCCACCGCCCGAAATCCGAGCCCAACACTCCCGAAGATCGCGAGCGTTACCAGACCGTCTATTCCCGGCAATCAGGCTCCGCTGCCGCACCGACAGCCGGGCTTCACTTCACGCCAGAAATCTTCGCCGCACTCGAAAATCGCGGTGTCGAGATTGCCCGTATCACGTTGCATGTAGGGCTCGGGACTTTCCAGCCTGTCCGCGTCAACCGCACTGAAAATATTCGCCTCCACGCCGAGCCGTACACGCTTTCAGAGGCCGCCGCTTCGGCGATCAATGGAGCAAAGCAGGAAGGGCGACGCATCGTCGCTGTCGGCACCACGACCACGCGGACACTCGAACACATTGCCCGCGAATCGGACCGCACGAGCGAGCCAATCGCCGCGCATTCCGGCAGCACCAGTCTTTTTCTTTCGCCCGGAGTAGAGTTCAAACTTGTCAGTGGGCTGCTTACGAATTTCCACTTGCCGCAATCGACGTTGCTTATGCTGGTGAGCGCGTTTGCGGGCAGGGAAGCGGTGCTGCGCGCGTACGCCCACGCCGTCGCGGAGCGATATCGGTTCTTCTCCTATGGCGATTGCATGTTGATCCTTTAGCCAAGCGTCTAAACTGAAGAGTGACCATGCCGACCAACACCGACAAACCGCCAATCTACCTGCTCGACTCGATGGCGTTCATCTTCCGTGCATATCACGCCATGCAGCGGTCGCGGCCGATGACCACGCGCACCGGGATTCCGACGGCGGCGACGTATGTGTTCGTCAACATGATCAACAAGCTGCGCAAGGATTTTTCGCCGCTGTATCTTGCCGCGGTCTACGACGTAGGCGCGCCGCTGCATCGCGCCGAACTCGCCGGGCAGATGAAGGACGTAAAAAAGTTCAACATCAAGACGCAGGAATTCCAGACCATCGAATACGGCGGCTACAAAGCCAACCGCACTGAGACGCCGCCGGACCTTATTCAGCAGCATCCTTATATTCGGCGCGCCTTGGAGGCTTTCCGTATCCCCATTTTGTTTTATGAGGGCTTCGAAGCGGACGACGTAATCGGCACGCTTTCCTGTCAGTTGTCGGCGCTGGGGCACCACGTGTATGTCGTTTCGTCGGACAAGGACATGATGCAGCTGGTGAATGAGAATGTGTCGATCCTCAATCCGACGAAAGACAATTTGATCCTCGATCCGGCCGGAGTGGAGGGCGTGCTGGGCGTGCCGCCGGAGCGCGTGATCGATGTCATGGCGTTGCGGGGCGATGCGATCGACAACATCCCCGGTGCGCCGGGGATCGGCGACAAGGGTTCGGTTGAGTTGATCCAAACGTTCGGGAGCGTGGAAGCGGCTCTTGACCGCGCGGAGGAAGTGAAGAAGAAAACGTATCGTGAATCGCTGCAAAATAATCGTGACAACATTCTGCTTTCAAAGGAACTCGTAACGATCCACACGAGTGTGCCGATTGAGTTTTCGCTTGATGACATGAGAACGCAGCCGGTTGATAATGCTGCGTGCCGCGCGCTGTTTACCGAGCTTGAATTCACAACGATGCTGAAGGAACTTCCAGCCGATGTGGGAGCTACAAAGACCACCTACAACACCCGCGCCACCGCCGCGGATTTGGCCGCGCTGATCGCGGAAGCGCACGCCGGGGGCGGCCTGTCTATTGCTCTCTTCGAATCCGCCGCCGTCATCGCTGCTGAAATCCACGAATCCACCGACCCCGACGCCAACTCCGACATCGAAAGCGAGCCCGAGCCCTCGCCGCCGCAGACCATGAACCTCTTTGGCGATGCAGGACCCGCCGCCGATACTCTGCCCGCCAATCCCTATTCCCTGATCCCTGATTCCTCACCACTCCCGGATCCCGCCTGCCGTTTCGGTCTCGCAGTCACTCCGAGCCACGCGATCGAGCTTGGCCTCGACACCCCGGGTCTCCGCGAAGCTCTCACCGACGCCGTGCTCCCCAAGCGCGTGCATGATCTGAAGGCTGTCCTGCGCGCGCTTGCGCCGCATGACGTTACGCTTGCCGGGCCGATCACGGACGTAATGCTACAGAGCTATCTTCTGAACCCGACGCACGGATCGCACACGCTGATCGACATCGCGGCGCGCAGCACGAGCGTGGCGTTGCTGCATCAGCCGACCAAGGACAATCCGAATGATGCGTTACGACTACCCGAAGCCGCTGCCGCTGTCGCGCGACTTGCGGACACCCTGACAGTACAACTGACCGAAGCACCTGCGGTGTATGTGGTGCCGAAGGATGACCCGGCGCTTGGCGGCGCGGCGACGAAGGAAATGCTGTTTCCAGAGAAGGTCCAGAACGCGGGACCAGCCGCGAGGGGCAAGGCTGCAAAATCCTCGGGCGCGGATGATGAAGCTTCGCTGAATGACCGTTCTTCGCTAACCGACGTTTATACGCATCTCGACCTGCCCCTGGTCCCGGTGTTGCTTCGCATGGAGCAGAACGGCGTGCGCGTTGACGGTGGGCTACTGCGTGAAATGTCTTCGCGCCTGGCGGTCACGATCGACGATCTTGCCGAGCGGATTTACGCGTCGACCGGCCATCGGTTCAACATCAATTCGCCGAAGCAACTCGGCGATGTGTTGTTTAACAAGATGGATCTGCCCAAGCCGCAGAAGTATGGCAAGGGCAAAGTCATTTCTACCGCTGTAGATATTCTCGAAGACCTGGCGCAACATCATGAAGTCCCAGCGTTGGTGCTTGAGCATCGGCAACTACAGAAGTTGAAGGGCACGTATCTTGATGCGCTGCCCGCGCTCGCCGACGCGAATGGACGAATACATACGACGTTCAACCAGGTCGGCACGGCGACCGGTCGCTTGTCGTCGACGAATCCGAACCTGCAGAACATTCCCATTCGCACTGCTGTGGGCCGCGAGATTCGTGCGGCGTTTATTGCGTCCGAGGGAAATTTGCTGATGTCCGCCGACTACTCGCAGATCGAGTTGCGGTTGATGGCGCACTTCTCTCAGGATCGATTGCTGCTCGATGCGTATCGGACCGGCAAGGACATTCACACGCTGACGGCGGCGGAAGTTTTTGGCGTCGATGCCGCGACGATGTCGAAGGAAACCCGCGCTCGTGCCAAGGCGGTGAACTTCGGGATAGTCTACGGTATCTCGCCGTTCGGGCTTGCCGCGCAGTTGAATATCGATCAGAAGACGGCGCGCGAGTATATCGAAACCTATTTTGCGCGCTACACCGGCGTCGCTGTGTTCATCGAACAGACACTCGAAACCGTGCGCCGCGATCAGTCGGTGCGAACGGCATTCGGGCGTGTGAGGCCGATCCCTGACATCCAGTCGCGTAACCCAAATCAGCGGGGATTCGCCGAACGGACGGCGGTCAATACGCCGTTGCAGGGCACCGCCGCCGACCTGATCAAAATTGCCATGCTGCGGATCGACGCCGCGATGCGCGAGCGAAAGCTGCGCTCGCTGATGACGCTTCAGGTACATGACGAATTGCTCTTCGACGTTGTCGCCGACGAAGCGGAGCAGTTGAGCGAGTTGGTGAAGAGGGAAATGGAATCCGCTGCTGCGTTCTCGATTCCCATCGTCGCTGACGTCGGCGTTGGCGCGAACTGGCGCGACATCAAAGGCTGACGGGCGCTACTGTTCGTGGTAGTTGCGCATCAGGCCGCCGTCAATGACGTAAGTCGAGCCGGTGATGTAGCCGGCTTCCTCGGAGGCGAGGTAAGCGACGAGGCCGGCGACTTCCTGCGCCGTTCCCAGACGGCCGAGGGGGATGTTGCGGAGCAGCGGATCGAGCTTCGATGGGTCGGCCATCATGGCGGCATTGATGGGGGTGGAAATCGCGCCAGGAGCGACGTTGTTGACCGTGATGCCGAGTGGGCCGAG
>DASRLB010000332.1:0-4270 GCA_035648695.1 Acidobacteriaceae bacterium | reverse complement strand
ACTCGGCGAAGATCGCGGCGGTGCGGTCGCGCTCGCCGGGGAGGTTGTAGGCGCGGGAAGGGAGGTCGCTGAAGTTCATGATGGAGCCGTCCCAGTTCCAGTAGATGTCGTATGTGGATTTGAATTCGATGGCCCAGGTGCGGTACCAGCGATAGAAGCCGTAGTTGACGGTGTCGGTGGGGTCGTTGGCGTACTTCGGCGCGAGCGGTTGGATGACGTGAAAGACGCGCCAGTTGCGGAGCCCCCAGGCGGCGAGTGGGAGAACGATGATGAGGCAGACGACGGCGGTTTGTGCGAGGGCGCGCCGACGTGTGGTAGTGTGCCATGCGATCCAGAGCATTGCGGCGATAACAGGGGCGGCGAGAAGCGTGCGGTCGGGGCGTAACAGACAGCCGAAGGAGAGAGCGAAGGCGAGCGGCCAGAGGTAGTGGCTCCAGCGGCTGCGTTGGAGGTTGGCGTGCCAACGTTCGAGCGAGAAGAAGGCCAGCGCGACGCAGAAGACACTGGTGATTTCGGTGTAGCCGGTGGCGACGTAGTCGGCAGTGAAGGGACAGAGCGCGGCGAGCCAGAGGGCGACGAGGCCGGTGCGATTTCCGAAGAGCCGCGCGGCGAGGGCGGCAATGAGGCAGCAGCTTGCGACGTCCAGGATGAGTTGCAGATAGACGACGCTGTCGTAGTTGCCGACTCCGAAGAGCGCGAAACACGCGGCCATCAGCAGCGGATAGCCGGGGAGGCGAATGAGCGTGGGGCGGATGCGGTTGGGGTCGGTGATGGCGAAGGTGTGGTGCTGAAGCATGTTGCGCGCGAGGTCGCCGTAGACCGTTGCGTCGCCCAGGATGTGGGGGTGGAAATGAATGCAGTAGAGCCGCACCAGGACCGCCGCGGTAACGCCGAGAGCTACTGCGACGTGGGTGCGATTGGGGCGCATCCTCAGCTATTTTGCCCAGGCCATGCCGTCGACGCCTTTGCCGGTATCGATGAAGCGGACTTTCCACGAGGAGAGATCGATGACCGCGACCTGGTTGCTGGCGCGACAGGAGGCGTAGGCTTCCTTGCTGTCGGGGCGGACGACGATGGCCTGAGGCTCCTTCGCTACGTCGATCGTTTTAACGACGGTGAGTTTGGCGAGGTCGACGACCGCGACCTGGTTCTTCGATGGAATGGCGACGAGCAGCCAGTGGCCGTCCGGAGTGGGCGAGGTGCCGTAGCCGATGGCGGGGAGCGGGACCCAGGTCTTCAGGGTGTTGGTGGCCGCGTCGACGACGGCGAGTTGAGGCTTGGTCTGGTCGGCGGTGAAGACCATTTTGTCATCCATAGAGACGGAGACGCGCTGCGTATTTCCGGAGATTGGGATGACCGTGATGAGCTTGCGCGTCTTGAGATCGAGGACCGAGAGAGTGCCCGGGCCAACGTTTGCGGTATAGCCGCGGCGGCCATCGTGTGAGATCGCGAGGACGTGCGACTGGGCTTGCGAGGTTGGGATCGCACCGATGATTTTGAGGGTTGCGGGATCGATAATGCTGACGGTGTTATCGAGCTCGGTGGTGACGTAGAGGACGTGGTTGACGTGGTCGTAGACGGGGTAGTGAGGGCGGACGCCGTGGCCGAAGTCGACGTTGCCGGTGACCTTTCCTGACTTGAGGTCGATGACGACCATGTTGCGGCCGTTGGTGCCGGCGGTGGCTACCCCGGCATTGCCATAGATGGGCACGTAGGCGGTGCGGCCATCGGGCGAGACGGCTACCTCGTGGCCGGTGATGCCGCCCTCGGGAACGGTGAGGAGCTGGCGGCCGGCTACGGGGTCGACGATGCCGATGGTGGCGTCTCCTTTGTTGGCGACGATGAGACGTCCCGGGGGTCCGATGGGTGTGCGCGGGGTCTGTGCCGAGGCGGAGAGACCGAGGATTGCGAGGGGGAGAAGCAGCGAGCGGAGGAATTGGATTTTCATCTCGCCAGCAATATTACAGCGGAAGGTTCGCGCCCGATGGGGACCGACGCTTAGACCCCGGGTTTTGTTGCCGCGGCCGCCTTCTTGCCGCCAGGCTTTTTCGTTCCGCCGCTCTCAGCCTTCTTCGACATCGAGTCGTAGATCTTTTGCTGGGCTGGAGTGAGTACGGCGCGGATCTGCTTGTCCGCATCGTCGCGGAGGGGCTCGATCTTTGCCTTTCGGTTTGCTTCGGAGAGGGACTTGTCCATCTTGAGGGCGTCGATCTTCGCCGATTCGTTGTGGAGGATGGGCTTGATCTTGCCTTTCTCATCGGGCGTGAGCGTTAGTTTGGCGGTGAGGTTGGCAAGATGCGCGTCCTCATGCGAAACGACCGGCTTGGTGCTACCGTTGGTCTTCTGAGCAAGCGCGCCCGGCAGTGTTGCAAAGAAAGCTGCCAGCAGGCCGGCGAGGATGTGTTGCTTCTTCATTGGAGTCTCCAGACGATGCATATGGTGAGATGCGTTGAAGTCGAACACCGAGAGCGGGCCGAGCACATTCGTTGACGGGCAGCCTTGCGATTCGGCATAAACGCAACAAAGCGGAGATAATTCGAAGGCCACACTTCCCGCGCCGCGGAGAGGTTTGGAGCGGCAGCCGGTGGTGGCAGTAGAAAGCAAAAGGGGAGCGGAAAGATGGCAGGACAGCAGTACATACTCGCGCTGGACCAGGGCACGACCAGTTCCAGGGCAATGGTGATCGACGCCCAGGGCAAGGTGCTGGCGCTGGCGCAGCGGCCGTTTCCGCAGATTTTTCCGAAGCCGGGGTGGGTGGAGCACAGTCCGGTGGAGATCTGGTCGACGCAGAGCGG
The DNA here is from genome assembly GCA_035648695.1 of Acidobacteriaceae bacterium. GTDB lineage: Bacteria > Acidobacteriota > Terriglobia > Terriglobales > Acidobacteriaceae > Granulicella. The sequence goes on along the minus strand of DASRLB010000332.1, from coordinate 1,475 downwards.
CGTGGCGTCCGAGGTGCTTGCGTCCGCGAACCTGACCGAGCGCGACATCGCCGCAATCGGCATCACCAACCAGCGCGAGACCACGATCGTGTGGGACCGCGAAACCGGAGAGCCGGTCTACAACGCGATCGTGTGGCAGGACCGGCGAACCGCGGAGTTCTGCGACGGCCTGCGGAACGGCGGCCATGGGCCGATGATCCAGGCCAAGACCGGATTGCTACCGGACGCCTATTTTTCCGGCAGCAAGGTCAATTGGATTCTCAAAAATGTAAGCGGTGCGCGAGAGCGCGCGGAGGCCGGCAAGCTGGCTTTCGGCACCGTCGATAGCTGGCTGATCTGGAAGCTGACGCAGGGCCAGACGCATGTCACCGACGCTACGAATGCGTCGCGCACGATGCTGTTCAACATCCATACGCTGGAGTGGGATGAAGAGTTGCTGGAGCTGCTGGAAGTCTCGCGGTCCATGCTGCCGGAAGTTGTGGCGTCGAGCGGGCAATGCGCCGTGAGCAGCGGCATCCTGAGCGGTATACCCATCGCGGGCATTGCTGGCGACCAGCAGGCGGCGTTGTTTGGGCAGATGTGCGTCGAGCCGGGAATGGCGAAATGCACTTTCGGCACGGGCGCGTTTATGTTGCTCCATGCCGGCGACAAGCCGCTGCCGTCGAGCCATAAGTTGCTGACGACGATTGCGTGGAAGATCGGCGACCACGTCGAATATGCGTTTGAAGGCAGCATGTTGATGGCCGGAGCGGTGGTGCAGTGGTTGCGCGACGAGTTGCAAATTATACGAACGGCTGCCGAGGTGGAGGAACTGGCGGGTTCGGTTCCCGATAGCGGAGGAGTGACGCTGGTGCCCGCGTTCGCCGGGCTGGGCGCGCCGCATTGGGACCAGTATGCGCGCGGCGCGATGGTCGGCCTGACGCGGGGCACGAACCGCGCTCATATTGCCCGGGCGGCGCTTGAGGGCATCGCATTGCAGGTAAAGGATGTGCTGGAGGCGATGCAGGCCGACGCGGGCCGTCCGCTGGCGCAGTTGCGCGTCGATGGCGGTGCTTCGGCGAATAATTTGCTGATGCAGATTCAAGCGGACGTGCTGGGGATCGACGTCGTGCGTCCGAAGAATGCGGAGACGACGGTGTTGGGAGCGGCGTATCTGGCGGGCCTCGCGGTCGGATACTGGCCGGACCGTGATGCCATCGCCAGCCAGTGGGAAGTGGACCGGGTCTTTCATCCGCAAATCGATGCGCAAGCTCGCGACGCAGTGCTGCGTATCTGGCGCCGAGCATTGGAACGCGCCAAAGCCTGGGAAGAGCCTGCTTGATCTTTGCCGATTATCCATTTTGTAGATTGAATATTAATATTGAGGAGTATTCGTAGTTATGGTTAATCTACCCCCTGCCGTAGGCGAGTTTGCCGGTACTTTCGTCCTGATTGTGCTGGGTAACGGCGTTGTTGCCGGTGCTTTGCTGAATAAG
>DASRLB010000331.1:0-19366 GCA_035648695.1 Acidobacteriaceae bacterium | reverse complement strand
GGTCATCTCAATGTTGTGTGCGATGAAAGGTCCCTCACGGACCAGTTCGTTGGGCTTGACAATGAAGCTGCCAACGTACCAGCCGACGATTCCGAAAGCGGCATAGCAGATTGCGGCCGGAAGGACCGCGGTCACGATCCTCTTTGCGGTGGAATGCCGGAAAGCGTTATGGGCCGAAATCGCCGCGCCAACGATAAGGGCAATGCAGACAAGGAGAAGTCCAAGGATGGTGATGTGCGCGTCGGTGTAGGTCGCGCCGTCGAAAATTGTGTGGTGTTCGAGCAAGAGCTGAAAGCGGTCGAGATACACGTTCATCGCCAGAACAAGCAGCAGGAACGAAACCGTAATGGAGAGGCCGCGCCAGGGCGAAGAGGCATAGGTAAGCTGCTGTTTGGTGAGGGAACGCGCGCCACTCGTAATCGCGAGGAAGAGAACGGCGACGACACAGGTCGCGATCGCCAGCGTGAGAAGCCAGCTATTGACGAGTTGCCACGCAGGCAAGCTGAACAGAAAGAAATTCAGCGGCTTGCCGAAGATCGGATCGGTAACGCCCCCTGTTGCATGAGGCGCATACCAGAACAGCGCCAGTGTCGGCCACTCCTCCATGAGCGAAAAGCCGGCCACACATGCAATGCCGATAGAAAGATAGAGAGAGACGGCGCGCAGGACCGGTTGAACGGAGAAGTTGATCGGCCGTCCTCCGATGACGATCGCGCGGGCCTTTGGCAGATCGGCCTCATGCGACCGGCGAATGGCCAAAAACGCGCCGTACAAGATCAGAAAAGTCGCCACCGCGAAAAACACAAAGTCGGCGGCCTGAAGGCCGATCGACTTCCAGAACACCTCACCGTAACCGAGAGATTGAAACCACAGAAGGTCGACCCAATAGGAAAGTGCCGTCCGCCCGCACCAAAGGACGCCTAAGACCAATACGGCCAGCAGAAAAACTCTGCGACGGCCCCGAGTCGCACTCCGATGCTGCGGTGGATCTATGAACTCCGGCACTTTTGGCTCCTGGTCAAATCGTCATCGAGACAATCTCGATTCTAGACTCTTCCCAGTTTGCCGCTTGACACGCCGCTTACAATAGGAACAGCAGAATTTCGCAGTCCGGCTCCGGTCGGGCTGTCGGATTTAAGGCGGACGGAGGAGTCCCACAATCGGCCATTAGGCCCATGGCAAAGTAGGTACGAAGCTAAACCATTTCGATAAGGGACTTTGGGCGTTTTAGGTAGGAGGGGGTACCCAAACTGGCAACTGAAAACTGGCAACTGGAAACCGTTACCAATAAACTCGCGGCTGGTAGCTCGGAGCTGGAAGCTGTTACACGAACATGATCGCCGCTACATCCAGGGGTCCGAACCTAACTCGTTTCGATAAGGGACTTTGGGCGCTTTAGGCGGGGGGAGGGGCACCCTCAGGCATTGTGCGGCGCACGGGCCGTCCACAGCAGCGGCTGGCGGATGGGGAAGCTGGCCCGGAGCGGATCGTCGGCCGGGGGCTGGGGCAGCGAGCGCCACAAATCGACGTACTCCGGTCGGGTGTAGGCGCGGCCTGCCAGCAGCAGCGCCGGGCGGCGGCGGGGTACTTCGCGGAAACGAAAAGTGTCGGCCGGATAGGGCCAGCGGGCGGGCTCGTGGATCATCGGATACAGGAACGCTGCCACCGAGCGGAGTCCGGGCCCGTCCTCCAACTCGTACGTCCACAGGCTCGCAAACGGCGTCGAAAGCAGCTCGCAGGCGCCGGCCAAAAGGTCGTAGTTGAACAGCGAGTTCCGGTACGGCGCGTCGGTGACGACCTCGTGGTGGAAGACGCCGGTGGCATCGATCTGGTTGCGCAGCGTGGGCGTCTTGAAGCGGTGGCGGCAGGCGTTCAGCGTCGCCTCATCGCCCAGCAGGCGCCCGATGGAAGCCGCCAGCAGCAGCCAGGCCGAGGCGGTGTGGTCCTTGGTGTCGCGTGCGATGACCGGGATGCGCGAGGTGTTGAGCCATTCCAGAAAGCTGGTGAACCAGGCGCGCGTAGTGGCGAGGTCGGGTGGCGCGAGGGCCGCGGTGTCGGCCAGGAACGGCAGGGAGCGTGCGATCTCGGCCAGCGGCACGCCGTCGACCATGCCCGCGGCGAGCGCGTTGACGTTGGTTGCGGTCGCGTTGGCGCTTTGCAGGTCGGGCTTCATGCACGTCGCAGGGTCGACGAACCAGGCGTAGAAATGCGCGCCGGCGCGGAGGGCGTACTTGTCGTCGCGTGTGAGGACGTACGCGGCGGTGAGCGTCGAGATGTTGGTGGACGCATCGATCAGCGCCTCAGCGTGCGCGCGAAAGGCCTTCGGTGCGTCAGCCTCCGAGTAGAACTCGTGCGGATCGCTGGCCGGCGAGTGAATGCCGGTGATCGTGCGCAGCGGCTGCTTGAGGGCAACGGCGGCTTCGGAGAGGACGCGGTCGCGCTCGACGACGGCGACATCCACATACGCACCCGCCTGCGCACGCAGCAGGCGCGGTTGCACGGCGAGCAGAGCGGCGGTGGCGCAGAAGCGGCGGCGTGTAGTCGGCATGGCCCCTTGCTGGCAGCGTAGCACGCCGCTCATGCCACGCGCACCAGGGCGGTGTTGGGGTAGTAATGGCTGAGGATGTCCGCGAAGTCTGCCCCGCGAGCCGCCATGTCCGCCGCGCCAAGCTGGCAGAGGCCAAGGCCATGCCCAACGCCGCGGCCTTCCGCACGCAGAGCCGTCGTGCTGTCGGCGTGGCCGGGGAAAGCACTCCAGCCGTGGATGCGGTTGTAATCCAGCCGGGCGTGCTCGCTGTTGGGCGTCGGCGCGGCAAGGTCGCGCTGCCACAACTCGGGATGCGCACGGCAGAACGCGCACTCGACGGCGTAATACGGATAACCGCGCGAAGGCAGGCCCAGTTCGGCAAGCGTCCGTGTACGCCCTCCGCAGCTCCGGGAGTACATAGCCGCAAGCGTGGTCGGCGCGTCGTCCACAGGGCCACGGTATTGCAGCACGAGGCCTTTGGTGCGCCGCGCAGCCGTAGCAAACCCACTCCCCGGCACCGGTGGTTCCCGCAAAAACTGACAATGCGTCGTGTCGCAAAAGTCGGCGCCGATGTGATTGGTTCTCGCTCCGAGCAGGAACGACCGCGCGGCGATGGCCTGCGCCGCAAGTGCGTTCAACGTTGCGCGCGGCGGGCTTTCGGCGGCGACGATCGAGGCGACAGCCAACTCCCGCTCGATGCCGACAACGCAGCGCAGTTTGCCGACGATATTCTCTATCGCCAGCGTGCCGAGATAATTGCGGCGCAGCTTGTTAGGGACTTCCACGGCGAAGGCCGAGACGGAGCGGATCGTCAACCGCCGCACGACAGAGTTCGTAACCGCGATACGACCGCCGATCGCATCGATGGTGAGGCTTTCGCCGCTTCGCAGACCGACGGATTCGCCGCCGAGCAGGATTGCGAGTGGCTCGCTCGTCGCGTACACAACGAGGCGTTGTGGATGGAAGAGTGAGAGGACGGTGAAGGTCGGATCGCGCGTAAGCGGCGTTACGTATGCCGCGAATGGCGCAGTCGCGAGACTGGCAAGGAAGGCCCGTCGAGTGAAGTGTGGATTCAAGGCGTCTGCCATGTATAAACCACAGTCTGGCGCGTCAGCGGCCCGTCGCGTCGCTCGACGAGACGCTCCGTGGCAAGCGCGCGGAAAGCGTTGCTCAGGCTGCCGATGGAGCCGGCGAAGAAGTCCGGCGATTGCGCCTGATTGGGCGCGGGGTTCGCTGGGACGTTGGTGTATGCGAGCGAGGCCGTGAGGCGGGCAAAGTCGGCGCGTTCCTGCGAGTGGCGGAAGCCAGCGATGAGCGTCGCGGGTTGCGGTGTCGTTGCGGGTGTTTGGCGGCGGGCAAGTATGTCGTTCATCAGCGCCGCATCGTTGGCCAGGACGGCTGTGTGGCCGTCGACGAACAGCGCGAAGGGATGCGTTGCGCCGAGGCTCGAATAGCCGCTGTCGGCGCGTGTCCATGCAAGGCCAAGGCTGCCGACGGTGAGGTGAGAGCGCAGCGCCGTGAGCAGCGCGGCCTGTAGCCGATTGCTGTCCCACGGGTTCGTCGAACGCAGGATGACGGCCGAGCGAATGGGCACAAAGAGCGCACCGGCAACGGGCGGATCGGTGCGGTCTATCGTAAGCATCGAAGTAATGTTCGCTGCTTTCAGGGTTGCGAGCAGTGGCGCAGTTGGAGCCGATGCCGGTTCAGGCTTGGGGCTGAGGGTGTCGATGCGGGTCTCGAGGTCAGACTCACTTCCGGGTTGCGACACGCTGAGATCGGCGGCTGGCGCAGCGGTGCTTTCCACAACGGAAGAGGTCGAACGCGTCAGCAGCTTTTCGTCCAGCGTGGCGAGCGTGTCTTCGGGGTTTGGGAGCGCAATGGCGCGATAGACACCGGCGCGCTCGGGAACGAGGGCTTCGACGGCCGCGAGATCGGGCTGTGTAGCGGCGTCGTTCGCACTGCTGTTGGGCAGCAGCACGCGCTCCTCGCGGAAGCTGTGCGGTTCGCGGTAGAGGTCGACGACAGCGGCGCGGTACTGGCGCGTGTCGGTGACGTTGCGCTGGATCCAGTAGGTGCGGAAGGCGGGCGTCGCGGTGATGCGTTGCAGGTCGAGCAGCATATGCAGGTCGCCGCGTTTGGCTGGACCGGCGGTTTCGGCGGCGCTGTACCAGCCTTCGCTGTCTTCGGAGGATTGCGGCTGTTTGCCGGTCTCCTGCTGCTGCATCAGGAGCAGCGTGTTGGCGACCAGGTCTTCGCGGGTGCCGAGGATGAGCCAGTCGCCGCGAGTGGCGAACGCGACGGTGCGAGGACTGCTGGGACCGGCATCATCCGCGTCAGAACTCGCACTGGTCTTAACATAGAAGCTGTCGCCGCCGGACTCGCGGCGCGAGAACTTGCCGCGCTGTTGCAGGAGGTCGACTCGCGCGGTCTGGCCTGCTGGAAGGTGTGAGATGTAGACGAACTCAAGCTTGGAGATGTCGTACCACGCGAAGATGCTTTCCTTGCCAGCGACCTGTTGCAGGAACGCCGCGTCAGCCTTGCTTCCTGCGACGCCTGCGAACTCGCCCTGCGCATCGCTGAGTCGGCCGAAGAGCCGCGAGTTGGCGAAGGCGCTGTAGTTGGCGCTGTTGAACCACGCAGCCTGCTCGGGCGAAGCGTTCCATGCATGAAGTAGCCCAGCGAAATCGGGGGATTCGATGGTGAGCAACGCGCCGGGCGGAAGGTCACCGGCGAGGACCTGCTTGTGGGCCGCTGTCGGCACCGCAGCCCATATTGCGAGCGCGATTGCAATGGTCGATGCGGTGATGACGATGAGGCGTCTGGATAGAGGCTGCATGGTTACTCCTCCTCCTTCGGTGCGGCTGGAGTTTCGTCCGGCGCGACAGTGAGACGTTCGCGCACCGTGATGGCTTGGTCGAGCGTCTTGTGGATGACGGGCCGGCGCGCGGCGTTGACCGCTTCGAGACGCTCGGCTGCTTCGATGGCTGCAATCTTTGCACTGACTGCGGTGGCCTGGGGACCTGAAGGAGTCAGGTAGAGAGAGAGCTTGAAGTAGGCGACTGCGGATTTGTCGTCGCTGTCGCGGCGGAAGACTTCCGCGAACTCGAGGGCGAGTTTGGCGCGGTCGGCGGTGGAATAAGAGGCTACGAGTGCAGGCAGAGGAGCATAATACTGCCCGCCAATGCTGGGGTCTTCGTCGCGGACGCGGTCGTCGGAAAGGATGGAGCCGAAGTAGTCGGAGTTGGTGTAGGTGGGAGTTTTGAGGAGGGCGTCGAGCGCGGCGCGGCTGGCGGGTGCATCGTTGAGGCGGAGTTCGGCGTGGAAGAGGTCGACGAGGGTCTCTGGGTTGTTGGGTGTGATGGCGTTGGCTTCGCGGAGCAGTGCGGCTTGCTGCTTCGCGTCGTGCGATTGGGCTGCGGCGGTGACGCGGGCAGCGACGAAGAAGGGTTGTTGCGCGGCAGCCGGAGAGATCGTCGACGAAGCGAGCAGGGAGAGTTCTGCGCTGCCTAAGCCGGTCGTGGGACCGTTGAGGTCGCGAGCGGCGCGGATGCGAAGGGCGTAGGGTGCGATCGGGTTGCGGGCGACAGCGGCTAGGGCTGCTTCGGGTTGAGATTGCCGGGCGTGCTGCTGGGCTTCGGCGAGGCGCATGGTGTAGGTGAGGTCCCACGGAACGCTGCGGGCCAGCGTGGTGAGGAAAGGAATCGCCTCAGCGGGATGCGAGTCCTTTTCCATGAGAGAAGCAGCGGAATCGAGGTTGGCGTAGGTATCGCCGGAGGTTTGGGCAAGAGAGTTGAGCAGGGCGATGGCGCCGGCGAGGTCGTTGGTATGAAGGCGGCCATCGGCGAGGGCGAGGTAGTCGGTGGGCTTGAGTGTGTGGGCTGAAAGAGCGCGGTCGAAGGTGAACTCGAGCACTGCGCGGGCATCTTTCCAACGGCCGTCGACCGCGAGTTCTTTCGCGGCGGCGCTGAGGTCGCTGGCGGTGTATTCCGTGTCCGGTTGGGCGCGATAGTTGGCCAATACCGCGTCGAGTTCGCCGGCGTGGGCTGCGAGCACGACCTCCCTCAGGCGCTGGCCGTTGAGGTTCATCAGTTGGGCGTTATAGGTACGGAACAGTGCGAGTGCGCGGGCGTACTGATGTTGTGCGGCGTAGAGGTCGACGAGTGAATCCTGCGCGGTCAGCATGATCTGACGATGGAAGTCGTAGCTGTTGGTCGAGGCAGGTGTAATTGCGGCTCGGGCGAGTTGGATTTCATCGAGGAGAATGATTTCGCGTGCTGCCGGAGCGAGCCATGCGGCCGAGTCGATGCTTTGCAGGGCGGCGACCGGGTCGACGGCGGCGGAAGCCAGCGAGATGATCCAATCTGCGTCGGGGAGCGAAATGTAGGCCGCGTGGAGGAGCTCGTTGCTGCGGTAGTTTCCGTTGCGCTTGATGTAGACGCGGAGAACATCATCCATCTGCGGCTTGAACTGTGCGGCGATGCCTTTGTCATGGATGTGGCGGGCGATGCGGGCGAAGCCGGTCCAGAATGTTTCGGGGGCGGCGGAACGGTCTTCGATGATGCGCAGCGAGGCGAGCGCGTCCCGCCAGGAAGCGATGGCTTCGTCCTTGCGGCCGGCGTTCCACAGGATGAGGGCGCGGGCGTCCTGCGTGTCGGCGGAGTGGGGATTGAGTTCGAGGACGTGGCCCAGCTCGGCGAGCGCAGCGGGAGCCTTGCCGGCTTCGGTATAGGTCTGCGCGAGGGTTTTATAACTGGCGGCGTTGGCGGAGTATTCGAGGTCGGCGGCGATCAGGTCTTCGGCGCTGTCGCGCGTGGCGGGTGAGAGCAGGCGAAGTTGGCCGTCGCGGCCGGCATAGTAGAACCAGAGCTCGCCGGTGAGTTGCCTGGCGGTGTCTGGCTTGGTGGCGAGGCGGTCGGCGATGGTGGCGTCGGAGGCGAGGGCGATGCGGAATGCGGCGTCGCCTTTGCCGGTGGTGTCGGCGAAGAAGAGAGTGGCGAGGCCAGTGGTGGCGGGTGTCCAGACGGCGGGCAGCGCCTTGCCGCGGGCGTTGATGGCCGCGAGAGCGAACGCGGGTGTAGCTTTCGCTACGGTGAAGTTGGTGGCGGCGTCGGCAAGGACATCGTTGAGGCTTCCGGAGGCGGTGACGAGCGCCGCGGTGTTGTGATGAAGCAGCAGGTCGAAGTAGCGGGTACGGAAGATGGATTCTCCTGTGTCGTGCGTGAGGAGGGCGCGCAGGACGCGGGTTTCGGAGGTGGTGTCGCCGGCGCTGTGGTACGCTTCCGCCGCGGCGGAGAGGGTACTGGGCGCCAGCTTCGGATGGAGTCTGAGAAAGACTTCGAGGGTCTGGCCGAGTTCGATGAAGCGCATGCGGGCGGTCTGAAGTGTTGTGTACTCCGTCTCCTGTCCGCCGGCGTACTTGTATGTGGAAAGCATGACCTCCTTGCGCCAGGCAGCCTCCTTTTCGGCGAGGCCGGCGGCGTGGGCTGCGGGTATCCAGATTGCAGTAATCTGCTGGAAATTGGCGCCCGTGCGCTGTCGGTCGAGTTGAACGGCGTAGGTGGCGCGTTCTTCCGGGGTATAGAACTTGTCGACGGTGTTGCCGGCGGCAGTGAGCGTGCGCACGAGCCCGGTGATAACGCGGTTGCGGTGGTTCAGGGCGGCCTGCTCGCGCCAGTTGCTGTCAGTGACGGAGGCGATGCCCTGGGATTGCACCTGCGCCGCGATGATGGAGGGAGAGGCGGAGGACACAAGCGCGTCGACTGCTGCTGTGTGGAGGATGGCAAGGAGTGGGCCGGTGCGGCGCTGGCGGGTGAGGATGCGGGCGTAGGTGGAGGCGTCGTCGTTGCCGACGCCGGGTCCATCGGCGGCGAGGAAGCTGTCGCCGGCGGCAGCGCGTCCCTGCTCGGCGAAGCGGGCTGCGTCGCCGAGGAAGTTCCATTGTTCAAGCTGCGAGGCGACGCGGAAGAAATCGTCTGCAGATTGATTGGGCCCGCTGAGGTAAGCGGTTTTCAGGGCGTCGGCTGCGTCTGCTCCGCGGCCCTGACGCGCGCGGACGTGGGCTATGGCGACCATCCATTGAGGATCTTTGTAGGTGAGTTGATAGAGCCGCTGATAGTCCGCGACGGCGTCGTCGAAGCGTTGCAGCGTTTCTTCGAGCGAGGCCTTGGCGGTGTAGAGGTCGGTGCGATCTTTGCGGATGGCGATGGCGTGGGCGTAGGCGTCGATGGCGGCGGGAAGGTCCGCGAAGATCTGCTGGGCTTCGGCGAGATCGATAAAGAAACGCGAGTCGCGGGGTGAGACTTTGACTGTGGCCTGGAGGAAGCCGATGTACTGCTGCTTGTCGTTGTAGCGGAGGGCGTAGAGGGCGGCTTCGTTATTGAGTTCCGAGTCTTCGGGGTAGGCGGAGATGAGCGCGATGTATTGGGCTACCGCGCCGTCGTAGTCCTTTGCTCGTGTAAGAGCCGGAATCAAACCCTTGCGGAGGAGTGCGGTGCGCGCCTTGCGGTCATCCGGAAGCATCGGCGCAGTCTTCAGGGTGTCGAGGCGCGCGAGGTAGAACTGCTTGAGGCCGGCGTTGTCGTTCGCGCGAACGTAGCTGTCCGCGGCGAGCGAGAGGTATTCGGCGTTGTACGGGTCGAGTTGAAGCAGCGATTCGGCGAGCGTGCGGGCTTGCGCGGTGTCGCCGGATTCGTTGGCCTTGGCGGCGGCTTCGGCGGTGAGCTGACGGGCGAGGTCGGGTTGGGCGGTTGACGATGCATGAGCGGCGGCGACCAGGACGTTGATGGCCTGCGGCTGATGTTTGGTGCGCCAATCGAAGTCGACTGTGGAGCGGACGACGCCGAGGATGAGCGGGTTCTGTTTGTAGATTTCGTCGATGATGCGCGAGGCGGCGGCGATGTCGTTGCGGTCTTCGTAGGCGCGGGCGAGAGAGTAGCGCAATTGCAGGCGCTCGACGGAGTCGGTGGTGAGTTCGACCTGGCGGCTGAGGGCTTGCTCGTAGACTGCGGGCAGCGTGTTTGTGCGGGCGAGGTCCGCGATGTTCGCAGCGGCTTCGGGGGTCTTCGCGGACTTGAGCGCGGCGGTAAGAAGCGGTGCGGCCTCGCTATTGCGGTGCTGGGCGGACAACACTTTCAGGCGCAGCGTGAGCGTGGTGGGGTCCGACGAGGAAGCCGCCGCAGCCGCGGTGAGCGAGTCGACGAGATCGCGCGTGGAGGCACGACGCGCCAACTGTAGAAGGCGGCTGCTGGAGTTCTCATCGGCATTGGTGAGGGCGGCAGCCACGTATTCGCGGACAGCGAGCGGGTAGTCGCGTTTGCCCTCGGCGATGGCTCCGGCTTCGTAGCCGAAGAGTGCGGGCTGATGAAAGTGGGCGCGGGCGGGGGCGATTTCTGCGAGCGCGTCGTCGAACTGGAAGTAATCCCAGAAGACGGTTGCGGCTTGCAGATAGCCGTCGCGACTGCCGGGCTCGATGGTCGGCATCCGCCGCCAGTATTGGGCGGCGGGAGCGAGCGACGCGGCGGAGTCGTCGGCGCGGTCGGCGAGGATGTCGCCGATACGGGCAAGGCGGTCGAGATCGCCGGGGTTGGCGGAAAGCAGGCGCTGTTCGATCACGATCGACTTCGCAGTGTGCGAAGGATCGAACCACGCCAGCGAACGTTGCAGGTCGGAGGCCGTGGTCCCAATCGCGACGTCGGCCGGGTACGCGGCCGAGAGATCGGCGAACAGGGGCGCGCTCTCTTCGAAGTGCGAACGCCAAAGCTGGGCTTCGGCAGCCTCCTCCTGTGCTGCCGGATTGGCGGGGGACGGTTGCAGTTGTGCAAGTTCTGTTTCGAGCTTGCCGGTAGAGCTGAGGAACTCGAAGAATTGGCGGGTGAGGCCGGGGGACTGCCACCAGGTTTCGCGGAGGAGTTTTTCGTGGGCGGCGGCGTCGCGGGTATCCTTCGCGTTGTAGGCGCTGAGCAGATTTTCTGTGAAGACGATGTCGTGCGGAAAGCGTTGGTGAGCGTAGAGATTGAGCTCGAGATAAAGCTGCGCGCCGCCGCCGATGCTCTGACGAAAGTACGTGTCTACGTCGGTTCCGTCGAAGGTGTCGGTGACTTTGCGCGTGAGGGCGGCGTAGTCCTGCGTGCGCTTTTGGCGGAGGTAGAAGCGCGCCAGTTTGTCCGTCCAGGCTTCGCTCGGGAACTTGTCGATCGCCTGTCGATAAACCTCTTCCTGCTGCGCGAAGAGCTTGTTCTGGTCGAGGAAGTTGGCGAGCTTTTCGTAGAGCAGTGGATCGTTCGGGTTGCGGTCGAGCTCCTTGCGCAGGACGGCAAGCGCCTGCGGAATTTGCAGCGTCGAGGTCAGGCGGCCGAGGTAGCGGTCGAGCACCTGTGCATAAGCATCAGCGTCGGGATGGGCCGCGGCCGCGGGTGCGCCGGTGTCGAGTTGGAAGGCGGCAGCGGCTTCGGGCGCCTTCGCTTGCGGTTTGGCGTCGCCGTCGTCCGCATCGGATGGAGTAGGACGCGGTGTTTGGATGGGACTAAAGCTGGCGGCGCTGAGGGGCATGTTCTTTGCCCGCGCACCCAGTTCGGCGAGGGTGCGGTCGTATAGTGCAAACTCGGATGTGGTGTCGTTCTGGCGCGCGTAGGCGTCGGCCATCGTCATCGCAACCGAGACGCGAAAGGTGGAGTCGGCGTTGGGGAACTCGGCGAGAAGGGACGAGCCTTCGTGTATCACGGCGGCGTTGTCACCGTAGTCCGCGTAGACCTGCAGCAGTTGGGCGTGGAGTGCCGCGCGCTGCGGTGCGTTGGGGGATTCGCGGTCGAGCAGGGCGAGAAGTTCGGCTGCCTTGGCGCGCTGGAAGTAGGGCTGCGCCTTCTTTTCTTCCTCCGCGAATTCGTTGTTGGGCGACGCGCTGTTGAACCACAGCGAGAGGACGCCGTTCCAGTAGCCAGGCCCGCGGTCGAGCGTGGCGATGTCGCGGTACATGCTGAGGTTGCCGGCGCCGAGCGTGATGGGCTGGTTGGGCGTCGAGAGCAGCAGCGAAATCATGTTGCTGAGACCGGTTTCCTTCGCATCGCGGCCGTCGGGCAGGTTGCCCGTCATGCTGTAGAGCGCGAAGTCGTAGCGCGCGGCGTCGGGTGCATCGTGTGCGGCGAGCGTGAGTTGCGCGAGGGTGTCGAGCTCGGCGGCCGTCCACGGAGCCTTGCGGGCTTCCTTGCTGCGGCGGTATTGGTCGAGAGCGGCGAGAGCTGCGTCGGGGTGCGATTGGTTCTGGTCATAGAGGAAGATGCGGCCGAGCGCATTGAGGTCGTCGGGGTTGCGCTGGAGCCGCGCGTTGGCGTCGGCGAGGAAGTGGCGGAGGTTGTGGGTATCGCTGAGAAGGGAGAAATAGCTGCTGACCAAAGCATCGGGCCAGAGGGGCTGGAAGGCTGCGTCGTAGACGCTGAGGGCCCGTTGTTGTGCGTCTGGGCCGCCGTGTTTCAGGGCGAGCAATGCCGTGGCCTTGATCGGGAAAACCTGGTCGGCTGGGAAGGCGGTCTTGTATTGCGCGAGTATGGCTTCGGCATCGGGGAAGCGGTGTCGGTCGAGCGCCCAGGTGAAGGCCCGGGCGTAGACGGTGGGCTGCTGCGGGTAGCGGGCGATCCAGCTTTTGTAGAGCGCGAGGGTGGTTTGGTCGTCGAAGGACTGATTGTTGGCGAGGGTGAGGGCGCGCTCGAATGCTTGCCAGGAACGTTGCTGCGCGAACGCGGTAAAGGTTTCGTTCGCGGGAGCGGGTGAGTCGGCGACTTCGAGTAGCGTGGCGAACTCGGGCTTCACTGCGAGGCGGCGCTGGTAAAAGTCGGCGAGTTGGATGCGGTTGTCAGGGGACGCCGCGGCGAAGGCCTTCCAGTCGGATTCGGCGGCCGTGAAGTCGAGGGCTTGCTCTTCCTGATGTGCGCGGAGGCTGTAGAGGGCGGTGGATGCAGGAAGTTTGTTGAGCTCGGCGACCGATTCTCTGGGCGGGCGTGGGAAGAAAACGCTGACGCCGGGAAGATCCATCATGCGGTAGAGGGCGGCTTCGAATGTGGCGTTGGCGCGGATGTGCTGGAGCCACGCTGGGAGGATCGCCGCAGCCGTAAGCGGGGTGAGTATGAGGGCAGTGACGAGGAGTTTGTCGCGGAGGGAAGAGTTAGGGGATGACATCGATTTGTACCTCCTCGCTGCCAAGATTGTGGGCGATGTCTTCAGCGGTCACTGAGAGGGTATAAGTGCCAATGGGCATATCGGCGGGAACAGTGAGCGTGCCCGCGTTCGCCGCCGCAGCGCTGTTCCAGCGCATGTTGATGGGTGCTATGTCCGGCAATCGTGCGGTGAGGGTCCGCGTGCTTTCGGACGCGGTGGCTCGAAGCTGGATCGACTCACCGCGATGCAGACGTTTGTTGGGCAGAAGGATTTTCACCGTCGGCGGCGTACTTGCGATGACGAACGTTTTCTCTTCGCGGTAGGTGTGGCCCGACGTGTCACGAAGGATCAAGCGAACACTATACGTTCCGTCTTTCATGTCGTCCGGCGCGAGAAAGCGCGTCTCCCAGAGCCGCCCACCAGTGTCGCCCGCGTCGGGTGTGTCTTCGGTGCTGAGGTGACGGAGCGGCTTGGTGAGGCCGAAGGGGAAAATCGCAATCACAGACTCGATCGCCGGGTCGGTGCGGACACGGAGCACCGGGTCGCCGGGGCGGATGACGCGCGGGCGCAGCAGTGAACGCGGGACCGCGAGGAACGATGTATACGGCGTCACAAGTTTGTAGCGGCGGGCGAGGCGGATGATCTCGTCGATGGCGGCGGCGGTTTCGCCGTCACGGTTGATCTGATCCAGCAGCGCGACGACACGCGCCTGGGCCCAGAGGCGCGGGAGTTGCGGGTGGTTGAGGTCGGTCGCGGGGAGCGCCGCTGTTGCTTTGATGTCGAAGGCGGCGTTGTTGCGGACGCCGTGGAGGTCGAGGTCGAGTTTGGCGGGCTGCGCGTATTGGCCGATCCACGAAGCGATGGAGCCTGTGAAGACCGCGTCGTCGAGTGGATACACGAACTTTGGAGCGGAGGCCGGCTTGACGTCGAGGGCGAGACCGGTGACGGGGTTGTGGGTGATCTTGGAGAGAAAGGCGGCGAGGTGGAATTCAACGGGTTCGGTGGAGCGGACCTGTTCGAGGATGCCGTCGTTCTTTGCGAGCAGGCGGAGGAGGCCGATGTTGGCGTCGTCGCCGACGGCGAAAATATCGGTGTGCGGTGGGTGCGGGAGAGCCTTCCAGGCGCGGGTGTAGTTGGCGGCGATTTTCCCGGTGATGATCGTTGCGCCGCGGTCGGAGCCGCCGTCTGTGAGCAGGACGAGGGATGTGTCGGGCTCGGTCGATTGCGCCAGGCCGGCAGTGAGGGCTTTGCCGATGTCGGTGCCCCCGCGCAGCTTGCTGGCGCGGATGAAGTCGAGCGCCTGCTGGATGTGCGCCGCGTCGGCGGGGACGGGCTGTGGCGAGAAGCTGGCCGTGTCCTGATTGAAGAGAATGACGTTGAAGCGGTCGCTTGGCCGCAGTTTGCGCAGCAGGGTTTCGGCCGCGCCATAGCTGCGTTCGAGTTTTTCCCACTGCATTGAGAGGGAGTTGTCGAAGAGCACAATGATAGTGCGGGGCGGGGCAACGTCTTCGCTCGTCGGCTTGTTTGCTCCCTCTCCAATGAGCGCAGTTGCCTCGAAAAAGCCCGGCTCGGGGCCGGTCGCCGCCATGGGACGAGACTGGTCGGGCGAAGTTTGCGGAGCGCGCAGGTCGCGGTGAGTGATGACTTCGAGCGCGTCGCCGGCGCTGGGGTCGAGCCCCCACGTCGCGGTCAGATCGTCTGTCAGGAGTGTGTCAGTAGCATCGAAGCTGGCGGTGAGGGAGTGGGCGTCCTGCTGCGTAATCTTGAGCCCGTAAGCCGCGCCGAGCTTGAGGCCGGTGAACGGATGTGCGGAGTGGACGCTGAGGTTGACGTGGAATTTGTGGACCTTCTGCTCACCGGCAGCGTCGGGCTTGAGCGGAAGGATGAAGGCCTGGCGGAAGGCGGTTGCGTCGATGCGCTGGTGGTACTCAAGTTCAAGGCGCTTGGTGCCGTAGGCCGGGATGGGGACGATCTTCGCGGAGAAAAGCGCGGTGCGGGCAGGGTCGGCATTATCGCGCTCGCCCATTTGCAGCAGGCCCGGGTCGATGCTCTGCATGCGGGCCTGCTCATAGACTTCCTGCGCGCGCTTGCGTTCGAGGATGACCGCCGGGATACGGACGGCGCCGTCCCAGACCGCGAAATCGGAGACTGTCGAGCCGGAGGGAAGCGCGAAGTTGTAGGTGCCTTCTTCAATGTGGTTGGTGTGATTGAGGAAGATTTGGGTGATGAAGATGCGGGCGTCGCCGTTGTCGATGGTGATGTCCACGGACATCTCTTCGAGCGAGAGGATCGACGAGTCGGGCGCTTGTTTGTCGCGCGGGATCAGCACGCCGGTCGCGGCGTTTGCGGTCAGCGTGGAAGCGAACGTAAGGAAGAGGAGAGAGGTGCGCAACAAGTTCATTGGGGCAGCTTCGATTCTGCGATGCGGACGAGGCCGTTCTGGGTGCCGACGTAGAGGGTGCCGCCCCGGGTGGCCAGGGCGGTGACGTTGAGGGAGGGGAGGCCGTTGGTGATCTGGGTCCAGCGCTGTGCGGCGCGGGAGTAACTCCACAGGCCCTGGTTGAGGGAGCCGGCGAAGATGTGGGTGGGGGTCGAGAGCATGGCGTTGGGGTTGACGACCATGTTGCGCGTCACAATATCCATAGCCGAAAAATGCCCGGTGGCGTCGAGGCGCATCACGCCCGCGCCGTAGGTGCCGACCATGTAACCCCCGTCGACGGGAAGCGCGGCGGTGATCCAGTTGTGGCGGAGGCCGGAGTTGGCGACGGTGAGGTTGCGGCGGACGGTGTCGTGGGTGAGCAGCGAGACTCCGCCGAGGGTCCCGGCGAGGAGTTCGGTGCCGTCGGCCGATGCGGCGAGGGCGTAGACGTGGTTATTGACGAGGCCCTGGAAGGCGTAAAGGCTCTGGATGCCGGTGCTGTCGATGAAGGTGAGGCCAGCCGGCGTGGCGACGGTCATGCGGTCGCCGCTGTAGACGACGTCGGTGACGTGGTCGGAGATGAGGCCGTCGCGGCGGGTGAGGACCTGGCGAGGCTTGCCGGCCGCGTCGAACAGCACGAGGCCGTTGGCGGTGGCGACGGCCATGGTGTTGCGGACCGGGTCGAGGACAATGCGGTTGATGCAGAAGAGGTGGTCGTCTTCGAGGTGCTGCGCGGCTGTTAGCGACGGATCGAGAATGTCCAGGCCGCGGTCGAAGGTTCCGACCCAGAGGCGGCCGTCCGGCGAGAAACCGAGGGCGGCGATGTCGTTGTCGGTGAGCGCGGCTTTGCTGGGTTCGAGGACCGGCGTCCAGCGGGAGCCGATGCGGCGATAGAGGCCGTCGTGACGGACAGCGTAGAGGTCGTCGCTCCCGGGAAGGGTGAGAAACTGCTCGGTCGGCTCGGCGTTGTCGTCGGTGATGAAGGGCGCGTGTGGGCGCGCGCTGTCGAGCGCAACGGTAGTCGCGCCTTCAGTGATGGTGGAAAGAGTGAGTGTCTTGGGTCCGGCGAAGAGAGCGTGGGCGAAGGTGTTGGGAGCGACCGTGCGCGACGGGCGGCCGTCTTCGAGTAGCTCGACGCCCAGCGGTGTGGCGGCGAAGATGCGGTTGCCCTCGGCTGCGAGGGCTTCGATGTGCGGGTCGGGGAGTTCTGGCTCGAAGTGGTCGGTGATTCCGGCGTGGGTGTGGAAGAGGCCGTGGTCCTGCGTTCCGGCCCAGACGTCGTTGGCCACGGTGAGGAGAGCGGTGATGGAGGCATTGGCGTATTCGGGGCGGAAGAGTTCGAGGGTTTTGCCGTTGTAGACGAGCAGGCCGTGGCGGCGCGTTCCGGCGAGGAGTTCGCCCGAGCCCAGCACGGCTAGAGCGGTGATGTCGCGGAGGTCGGCGGATGCGGGGAGAAGCTGGCGGAAGGTCTGGGTCGTCGCGTTGTAGAGCAGCACTCCGGCGCCGGCAGTGGCGATGAGGAGCTGCGGCTGGGACTGGCCGCGGAGGCGCGCGACGATCATGCGGCCCAGTGGCGCTGGAGGAAGGTCGAGACCGACGTGGAAGCTGCGCTCCAGCGTTCCGGCGGAGTTGTAGACGTTGAGCGCGTTGGCGCCCGCCACGAAGATGTGGCCGTCGAGCGCGGCCGCGGAGGTGAAGGACGCGGGCGCGGTAATCGGCTCGAAACCGGGGTTTGGCGGCAGCGCCAGCGGCCCGAAGGTGAAGGAAAGATGGTGGGAATCGGCGACGGAGCGGGAAGTTTCGGTGAGCGTCCTGTGCGCCCGGAAGACGATGACGGAGGCTGAAAGCAGGAGGAGCGTCGCGGCTGCGGCGCTGATGGTGAGGAGCCTGCGTGAGTGCGCGGACGCCATTTGTACCCTCGCTCCCTGCGAGTGGTGAATGGAATGTAGCACGAGTTTTAAAGAACGCAAGAGATTTAATGAGCGCCACAAATGAGGAATGCGATTTGCCATTTGACCATGTCAATCTGCATTCGCGATTGCTCAATCGGCACTCGTTTGGGTGGTTGTCGTTACAATGATCGTATGTCGATCCGCTTGAGAAACGCGTGTGCGCTGGTTATCGCTCTGCTTGTTCTGGCGGTTTCTTCGCAGAGCGTTGTGTGCGAAAGCGCGTGCTCTTCGCTATCCCAGCGGAGTTGCTGCCGGGCTGCGAACGGATCGGATGAAATGGACATGTCCGGCGACCAATGCCCGGGCGATATGTCCTCGCACCCTGTTGCGGATGCAAGCGGAACCCTTTGTCATCACGCCTCCATTGTGGCGACTGAAGCCAGTGCCTCCAGCGCGGTTGGCTTCAACGGCGTGCGTTGGGCCGTGTGGGGAACATTGCCGTCGCCGAGGTTGCGTAACGGCAATCGTTCCATCGCTAAAGGGCCGCCTTTCCGGCGAACCACTGCCGGTCTGCTTTCAGTAAGCCTCCGTGTCTAGTCGCTAAAATCCCTCCTTTCGTTTGGAAGCTTTGTGTCCCCGGTCGTGCGGGGACCGATCTTTCCATGGATATCCATTCGAAGCGACAAGAACTG
Organism: Acidobacteriaceae bacterium; assembly: GCA_035648695.1. GTDB lineage: Bacteria > Acidobacteriota > Terriglobia > Terriglobales > Acidobacteriaceae > Granulicella. Next base: position 1,690 of record DASRLB010000331.1, on the reverse strand, counting down.
CTGCGCCTCCGTCGAGGCGCAGTGAGGGACGGACATGAACAATTTTCGCGCAGTATTGGTGCTCCTTCTATTTCCGGTGCTGATTCAGGCCCAGGATGCGAAACCGATGGCCTCCATGCCGGGGATGAACATGCGTCCCGGAATGAAGGCCCTCATGGAGCAGATGCAGCCGCAGACGTTCCGTCAGCAGATACTGCATCACGCGTCGTCAGGCACGAGCGCGGAGCCCAATTCGACGCCGACTCCGATGCTGATGACGATGCGCGGCGACTGGATGCTGATGTTCCACGCCAACGTGTTTGTCACCGACATCCAGCAGAGCGGACCGCGGGGCGGCGACAAGTTCTTTTCGACGAACTGGTTTATGCCGATGGCGGAGCGGGAGCTGGGGCCGGGGCAGTTGACGTTGCGGGCGATGTTCAGCCTGGAGCCGGCGACGGTCTCGGAGCGGCAGTATCCGCTGCTGTTCCAGCAGGGGGAGACGGCGTTTGGAAAGCCGATTGCGGACGGCCAGCATCCGCACGACTTCTTTATGGAGATCGCCGCGCTATACGACCTGAAGCTGGGCCAAAAGACGTTGCTTTCGCTCTACGCGGCGCCGATGGGCGATCCGGCGATAGGGCCGACGGCGTATCCGCACCGGGCGTCGGCGTCGGAGAACCCGGTCGGCACGCTCGGCCATCATCAGGAGGACTCGACGCATATTGCCGACGACGTGGTGACCGTGGCTCTGACCCAGAGCATCGCGAGGGTTGAGGCCAGCGGATTTCATGGGCGGGAGCCGAATGAAAACCGGTGGAACATCGACGCAGGGCCGATCGATTCCTGGTCGACTCGGCTGACGCTACAGCCGGGCAAGGACTGGAGCGGGCAGTATTCGTATGCCCGGATCGCCAGTCCCGAGGCGCTGTTTCCGGGCGAGAATCAAGCGCGGACGACAGCGTCGGCGATGTATAACCGGCCGCTGAAGGACGGGAACTGGGCGAGCACCGTGGTGTGGGGACGGACGCGGTCGCTGGCCGACAGCTCGAAGGAGAACAGCTATCTGCTGGAGTCCTTGCTACGGTTCAAGGCGCGGAACTATGTTTGGACTCGCCTGGAAAACGCCGGACGCTCGAATGAACTGCTGAATGGGCCGAACCCGCTACCGGTGGGCTTCGAGGAAGAACCGATCGGGCATGTGCAGGCTTATACGTTCGGCTATGACCGCGATTTCGATTTCCTGCCTCACTTTCGGACAGCGGTTGGGGCGCAGGTTACCGCCTACGGGGTGCCGGGGGTTCTGAAGCCGGATTATGGTTCGGGGCCGGCGGCGTTTGAGGTGTTCCTGAGGGTGCGACCGTTCGCTGGGAATGAGCGGTGACCCTTCCCCCTCTTTTCCTGCAAAGTCCCTTATCGAAAAGAGCTAAGTTCGTACTCCGGGCGTAGCGACGGTCGTGGTCGTGTAACAGCTTGTCGGGCCAGTAAGTCTGCTCTCCCATCATGGTTTCGCTGGCGAACACATAGTCGTCATCCGACGGATAGGCGCTTTGGCGACGCCAGCATAGCAGGTATGAGCGCCGGAGCAAAAATAGGCCACAGAGCGCCGCGTGAGCGGGGCTTTGCGGCGGAGTAAAAGTAGACCACCGCCGGGAGTGGATTTCATGGACTGTTGCGGAAGCGGCGAGATTCATGGAACACCGGAGGGATG
>DASRLB010000330.1:0-5994 GCA_035648695.1 Acidobacteriaceae bacterium | reverse complement strand
GAAGCGGGGTTTGCGCTTTTTGGGGGCGGCGGGTGGAGGCGCGTCGACGGCGACTCCGCGGTGGAGGTGGACGGCGTCGGCGATGGCGTACTTCAGCTTTTCGATGCCGGCGCCGGTGACGGGGGAGATTTCGAAGAGCGGCAGCTTTTTGCGCTTCGCCATGGCGCGGAGTTTTTTCAGCTTGTCGGGATTCGCGATGTCGGCCTTCGCGGCGACGAGGATGGTGGGCTTGGCCGCTAAGGTGGGGTCGAAGGACTTGAGCTCGGCGGTGATGGTGTTGTAGTCGGCGACGGGGTCGGGGCGGGCGCTGCCGGAGGTTTCGGTTGCGTCCGAGACGTCGACGAGGTGGACGAGGACGCTGGTGCGCTCGATGTGTTTCAGGAACTGAACACCTAAGCCCGCGCCTAAGTGCGCGCCTTCGATGAGGCCGGGCATGTCCGCGACGGTGAAGGACTTTTCGTAGGGGAAGTCGCCGACCTGCACGACGCCGAGATTGGGTTCGAGGGTGGTGAAGGCGTAGTTGGCGATCTTGGGCTTGGCGGCGGAGAGGACCGATATCAGCGTCGATTTGCCGACGTTGGGGTAGCCAACCAGGCCGGCGTCGGCGAGCAGGCGGAGTTCGAGGCGAAAGTTTCGGGCCTCGCCGGCGCGGCCGAGCTCGTGCTCGCGCGGGGCTTGATGGGTGGATGTGGCGAAGTGCTGGTTGCCGCGGCCGCCACGGCCGCCCTTGGCGATGACGATCTCTTCGTTGGGGTGGGCGAAGTCGTGGATCAGCTCGCCGGTGTCGTCGTCGTAAAGCAGCGTGCCGACCGGGACTTTGAGGACGGTGTGCTCGCCGGCGTAGCCCGAGCAGTTGGAGCCGAGGCCGTGGCCGCCGCGCATGGATTTGTGCTCGGGGTTGAAGCGGAAGTGGACCAGGGTGTTGTGGGAAAGGGAGGACGCCATGAGGATATCTCCGCCATGACCTCCGTCTCCGCCCGAGGGGCCGCCGCGGGGGACGAACTTTTCGCGGCGGAAGGCCATGCAACCATTGCCGCCGTCACCGGCTTTTACCCTGATTCGTGCTTCATCGATGAACATCGTTGCTCCATCTAACAGTGTAACGAAATGTGGTGGAAGTCTCCTGTTTGACCGATTTTCAGGGCAAATTCTCCGAATAGTCACAGGCGTCCGATGTTGGCGACTGCTACACTGGGGTAAATCAGATTAACTCTCTGCGCCCCATCACCTATTCGGTGAGGGAAATCTCGAATGCGAGAAGCAGGAAGAAACACAGCAGTATGCGACGCCATAGGTCCCGTTTGAGGCACGACTAGTGGACCAGGGCGATCGCGCAACCTTTCAGGAGACCACATGATCCGCACACACCTCCACAAGTTCGCTCTGTTCTGTATTGCGGCTATCGCAGCCACCGGTATGGGACTTGCACAATCGTCCACGCAAGGCGCTATTTCCGGGACTGTCGAAGACGCGACCAGCGCCGTCGTTCCCAACGCCAAGGTCGTTATCCGTAACGATGGCACCAATGCCGAGAAGGTGCTGACTTCGGACGCCAGCGGTTACTTCAATGCTCCTCTGATCGAGCCAGGCGTGTACACAGTGACGGTCACCGCGGCAAGCTTTGGCACGGTCACGGAAACCCATGTCACGGTGCAGGTTGGCCAGCTTACGACGGTGATGCCCCGGCTCTCGGCAGGTAGCGAAGAGCAAAAGGTGACGGTATCGGCCGATGCGGCGACGTTGAACTTTCAGAGTCCCGACTTTTCGGCTGAAGTGCCTCGGGCGGCTGTGGACAATGTTCCGGTGCAGAACCGGCGCTGGTCGGCGCTCGCCATGACGACCCCGGCCGTAGTTGCCGACTCCAGCGGTTTCGGCCTGGTTAGCGTTCGCGGCATGAGCACCCTGCTGAATAACGTCCAGATCGACGGCGCCGACGACAACCAGGCTTATTTCTCGGAAGAGCGGGGACGTACGCGCGAAGGTTACTCGACTTCCTCGAATGCGGTCTCGGAGTTTGAGGTGAATACGGGCGTCTACTCCGCGCAATATGGCCGGGCGGCGGGCGGCGTCATCAACTCGGTCACCAAGAGCGGAACGAACACGCTGCACGGCGAACTGTTCTTTACCGATCTCGATCGCGGTTGGGGCGCCTATGACCCGGGTTCGGTGAGTCCTACGGGAGCTCCGCTGAAGCCCAAGGATTTGCGCAAGATCTACGGCGGAACATTGGGCGGCCCGATTGTCAAGAACAAGCTGTTCTGGACCTATACCTACGACCAGTTGGACCACGTGTTTCCGGCCATCGCGAAGGCAAAGCAGTATGGTAGCGCGGCGACCGTGGGCAGCTTTGAGGAGCAGCCGGATGCGGCGACTCCGTTGATTGAAACGAATTGCAACCACGCGACCGGCTACCTTAACGAGACGACAGCGGGTACCGGAACGCTGGCCCATGCGACGCTGGACAACGCGGTTTGCACGATGGTGGCGCGGCTCGGGCAGGCGACATACGCCACTGGCGTAGCGAACTACAACAGCGGGATCAACGCCCTGCTGACCGATCTCGGGATCGTACCGCGTGTCGGATTTCAGGAGATCAATACACCAAAGCTGGATTGGCAGATCAACCCGAAGGAGCACCTTAGCTTTCTGTTCCATCGCTTGCGTTGGGACGCTCCCGGCGATGTGCAGACAGCCAGTAGCGCGACATACTCGGTCGACGCTTTTGGAACAGACTTTATCAAGTTGGATTACGGTGTGACCAAACTGACCAGCCAGATCTCTTCCAAGCTGGTGAACGAGGTGCTCTATCAGTACAGCCGCGAACTGGACGATGAAGGCCAGCAGCCGTACAGCGCCTACACTTTGGCAAACCTGGTTGCTCCGGGCCAGACGGTGACGGGCGCGGCCCCCAATGGGCCGGGCGGAACGATTCCTTATATCGGTCTGGACACGTCGATCGGGTTCAACCTGGGTTCGCCTTACTATTCTTATCGTCTTGCGTATCCGGAAGAGTGGAAGTGGCAGGCCGACGACATCCTTTACTACACGACAGGCAATCACAGCATCCGCATGGGTTTCGATCTGTTGCACAACTATGATCTGCTGCATCAGACGCCGTACTATTACGGCGACTACACCTATGGCACGTTGCCCAACTACCTGACCGATCTTGCAACCAAGGGTAAGACGGGAACCTGCAACACGACTGGAGCTGCGGGTACGGCAACCACCAGCGGCGTCGGTACTACCGATTGCTACTCGTCCGCGTTCCAGGACTTCGGCGCGACCCAGTATGCGATTGCGACGACCGACTATGCGGGATTCCTCCAGGACAACTGGAAGGTGAACCCCCGCCTGACGCTGGAGCTCGGCGTGCGGTACGACTATGAGTCATTGCCTGCGCCGACGGCGGGCCTAACGTCGACGGTGGGCACGTTCGTGCCTTATGCCGGTTTGACCAATGCGCCCGCCGATAAGAACAACTTCGGTCCGCGCATTGGATTCTCGTTTGACGCTTTCGGTGACGGAAGCACGGTCGTTCGCGGTGGCTACGGGCTGTATTACGGCCGCATCCTGAACGGAACCGTCGCTTCGGTGCAGTTCGGCTCCGGCAGCCCGAACGGGCAATACGGTCTGGCCAGCACCAAGCCTACAGCCGCGGGCGCTCCCATCTTCCCCAACCCATTCGCAGCCGGGTCGGGATCGAAGCCCTCGTCCTTCTACCTCGCACCGAACCTGCAAAACCCGCAGGTGCATGAGTTCGATCTACAGATACAGCGCCAGCTCGGCAAGGGCAATGTGTTCGAGATCGGCTATCTTGGATCGGTCGGCCGCGAGCTGCCGAACTTCCTGGATGTGAACCTTGCTCCGCCCCAGGATGTGACGACAATCACGGTCGGCAATCCAACCGTGGCCGGCTCCGGCACCGGACCGCTTGCGATTGGAACGAAGTACCAGGTACCGACCTTCGGCACCTGCACGGCGAGTGCTTCGTGCGCCTACCCGACGGGATACATCAACCCCAACTTCACCAACATCACGGAAGTCGTCAGCAACATCAACTCGAATTACCATGCGTTGATCGTGGACATTCAAAACCGTTCGATCCACGGTCTCGAGTTCGACGCCAACTACACCTGGTCGCATGCGCTGGACTTCAACCAGAATGCATCGTCGACCACCAGCACCAATAGCTGGCTGAACCCGTATGCGGCCGCACGCCAGAACTACGGCATTTCGCAGTTCAATGTGGGCAACCGCTTCGTTGGATACGCGCTGTATAAGATCCCGAACATGCATTCAAGCAACATGCTGAAGTATCTGACCGACGGCTGGAGCATCAACGACACGTTCCAGATCCAGAACGGCCTTCCGTACTCGGCCAACCTGTCCACCAGCGGCGCAGGGTACAACTCCACGCAGGCGCTCAATAGCGGCACATGGAACGGCATCACGGGCGCAACGTACATTCCGGCAATCGGGCTGAATACTTTTGAGGTTCCGCGGGCCATCGTGGACGACCTGCGGTTACAGAAGGAATTCACGATCGCCGAGAAGTACCAACTACAGTTGAACGCCGATATGTACAACGTCGCGAACAAGCAGAACTTCAGCACCAGCGACTTGAGCACGACGGCCTACAACTACACCAGCAGCACGTCGGGCGCCAGCACGGCGTCGTATGTGCCGAACTCGGCTCCGGGGATTGGCTTCGGATCGCACTCTACCTCCAACGACTCCGGTTTCCTGTATACACCGCGTGAGTTCCAGATCGGTGCACGTCTGGAGTTCTAGTTTGCGGAGGCTAAACCTTAAGGGCGGTGGCTTCGGCTGCCGTCCTTTTTGTTTAAATGCAGGGGATAGAGGATAGTGTCCTGAAATTGGCGCGGCTTTCTTTAATGGGGAAAAGGGACTAGGCTCTCGTTACTCCCCGAGGACGTGTGGTGCACGGCAGAGTTGTAAAGCCACGTCGCAGAATTTTGGCCGCAGTGTTTGTCGCGGTGGTGTGTCTGGGGATGTTGTGCGTGGGGATGGCGGCGCAGACTGCGGTCGATGGAGCGGTTGGCGGGCGGCTTGTGTCCGGCACGGGGAAGCCGATGGCGGGAATCAGGATTGTGGTGCAGGCTGTGGATGCGGATGCTCCGGCGCGCGAGGTTAAAGCTGGAAGGAGTGGACGGTTTCTTGCGCTGCGTTTGGCTGCGGGGGAGTATGTGATCGAGGCGAGGGATGGTGCGCGGGTGCTGGCGCGGGAGCGAGTGCTTGTGGAGTTGGGGTCGGTCGCGGAGGTGGAACTGCGCGTTGGCAGGGTTGCTGGAAGCGTGAGCGATGCGTTCGGTGGAACGATTACGGCCACGGCGTTGGCGGAGCTGCCGCTTGAAGCGCGGCGGTGGGAGGATGCGAGCCGGATTTCGTCGGAGGTCCACGATGGAAGTGAGACGGCGCCGGTGGAAGGCCGTTCCAATGCAGGGACGCTGCTGAGCTTTCGCGGCATCGCGCCGACGCAGAATGCCAGCTTGCTGGATGGAGTGTCGGGCGACCAGGGGTTTCGTGGCGGGGGACGTGGGAATGCTCCCGGAGGCCCGAGGGCACAGTCGAATTTTGGGCAGGGAGCGGTACATGCGTTCAGCGTCGCGGCGCACAGCTACTCCGCGCAGTATGGCGGGGGAGCGGGCGGGTTGCTGACGACGGCGTCGCGTTCGGGCAGTGGTGTGTTGCATGGCGGAGGGTTCTATCTTGGCCGCGAAAGTGCGTGGGCTGCGGCGAATCCGTTTTCGGTGGAGACGCATTATCGCGACGGCGTAATTGCGAATTCGCTGGCGAAGCCGCATGATTCGCAGCAGAGTTTCGGTGGGCGGATCGGTGGGGCCGTGTGGCGGCGGCGGGTGTTTGGGTTTGCTTCGGTGGAAGAGCAGTTGCGAAATTTTCCGGCGGTGGCTTCGCCTTCCACCGCGACTTTTTATGCGCTGACGGCGACGCAGACTGCGCTGCTAGGAA
>DASRLB010000329.1:0-7212 GCA_035648695.1 Acidobacteriaceae bacterium | reverse complement strand
GCCAAAGGTGATCCGCACCCCCAGCGAGTGGGAATTCTCGGTCTTGTCCGCCGGCCTCGTCTCCGAAACCGCACAGAAGGGATTGGCCTGCCCCGCGCCCGGCAGCGGCTTCTCGATCATCGCGCCATCGGAGGTAACGACGGTCGCATGAAGACCCGCAATCGGCAGGACATCGCCCGGCTTCGGCACAATGTGTTTGTACTTCCCACTATCGAGAATCTTCTTGTAGGCCGCGCGTATCCCGCAACCGTCGGAGCGTCGCCGAACTCGCTATTCACTCCGTGATCGATAAACGTGCCGACGGGAATCCGCGCCACAAGCTGCGGCACCCCGCCGACATGATCGGTATGGAAGTGCGTCAGCAACACATAGTCGATCTTGCTCAAACCGGCATCTTTCGCCGCCGCGACAATGCGGTCGGCGTCGCGATATTCGTGCCCCGGCCAGCCGGTATCGATCAACAGCGACTCCCCCGCCGGCGTCACAAACAGCGTCGACTGCCCGCCTTCGACGTCGATGAAGTAGACGCGCAGTTTTCCGCCGGCATTCTGCGCGAGGGACGGCATGGAGCCGATCAATCCAATAACGACAGCCCGAACAGCGATGCGACGAGACATGCGGCGAACGAATGCGGAGAAAGTGCTCATGGATCCATCCTTCATAGAAAGTTTTAGCAGCCGGGCCCGGCACGCACGTCAAGCGTACCGCGTTTTTGCCGCGGCGAATCAAATCTTCGTCGTCTCGAATCAAATGTGTAGTCCGCCGAGCTCAGTTCTGCACAGGCGGGCAGGTTATCCTTGATGTGACAGCCAAAACAGCGGCTGGTCCGTACTTCGCAGGGCTTGACATCGCCATTCGCCGGAACCATCGGCCCAAAACGTATTGCAGGCACCAGGAAACGCAGCGAGGGACAATGTGCGGTATTGTGGGCGTTTTCGGACATAGTCCGGTCAGCCAAGTCATCTACGATTCGCTTTCCATGCTCCAACACCGCGGCCAGGACGCCGCGGGTATCGCCACTTTTTTCGAAGAGCGTTTCTATCTTCACAAGGGCAACGGCCTCATCACCGACGTTTTCGACGCCGGCAATATGGCCCGCCTGCTCGGAACCATGGGCATCGGACACGTCCGCTACCCGACCGCCGGTTGCGCCTCCGTTGCCGAAGCCCAGCCCTTCTACGTGAACTCGCCCTACGGCATCATCTTCGCCCACAACGGCAACCTCACCAACGTCGCGGACATCGTCGAAAGCCTCTTCCAGAAGGACCTTCGCCACCTCAACACCACCTCCGACTCCGAGGTGATGCTGAACGTCTTCGCACATGCAATGGCGCGGCGCGGCGCCGTCAAGCCGCATCCGTTCGACATTTTCGCAGCCGTCGAAGAAGTCCATCGCCGGTGTAAGGGCGGCTACGCCGTCATCGTCATGATCGCGGGCGTCGGCATGGTCGCATTCCGCGACCTCAACGGGATCCGCCCGCTGGTCTTCGGCAGTCGCGTCGAAAATGGCAAAACGGAATATATGGTGGCGTCGGAAAGCGTCGCCTTGCAGGTCAGCGGCTTCAACCTGGAGCGCGACCTCGAGCCCGGCGAAGTTGTCTTCGTCGATATGGAAGGCGAGCTGCACACCCACGCCAGCCTGATGGCGCACGACAAGGCCCCGTGCTTGTTCGAGTACGTCTACCTTGCTCGCCCGGACTCCGTTCTCGATGGCGCTTCCGTGTATCAATGCCGCATCAACATGGGCGTCAAACTCGCCGCGAAGATCAAGCGCGAGTGGTCCCACCTGCCCATCGACGTGGTCATTCCGATTCCGTCAACCAGCCGCACCGCCGCGCAGGAAATCGCCACTCGCCTCAACATCCCCTACCGCGACGCGTTGGTCAGAAACCGCTACGTCGGCCGTACTTTCATCATGCCGGGGCAGGCCCAGCGCAAGCAGTCGATCCGCCGCAAATTGAACCCCATCCCGCAGGCGTTCAAGGACAAAAATATTCTGCTGGTCGATGACTCCATCGTGCGCGGAACTACGATCCGCGAGATCATTGCGATGACCCGCGAAAACGGGGCGAAGAATGTATACGTCTGTTCCGCCGCGCCGCCCGTCCGTTTCCCCAACGTCTACGGCATCGATATGCCCGCCCGTTCCGAGTTGATCGCCACCGGCAAAACCGTGCAGGAACTCGCGAAACACATCGGCGCCGATGAACTCATCTTCCAGGACCTTGAGGACCTCAAGGCCGCCATCACCGAAGCCGCGCCCGATCTTACCCATTTCGACACCTCGGTATTCGACGGAATCTACGTCACCGGCGATGTCACCGAAGAGTATCTCCACACCCTCGAACAGCAACGCAACGACGCCGCAAAACACACTGAAGATGTCGCCAGCCACATCACCAGAAATCTCTCCGCCCAGCTCTGACATCCGGACGGCAGTGAGGATATTTCCCGGCCCCTCGGCGCTCACGCCGTTCGAGGGCGCACGGTTATTGCAGCGTTTGCAGGCAATCGATCCCGGAGTGACCGGTGTGGTTGCCGGCTATCTGCATGTGTTGCACGTACGCGAAGGTGAAGTCGACTATGCGCGACTCCACGAACTTCTTGGATCGCATCTCGACCTGCCGCCCGGCCCCTGCATCTGGATCGCACCGCGCACCGGCACGCAGTCCCCGTGGTCCAGCAAGGCCACAGACATCCTCCGCAACACGGGCTTCGAAAACATCACGCGAATCGAGCGAGCGCGCGTGGTTCTGGTCAATAACCCCCGCGATCTGAAGGCGCTGGCCGACGTACTGCACGACCGCATGACCGAGAGCGTCTTTTTCGAAGGCGAGCACCAGTTGCGCGAGATGTTCGCGCCGCACCAGGAAAAGCCGCTCGCCCACATCGATATCCTCACCCACGGCGCTAAAGCTATCGCGGAAGCAGACCGCGAGCTCGGCCTCTCGCTCGCCCCCGACGAAATCGACTACCTCGTCGCCGAATTCAAAAAGCTTGGCCGCAATCCCACCGACGTCGAACTCTACATGTTCGCGCAAGCCAACAGCGAACACTGCCGCCACAAAATCTTCAACGCATCATGGACCATCGACGGCAAACCCCAGCCGCTCTCGCTGTTCCAGATGATCCGCAACACCAACGAAGTCTCCGGCGACAACGTCCTCTCCGCCTATCGCGACAACGCCGCCGTCATTCGCGGCTCATCCGGCGGCCGTTTCTTCCCGGACCCGGACTCCAGCATCTACACCGCGCATGAAGAGGACATCCACATCCTGCTCAAGGTGGAGACCCACAATCATCCGACCGCTATCTCCCCGTGGCCCGGCGCAGCGACCGGAGCGGGCGGAGAAATTCGCGACGAAGGCGCAACCGGCCGCGGCGGCAAACCCAAAGCCGGGCTCTGCGGCTTCACCGTTTCAAATCTCAATCTCCCGCAAGCCGCCCAGCCCTGGGAGCAGCCCTACGGCCGCCCCGCGCACATCGCTTCCCCGCTCGACATCATGATCGACGGCCCGCTCGGCGCAGCGGCCTTCAACAACGAGTTCGGCCGTCCAAATCTCTGCGGCTACTTCCGCACTTACGAGCAGGAATCGAACGGCACGGTGTACGGCTATCACAAGCCCATCATGCTCGCCGGCGGCCTCGGCAACATCCGCGCCGAGCATGTCGAAAAGGGCGCGATGAAGCCCGGCTACGCCCTCGTCGTCCTCGGCGGCCCGGCGATGCTGATCGGCCTCGGCGGCGGGGCGGCATCGAGTTCCGCGAGCGGCAACAGCGACCTCGACTTCGCCTCAGTCCAGCGGGACAACGCCGAAATGGAGCGCCGCGCGCAGGAAGTCATCGACTCCTGCTGGCAACGCGGCGATGCCAACCCCATTGCCTTTATCCACGATGTCGGCGCCGGCGGCCTGTCCAATGCCTTCCCCGAACTTGTCAAAGATGGCGGTTGCGGTGGCACCTTCGACCTGAACGCGATCCCGCGCGGTGAAGCCGGCCTCAGCCCGCTCGAAACCTGGTGCAACGAAGCGCAGGAGCGCTACGTCCTCGCCATCGCCCCCGAAGACCTCACTACCTTTGAAGAAATTTGCGGGCGCGAACGCTGCCCTGTCGCCGTCATAGGCCACGCCGAAGCCGAATCTCACCTCACACTCACCGACGGCGCGCAGAAGCCCATCGATCTGCCGCTGCAGGTCCTCTTCGGTAAGCCGCCGAAGATGGAGCGTGCTTTCACCCGCGAAACCATCGCAACACAGCCCCTCGACCTATCCGGCATCACGATCGCCGACGCAGTCGAGCGTCTCCTCCGACTCCCTGCCATCGCATCGAAATCCTTCCTCATCACCATCGGCGACCGGAGCGTCGGTGGCATGGTGGTGCAGGACCAGATGGTCGGCCCCTGGCAAGTCCCCGTTGCCGATTGCGCCGTCACCCTCAGCGCCTTCGATACGGTGGGCGGCGAGGCAATGGCCGTTGGCGAACGCACACCCCTCGCCGTGATCAACGCCGCGGCCTCCGCGCGCATGACCATCGCAGAAGTCATCACCAACATGGCCGGCGCCGCCATCGAAAGACTCTCCGACATCAAACTCTCCGCCAACTGGATGGCCGCCGCAGGCGAACCCGGCGAAGACCAGAAACTCTTCGACGCGGTCCACGCCGTGGGCATGGAATTCTGCCCCGCCCTCGGCATCACCATCCCCGTCGGCAAAGACTCCATGTCCATGCGCACCAAATGGACCGATACAGCCGGGGTGACTACAGCCGGGGTGGCCCATTCATCGACGGCCCCATCGTCGATGAGTGGGGAACCTCTAACGCCAACCGAGCACAAAGTGGTCTCCCCGCTCTCCCTCATCGCTTCCGGCTTCGCTCCCGTCTCCGACGTACGCCGCACACTCACGCCACGGTTTCTGGAAGACGTGCCAATCCTTCTCATCGACCTCGGACAAGGTAAGAATCGTCTAGGTGGCTCTTGCCTATCACAGACCTTCAGTCGGCTAGGTGGTGAAACTCCTGACGCTCCGAAGCCCCACCTACTGTGTGCGTTCTTCGAGACAATTCAAAAACTAAAGAGCACCCGCGCTCTTTTGGCATATCACGACCGCAGCGATGGAGGCCTCTTCGTTACCCTTGCAGAAATGGCCTTCGCTGGGCGTTGTGGATTCGATGTTTCTTGCGGCGATTCATTGGATATGTTGTTCTCCGAAGAACTCGGCGCCGTTATACAGGTTGCGTGGGAAGACGTGGATTACACCGTCGCGGCATTTGCAGAAGCCGGCATCGCCGCGCGGCAAATCGGAGCGACTTCAGCCGGAGACAAGATCGAATTTTTCGATGAAGCGGGCGCAACACTGCTTCACATCTTCTCGCGCACCGCCCTCCAAAAGCTCTGGTCCGAAACCTCCTTCCACATCCAGTCCCTCCGCGACAACCCCTCCTGCGCCGACCAGGAATTCTCCCTCCTCGACGACACCGCCCGCCCCGGCCTCTCCGTCTCCATCCCCTTCGATCCCGCCGAAAGAATCGCCGCACCTTTCTTCAACTCCGCACGCCCCCGCGTCGCCATCCTCCGCGAGCAAGGCGTCAACGGCCAGGTCGAAATGGCCGCCGCATTCGACCGCGCGGGCTTCACCGCAGTCGATGTATACATGAGCGACCTCCTCGCCAACCGCACGTCACTCGCCGACTTCACGGGCCTCGCCGCCTGCGGTGGGTTCTCCTACGGAGACGTTCTCGGAGCCGGCAGCGGCTGGGCAAAGACCATCCTCTTCAACGACCGTCTGCTCGAAATGTTCACGCAATTCTTTTCGCGCGCCGACACTTTTTCCCTCGGCATATGCAACGGCTGCCAGATGATGGCGCAACTAAGAGACATTATCCCCGGCGCCTTGCACTGGCCGCACTTCGGGCGCAACGTGTCGTCGCGGTACGAAGCGCGCGTCTGCATGGTTGAAATTCAGGATTCGCCATCGCTCTTTTTCGCGGGTATGGCGGGTTCGAAAATCCCGATCGTCACGGCGCATGGCGAAGGCCACGTCAGCGCCGCTGCCAACGGCGTCGCGCTGCGCTACATTGATACCTATGGCCGCGTGACCGAGCAGTATCCGCTCAATCCCAGCGGCTCGATTGCGGGCATCGCCGGCCTGAGCAGCGATGATGGACGCTCGCTGATCGTCATGCCGCACCCGGAAAGAATGTTCCTCGGCCTGCAACACTCCTGGACTCGCGAGCTCGAGCACAGCCCGTGGCAACGCATGTTCGACAACGCCCGCAAGTGGGTTGGATAAGGAAAGAGTATGAGCGCGACGGTTGACTACAAATCCGCCGGTGTAGACATCGAGGCCGGCAACGAAGCGGTCCGGCGCATCAAGTCGCACACCGCGCGCACCCACTCCGGCGCGGTGCTGACCGGCGTTGGCTCCTTCGGCACGCTATTCAGCCTGCGTGACGCGGTTGAAGGTATGGCCGACCCGGTCATGGTGCAGAGCACGGACGGCGTCGGCACCAAGACAAAAGTTACGGCAATGGCCGGACGCTACGAAGACCTTGGCCGCGACCTCGTCGCCGCCGTCGCCGGCGACATCGCCGTCATGGGAGCGCGACCGCTCACATTCCTCGACTACCTGGGTTTCCATAAAACCAACCCGGCCATTGTCGAAGCCCTGGTCCGCGGCATGAGCGAAGCCTGTCTCGAAGCCGGCATCGCGCTGGTTGGCGGCGAGACAGCGGAGATGCCCGCCGTCTACGCCAAGGGCGACCTCGACGTCGTCGGCTTCGTCACCGGTGTCGTCGATCGCAGCCGGCTACTCACTGGGGAAGGCACCGTTGCAGGTGATGTCCTGTACGGCATCAACTCTTCCGGCCTGCACACCAACGGCTTCTCGCTCGCACGCAAGCTGCTCTTCGACATCGGACGCCACTCCATCTACGCCAAGCCCGAAGAACTCGGCGGCAAGACCATCGCCGACGTTCTGCTTGCTCCACACACAAACTACGTCGCGCCCATTCGCTCCATTCTCGACGCCGGAATCCCGGTCAAAGGCATGGCCCACATCACCGGTGGCGGCCTGGTCGAAAACGTCCCGCGGATTCTCCCCGATGGCCTCGGCGCGCTCATCGACCGCGCCACATGGAAGCCACAGCCCATCTTCCAGATGATGCACCAGATCGCCAACGTATCCGAGCTGGAAATGTATCGCACCTTCAACA
>DASRLB010000328.1:0-5549 GCA_035648695.1 Acidobacteriaceae bacterium | reverse complement strand
GGAGTACCGGTATCGCTGAGGGCACAACCTGTGAGCAGAAGGGGGAGGACAAGAAACGATGCGCAAAGGGTGGAACGAAACATGCTGGAATACCGGGCCATGAATTTGATTACCTTAGGGATTTTTTCATGTTAGCTGATTTCGACAGAATATGCACGAGCGGAGTAGATGGGAACGCGCTGAGTCACTACCAGCGTTCTGCGCGGTCGCTTGACACGTCCGGTACAACAATTGGAGTAGCAGATTCAGCCCGGCCACTCGCTGGGCCTTTGGCTTTAAGTGGCGAAATCGGAAATGGAGGTACGGAGGTAAATCGTTTCGATAAGGGACTTTGCATCCCTTTAGGCGGAAGGAGCAGTGTCGGGCGGGCTTCCACCGCCGGAGATTTCGTACACTGCATCCAAGCGTAGTGGAGGCAATGTATGGGCGATTGGGTGAAGGTGACGGCGCAGGATGGGCATGAGCTTTCTGCGTATGTGGCGCGGCCGGAGGGTGAGGCGATTGGCGCGCTGGTTCTGGTGCAGGAAATTTACGGCATCAACGCGCATATCCGCAGCGTGTGCGATGGGTATGCGAAGGACGGATTTGTGGTGGTGGCGCCGGCGATCTTCGACCGCTTCGAGCGCGACCTGGAGTTGTCCTACAGCGGCGAAGACCAGAAGAAGGCGATGGAACTCTATCCGCAACTGAAGCCGGAGCCGACGCTGATGGATGTCGCCGCGGCGTATGAGCTGGCGAAGAAGGAAGGCAAGGGGATCGGCGTCATCGGCTACTGCTACGGCGGGCTGACGGCGTGGCTGGTCGCGACGCGCGGCGAGACGTACAAGATGCAGCCGAGCTGCTGCGTTGGGTACTATGCCGGCGGGGTAGGGAAGTTCGCTTCAGAAGAACCAAGCTGCCCGGTGATGCTTCACTTTGGCGCGGAGGATGACCATATCGGTGCGGACCAGAGGGAGGCGGTAGCGAAGGCCCATCCCGAGGTGCAGATTTTTGTGTATGAAGGTGCGGGTCATGCGTTCAACCGCGATGTCGACCCGGGGCACTACAACGCGGCGGCGGCCAAGCTGGCGCGGGAACGGACGCTGGAGTTTTTGAAGGAGAATGTGGCGTAGGCGAGGGCAACGGCAAAGGCTTTGACGCAAAGTTCGCGGAGTGAGCGAAGTTTCGCGAAGTGTTCCTGGGATGGCGGTGCGTGGACGGGATTGGTCGGTTACCGTGCTAAAATTAATCGGACACTGAGAGAAGTGGACTAGAGAAAAAAGAATTAGGAGTACGTAACTGCCGTGTTGGCATCCGCAAAGAAAACAGACATCATCACCAAATTCCGTACGCATGAATCGGACACGGGCAGTCCCGAGGTCCAGATCGCGATTTTGAGCGAGCGTATTGGCGAGTTGACCGAGCACTTCAAAACGCACAAGAAGGACCATGGCTCCCGCCGCGGACTTTTGATGCTGGTCAGCAAGCGCCGCCGTCTTCTGGATTACCTCAAGAAGACTGATCCTGACCGCTACCGTGACGTGATCGCAAAGCTGGGCATCCGCAAGTAGTTGCGGTGCCCGCGCTTTGCGCGGTTACGCTGATCCGCAAGAGGAACGAGCGTTGGACCCTCAAATACTTGAGGAGCGAGAGGTCGCAGCTTTGACTGCATGCCCTTGTCCCCCACAACCTGAAGCACCAGCCCGCACATCGCGCCGCGACGACGCAGCGTTTCGCAGCATTGGCCCCGCCTGAATTCGATTCGGCGGGGTCGCTGTCTTTTTGTGGGCCGTGCATCCAAGCTTAGAGACAAAGAAGACAAAGAGAAGAAGAGGAATTCATATGAAGCAAGACATTACCGTAGAGCTTTCCGGCGGAAAGCACATCAAGTTCGAGACCGGCCGCATGGCCAAGCAGGCGCCCGGCGCCGCTTTCACCACCAGCGGCGACAACGCCGTGCTGGCAACCGCAACCGCTTCTCCCGACCCCAAGGAAGGCATCGACTTCTTCCCGCTGACGGTTGAGTATCGCGAGTTCACCTACGCCGGTGGACGCATCCCCGGCGGCTTCATCAAGCGCGAAGGCCGCCCGTCGGAGAAGGAAATTTTGACCTCGCGGCAGATCGATCGCCCGATTCGTCCGCTGTTCCCGGTGGCCTTCCGGAACGAGACGCAGGTGGTCGCGTTCGTGTACTCGGCCGACAAGGAAAACGATCCCGACGTACTCGGCATCAACGGCGCGAGCTGCGCGCTGGCGCTTTCGGACATCCCGTTCCACGGGCCGGTTGGTGCAGTGCGAGTGGGTTATATCGATGAGCAGTACATTGTGAATCCGACTTACACCGAGCGGCTTACGAGTCTGCTGAACATCATGGTCGTCGGCACGAAAGACGGCATCGTGATGGTCGAGTCCGGCGCGAAGGAAGTGGCGGAAGAAGTTGTGGTGGGAGCGATCGAGTTCGCGCATGTTGAGATCAAGAAGATTGTCGCGGGCATCGACGACCTGGTTTCGCGCGCGGGCAAGACGAAGCGCGTTGTTCCGGAGTTGGAGAACGACACCGAGTATCTGAACGGCCTGACCGCGAAGGTTGGCGATCGCTTGAAGGATGCGCTGAATACGCAGAAACATCCGAAGTTCGAGAGCTATGCGCTGGTCAAGGAGATCAAGGACGAGCTGAAGAAGGCGCTGCCGGCGGACGATCCGGGCGCGGCGAAGAAGCTCTCGAAGTATTACGAGAAGCTGCGCGAGAACATCTTCCGCGAGCAGGTGCTGAATGAGCGCATTCGTCCCGATCACCGCGCGTTCGATGCGATCCGCGAGATCGGCATCGAGCTGGGCGTTCTGCCTCGCGTACATGGATCGTCGCTGTTTACGCGCGGCGAGACGCAGGCACTGGTGTCGGTTACGCTGGGAACTTCCGATGACGCTCAGCGCATGGAAAGCTATGTTGGCGAGCAGAAGCGGAAGTTCATGCTGCATTACAATTTCCCGCCGTTCTCGGTGGGTGAGGTTGGGCGCATGACCGGCGTTGGCCGTCGCGAGATCGGTCACGGCGCGTTGGCGTGGCGTGCGATTGAAGCCGTCCTGCCGAGTGAAGAAGAGTCGCCGTACACGCTTCGCGTGGTGTCCGACATTCTGGAGTCGAATGGATCGTCGTCGATGGCGACGGTTTGCGGAGCTTCGCTGTCGCTGATGGCGGCTGGCATTCCGATCAAGGGATCGGTGGCCGGCGTGGCAATGGGGTTGGTGAAGGAAGGCGATAACTACGCCGTTCTGACCGACATTGCTGGTGCGGAAGACCACTATGGCGACATGGACTTCAAGGTGGCCGGAACGCGCAAGGGCATTACCGCGATGCAGATGGACATCAAGATCATGGGCATCACGGCGCAGATCATGCGTGAGGCCATGGAGCAGGCGCGAATTGGACGGCTGTTTTTGCTGGACAAGATGGACGCCGCGCAGCCGGGCGCGAACGAAGAGAAGTCGCAGTTCGCTCCGCGCATTCACACGATCATGATTCCTACGGACAAGATCCGCGACCTGATCGGACCGGGCGGCAAGGTGATCCGCGGCATCGTGGACGCGACCGGCGTGAAGATCGATGTGGACGATACGGGCCGCGTGAATGTGGCTTCGAGCGATGCCGATGGACTGGCGCGCGCGATCCAGATGATCAGCGATATTACGGCTGTGCCGGAAGTCGGCAAGACGTACCTGGGCAAGGTTGTGCGGTTGGCGGAGTTCGGCGCGTTCGTCGAAATCTTCCCCGGCACGGACGGTTTGCTCCACGTTTCCGAGATCGCGGAGCATCGCGTGAAGGAAGTGAAGGACGAGCTTCGCGAAGGCGATCAGGTGCTGGTGAAGGTGCTGGCGATCGAAGGCAATCGCGTCAAGCTGAGCCGCAAGGCTGTGCTGCGTGAGCAGAGAGCGAAGCTGGGGCTGCCGGAAGTTCCGGAGTCGAATGAGGGCGGCGGTGGTCGTGAGCGTTCGGAACGTCCTGAGCGTTCGGAGCGGCCAGAGCGTGGAGATCGCGGACCGCGGCCGGAGCGTACGGAACGTCCTGCGCGTCCTGAGCCGCCGAAGCATGAAGAGACGATCGTTGTTGAGGGCGGAGACGACTTCGATGAGGATGACGATCTCGACGGCGACGAGGGTGAGGATGAGGGAACGGAAGAAAACGGCGCCGCTCCGGCGCCGCCGGGCACTCCTGCTGCGGCAGGCGATCGCGCTCCTGGCGGAGCGCGTCGTGGACGCCGCCGTCGTGGCGGACGTCGTCCGGGCCAGGGCGGTGGTGGCAACGGTGGCGGATCGGCGCCTCAGGGGGGCGGCGCTGCCAGCTAGTCGTCGCTGCAAACGTTGATACTGAAGCCGCGCCCGGTGCGCGGCTTCGGTGTTTGCGGGTGCGGAGAAGAAGGCGGGTTCGAACGAGCTTAGAGCTTAGAGGTATTGAGCGTAGAGGGAAGGCGAGTGGCGTGAAGGAAACGGCCAGGAATGTGTGGTGCTGGACGCTGTTTGGCGTGTTTTGCATCGTCGCGTCCAGTTGGTGGATCGTTGGTGAAGCATGGCCGGAATCGGACCGGATGTTCACGTTGGCGGCGAAGGTCTGGGCTTGCGGGATTGGGGCGGTGGCTGCGAGTGCCGTAGCGGTTGTTCGGCGGAGGGCCGTTCCCGGCGTGCGCTGCGTGTTGCGATTGTCTGCGGTTGGAGCGGCTTTTCTGGCGCTGAGTTCGTTGGGTGCGGTGGTCGGCGGAGTGGCGGCGCGGCCTGTGAATGTGGCTGTAGCGTTGTGCTTCGTGCCGATTATTGTTGCGGTGATGTGTGGGGTTTGGGGTGAGGGCCCGCTGGAGTTTTGGCCGGGGTTGGTGGGACTGGGAGGGTCGCTGCTGATCTTTCCCGTGTCGCCGCGGATGGGAGTGGCGGCCTATGTTGGATTGCTGGCGCCGCCGTTCAGTATGGCCGCGGCCTGCGTTGCCTGTCGCAGAGTTGCTCGGGGAGTTGCGATGGAATGGGCTGTCGCGCTGATGTTTATTGGCGGGGAGGCAGGACTTGCCGTGATGGAATTTGCACGCAAGATTCTGGGAGGGGCTGCGGCGCAGTCCTTCTCGCCGTTGGCGGTCGCAGTCGACTTGTTCCTGGCCAGCATGGCGGTGGTGCTGGTGTTGCTGATGGATGTTCGGCGATATGTTTCGCAGTACTTTATTGTGCCAGTGGTGACGGTCTTGGAGGGAGTGGTTCTTCTCCGTGTGGCTTTGCCTTTGCGGTTGTGCGCGGGAATGATTTTGATGGGAGTTGCGGCCTTTGCGCTGTTGCGCCGGCAGAGGACAGCTAATGGTACTTCCGTGTTAAGGCTGCGTTGAGGGCGGCTGGACGGGGTTACACTCGAATACATGGCGGCTTCGATGTATATCGTGGTCCAGGGCGAGGACCCCGGGTATGACATTTATGTCAACGGGCGCGCGCTGGCGCAGCACGAAGATGCACTGGAGAAGCTTGCGATAAAGATCGGCGTGAAGCCGTTGATCGAGTTCTTTTCCGCGGATGAGAACCTGATGGCGTTGCTGGTGGAA
>DASRLB010000327.1:0-4256 GCA_035648695.1 Acidobacteriaceae bacterium | reverse complement strand
GGCGGCGCTCGAGATAGTCTCGCTTCTGCCCCGCGTCCAAATCGTAAGCTGTAATCACACGAATCTTTTCATTGCGCTCCGTCAGGACGACCGCCAACAGGCGAAGGTTGGCGGTTTCGCCGTAGTAGACGTAGCGCGATTCTGTTTACTCCCGTGAAGTCCCGCTCACCTCTCGCGCGCCCGGCGCACGTTAAGTGACAAGCATTCTCGCCTAACCGCTATTTCCCGGGGTGGGGCGGGCCTTCAGCCTGCGCGGGATCTTTAGTCCCGCGGTCACGCCCCGCAAAAATATTTCCGCACCGCGTAATCCCCAACCGCTGCAACATCCGAGCCGTTTTCGATCCTCTCCCTCAAGCCATCCCCCGCCCCCAGCCGTGCTACTCCTGAGTCGGCTCCCATTATGATCCCCAAAAAGCAACTCAGCGCCAGCCGTCACGATCTCACCGGCCAGGTAACCGCCATGATCGATGAAGACCGCGTCGCGCACGACCGATTCTCCGCCGCCCTCGTCCAGAGCCTCTCGCCCGATGGAGCCATGGAAACCCAGCTCGCCCAGCGCATCGCGAGCGACAGCTGGCGGCTCAACCGCGCCAGCGCCATCGAAGACAACCTCTTCGCCATCGGCTACTCCGAACATGCCGAAGACGAAACGACCCAACATCCGGAAGTCCACGCCGCCTTCACGGCCGCCCGCGTCTTCACCGCCCAATCGCACCAGCTCGCGCTCCTGACCCTCTACGAACAACGCATTAACCTAGTTCTGATCACAATCTTCTGGATTTTCCGTCCTCAACCGTCCATGTTTGTCCTCAGCCGCCGAACCGCTGATTCTAAATGAGATAGATCGGCGCCCATGGACACAGTTTCGCCCTTCGGCGGTGCACATTATTCTGGACATTTGGGTGATTCCGGCAGGCGGTCGAACGAAGAACCAATGACTTAGCGCCAACGGCGGGAGTCGCTTTTCGCGCGGCGCAATTCGAAAAGCTTCACCGCGCGCACTGGACGAGTTTAATGTTTTAAACGCGACTGGCACATCATGTTTCGGTGGCGCAGGCGAAGCGGACAAAGCAGGAAGATCGGCGGGAAACGTCGAGACTACCACGGAATCCCCAACGGGACGATTCCCGACCCTGAACCGGGCGGGCCGGGAATCGTCAGGTCCGCGATGGGTAATCCAGATCCGCCTGCAGACTCGCGATGAACCGCTCGCCAGCACTCGCCGGAAGGAGTGCCTGGATTGCCGAGAGCATCTCCGGCGTGTGCTGGTGCTGCAACATCGCGAGCAGCGCGGTGAAAGGCAGTTTATCTAACCTCAATGTCAGTTCCCTCACGGCCGCCCGGTCACAACGAACCGAGCACTTCAGCCGGAAACTGACGGAGCATGAGCCGCGCGCCCTCGATGTGGTCCTGGACGCTCTTGCTGTGCTGCTCCATAATTTCCTTCCAGTAATCCCCCATCTCACCGTGGCTGTACGCGGTGAGGATCGAGTCGATCATGTCCTCAACTGGCGTGTATTTCTGAGTCCGGCAGACCGCGAGTGCGTCGGCGCACACACCTAACAGCCGCCGGTCCCATTCGCTGATCGAGAGCAACCGCTCAGGGGATAACGGCTCGACCTGATTAAACTTGGCCGGATGCGTCGCGGCTTCAAGGACCTTGACGCAACCTTCCCGGATCTGCCGCTCAAAGCGCTGGCTTGGTGTCTCGGCCTCTTTTGTCATCGTGGCCGAAGCGGGCGAACTGCCCTCAATAAAATCCCGCAATGCCCGCGCGGACACGCGCCAGATTCGACCGACACGCCTCCCCGGAAGTTTGCCCTCTGCGAGCATCCGGCGTACCACACTGGCATTCATCTGCAGCTTTTCTGCTACCTGTTCTGGAGTCAGGGAATCAGGCTCTTCTGTCTGTATATTTGGCATGTGTTCCGTCCTTTCGACCCTTGCGGGCATTTCTGTAGTGCGTATATGTGATATATCGCCACTACATGAAACATATACCAACTATAAACCACATTGCAACACAGAGTATGGTTGTTATGGTGTATATATGGCAGCAGAGAAGAGCGAACGCCCACTTCTGAACTTTCTGATTGACCGGGAACTACTGAAGCGGATAGATGATTTCCGGTTCAAGAATCGTTTTGATTCACGCGCGGCAGCCATTAAGTGGTTGCTTGAATGGTCTCTTGACCAAAGTCCAGTGCCAAAAGGGGAATGAAGTTCGGCGTTCGGGAGTGGAGAATTTCTAGGCAGTAGTGCGGATCGGCGGATAGAGACTCAAAGCCAGATCCAGATTAGGGTTTGAGTTTCGGCTTGCTCTCTGTTTTGGGCACGCGAGTGGGGCGAGTAATTGGCCGTGTTCTGACTAAAGGTTCGTCGGCGTGCTCCCGAAGCACCATTGTGGTGTAGGCTGCGCCCGGAGCATCCGCATCGGAACCGATTTTTTCCTCATAGTCCAGCATCTGGAACTGAACTCGCAGCCAAGCGACAGCCTGTTCAAACGTTCGCTCGGCATCCGGATGTTTCTTGAACCGAAGGTACAGCGAAATAATTTCCCGAAGAAACTCAGGTGCTTCAGGCCGGCCTAATACCTCGGTCAGATCGAACATGAAGCGGCGCCGGGGCGGCTGCATGAACGCATTGATGAACGCCTTCTTATCAGACTCCGGGAGGGCGAAGAACGTCTCCTCCCAGAATCCATTGAAACGGTGGCCGAGTTGCCTGCCGATGGCTTCTCGAATGCCTTTGTTGGGGGCGAGAGCGCTCATCTTAATGAGAACCTCTGTGGGCGGAACGGCGCGGCCAATTTCATATTGACTGACCGTCGTCTGATCGATCCCTATGGTTCCAGCTAGTTTTGCCTGGCTCCATCCCAATGTCTTGCGAAGAAGACGTATGGTCTGAGTCAAGCTGGCGGATTCGTCTGGGGATGGCGCGTCAGACATTCTCCTTCCAATCTACGGCATTCGGGCTTGACAGTCGGTTACGGTTGGCATCATAATTATTTAAGATTCATGATCGTATGAAAGTAACCGGCGGTACCAGACCCGTCCCCCTCGCCCTCCGCGCAATGCGGCGGCGCATGAATGTCAACCAAACCGAGTTTGCGGCACTGCTTGGGCTTAAGCAAAGTATCGTAAGCCTGTATGAAAGCGGTCGAGCAAAGCCAAGTATGCAGCAGTTGATGAGAGTTCTGGGCCTCACCGAAAGCAAACTGGAGAGCGATCTGATCAGGCAGGCTTTGAAGGACGAGTACGGCATACACACAACCGAAAAAGAGGCCGCTCGACAGACCGCCGCAATAGCGCCCAAACCAGCGAAGAGTGCCCGTTCCAGACACAAAAACATAGAGTTTGGCGCATCATACGAACAGACCCTCGCGAGTGTTAAGCGGGCCGGGAGGGTGCTCTTCACCCTCGCGCATATGCACGGCGAGTACCTGGCGGTGGCGAGCGGTCTATACCGGTCCGTCTGTATCTGCGGCACGATACCCCACGACGAATTCACCGCCGAACTCGAACGCCTGGCGGCCGGCGGGTACGTTCAGATTGTTCGGACTTCCGAAGCGCTGGTGAAGATGGGGGCGGCCGGATACGGTGTTTCCAATTGGATACCCCATTCAGCGCAACCGGAAGCGATCCTCTTCGTGAAGATCCAGCCGCTCGGACTGCAACTGATCGAAGGAACCGTTTTCCCTGAAGGCAACCCCGGAGCGGAGGCACTTTGATGACGGGCGGAAATACCCAATCGCGGGTTGTCGGATTCATCCGGGGAAGAAAGACCTGGTGCCTGCACCCCACGCGGGAGAAAACGCACCGTGCGTGCGTTGAGGTTCTTTGCCGCGTTCCAGAGACTGTCCGCGCTTATGTGATGGAGTCTCAGCGCTTGCTGCTCACAGCTCCCGGCATCAACCAGCTGGGCCAGGTGAACTCGTACCAGATCGAGACCGAACCTGCCGAAAGACGACACGATTTTCAGGTTGTAGTACTGTGTTCTGAACTCGAATCGCTGAAATCCACCCTGCTGATCGCTATTGTGGCGAGGTACGTTGCCGTCGCGTACCAACAGTCAACCCCTGGCAAAAAGTTCGATACTTCGCCAGAGAATCTGGTGCTTTTGTGGGGATTCCCCGAGATAAGGGAGTTGAGTAAATTGGCGGGCAAGGCCGCATCCGCCGTGGAGCTGCGCACCACGGGGGAAACAGAATGAATTTTCGTCAAGCTGAGCACCGCGGTGTGGGGCTGCGCGCTCTT
>DASRLB010000326.1:0-7292 GCA_035648695.1 Acidobacteriaceae bacterium | reverse complement strand
ATCCGACGCTGGCGTCCTCGGGCACAACTCCGTCCCCCGCCGATTGCCTCGCCGACCCCCTCGGCCCCGCGACCAACTGCTGCCCGTTGTCCACCGGGGCCACCGTTACCGCACCGCCGTATACCGGCGGATCGTGCCTCTCCCAGGGCGTCAGCACGCAGCTTACAGCGCGCGTCTACGCCAGCCCCGACGGCGTCAATTCCAGGGCCCAGAACATTACCTGCCAGATCGGCCACCTGCAATATGCCGCCCAGACGGCCTCGGTCTTTACCGTCGACCAGAACGGCGTTGCCACCGCCAATCAGCCCGGGTCGTCGATTGTTACCGCCACCGTTTCAAACTCCGGGACCGGCGGCGCGGCCGGATTCTTCTCCACCTGCCCACCCACATCCATCCAACTCGCAATCCCCGGACAGAGCGGTGCCAGCGCGACCGTCGCCGTCAATACCAGCCAGCCGCTGACGGCCCTGGTCAAGGATAGGAACGGAGTCGTCCTGACTGGCATCAATCTGCAGTTCAACTCCACCACGCCTTCCACCATTCCCGCGGGCGCCGGCACCGTTTCGCCCGCCTTCCCCGGCTCGGCGACCATTACCGCCGTATGTCAGCCTTCCAGTTGCAACACCGCGCCCTTCAGCCAGATCGGTTTGTACGGCAATGGTGACCCGCTCACATCGAACGGCATTCAGATTACGGCCCCCGGCAACAATGCCACGGTGCTTTACATCGCCAGCACGCGGTCGCAATATCTGCTGCCCGTGGACTTCTCCCAAAGCCAGCCCGGGACCCTGATCAAGCTCCCCTACTACCCGAACTCCATGGTCATTTCGCAGGACGGCAGCTCCATTTACATGGGCAGCAGCACGGCGCTGATGATTGTCAGCGCATTCAACAACCAGATCACAAACACTGTCCAATCCGTCCCTGGAACGGTGCTCTCCGTCTCGCCCAGCGGAAGCACGGTCGTCGTCACCGACCCCGACCGCAAGACGGTTTCACTCGTCACCAATACCGGGGCCGTAATCGGCACCTACGGCGGTGTCGGCCTCAGCGCGCAGTGGTCACCCGATAGCCAGACGGTATACATTGCGGCACAAGCAGACAGCACGGCGCCCGGCGGCGTGCTGCTGGTCCACTCCGCGTACACAGGCTGGACCTCGATACCGACCAGCCACCAGTATGTCGACGTCGCCGTCACCGTCCCCAGCGTCGGCGCCTACTTCGCCACCAGCGACCCGGTCGTCGAGGCGCACAGCTACTGCCCCGACACCACATCCGCCACATCCGCCAATCCGCCGGTGACAACGAACATCTACTATCCACTGGCCGACGACTCGCCGGCCAAGGTGGACAAGATTTCCGCAACCAACGACGGGATTCACATCCTGGGCGCCACCGCAACTCCCTCGCCGTCCCTCAGCGACCTCAACGTGTCGGCAGTCACCGGTCCGGGAACGCCCGGAACGCCGCCAGTCGCGACCCAGGCCTGCCCTGCGATTTCGGCTTTCCCGGCCAACTATTTCCCCACCACCGTCAACGCTCCTCTGCCCCTGGCCGGCGTCACCGCCTCGGCCATCACGGGCGTCATCCCCGCCAGCAACTCCGCCCTGGCGTTCGTTACCTATACCGGGACCGGCGGCCAACTGCCGCTCTACATTCCGGCCGCATCCGGCCCTGGAACCCTCAACTACGTCGCTCTTTCCGGCGGTCCCACATCGGCCCCGGTTGCTGGCGTCTTCAGCACCGACAACAAAACGTTCTACGCCGGAACTTCCGGCGACAACCAGGTCCACCTGATTTCGGTCACCGGCACAACAGCCACCGACTCCAGCGTCATCGCCCCCAAGCTGCCCGACGCGAACGGCAACCCCGTCGCGCCGAACCTGCTCGTCCAACGCCCCAAGAAGGCAACGTCCTAAAGCAGGGGATAGTGTGTAGAGGATAGTGCAAAGCAAAAGGCCCTCCTACCGGGGGCCTTTGCTCTTGCACTATCCTCTACGCTCTATCCCCGTTTTCCTGTCAAGCCCCCCAGCCTGTGCAAAACCCCCAAACCCAGCATAAACACAGGCGAAACTAATTCTCAAAACCTGGCGTGTTTTATCTCCTCACTCGCTACAATTAAATCAGGACTCAAAACTCACAACTCAAGACTGAACGGAACCCAGACGCCAACCGCGCCCACAAACCTCTACGCTCAATCGCTCTAGGCTCTGAGCTGTCCAGAACCCTCGCTCCCGAACAGAAAGGTAGGTGTACTCCCTCATCGCTCTCCTGGCACTGAAAACTCGCAGCTCGTAGCTCGTAGCTGAAAATCGACCCAAAACCGCCAATCCAGCCGCTAACTTCTTTCCGAAGAATATTTTGACGCCGAAGCCATTTCCAATCAGTCGCTTGCAAGTGGTCGCCGCCGCGGGGCTCAACATTCTAAAGCACTTACCCCCGGGCAATAGAGACAGAGGGAGGGGGAGGGGTCGTACAGCGCAGCGCACAACACAGCTACTTTGCCTTAAGCCGCTCTTCCAGAAGATGCCGCGCAATCGCATCCAGCACGCCGTTCAGGAAATGGATCGACTCCGGCGCCGCATACCGTCGGGCCACCTCAAGCGTCTCGTTGATGACCACCGCTCCCGGCGTCTTCGGATACGCCAGCATCTCGGCCACCGCCGTCCGCAGCAGGTTGCGGTCGACCACCGGCATCCGCTCCACGCGCCAGTTCTGCGCGAACTTCTCGATCAGCCCGTGAATTTCCTCCTCACGCGTGGTCGCAACCCGGTGCAGATCGTCGGCGAAGCCCCGTGTCTCGTCGTCGACATCGTCGCGCGAGTCCCAGAACAGCCGCTCGACTTCCTCCGGCTTCTGTTTGCCCAGGTCGCCCTGGAACAGCATCTGCATGGCCAGTTCGCGGGATTTGCGGCGTGTGCCCATCAGTTTTTCACCGCAATCTTCTCCTGGATCGAAGCCATTTCAATCGCCGCAATCGCCGCCTCGAAGCCCTTGTTGCCGGCCTTCAATCCAGCCCGGTCGAGCGCCTGCTCCAGCGTCTCGCAGGTCAGCACGCCGAAAGCATGAGGAACGCCAGTCTCCTGCTGCGACTGACCGATGCCGCGCGCGACCTCGTTGTAGATCGCCTCGTAATGCGCCGTTTCGCCGCGCAGCAAAACGCCCAGCGTAATGATGGCCGCAAACCGCTTCGTCTCAGCCAGAGCGCGCGCGGCCGACGGAACCTCCCACGCGCCGGGAACGCGCACAATCTCAATATCGCCCTGCGCACATCCGCTGCGATGCAGCGCATCCAACGAACCTTGCAGAAGGCGGTCGGTAATCACCGCATTCCAACGCGCCACAACAATCGCAAACTTCTTGCCGGAAGCGGAAAGATCGCCCTCAATCGCGACAGGCTTCCCATGCAGCGGGTTCTCCGACTCCCAGAACCCGAGCTGCAGATTCGGCTCCAGAACCACCGTAAACAGCCGCGAGTTCCAGTGTGTCGCCGCGACTTCGCCCAGCGCAGTTTGCGGGGCATTCGCGGCAATCCACTGCCGCACAATCTCGTGCACCGCATCGAGCTGCGTCACCTCGACCAGCACCGGAGGAACAGCCGGCTCGCGACCGGTCACGAACTCCAGGTTCCCCAGCGGAGCCAGAAACGCAGCGCCTCTTCCAGTACCGTCATTCCACCCCTTGCCCGGCTCGAAACCGAGCGCCCCAAAGAGGCTTGCCAGCTTGTCGAACGCATCGCCAGAAGCCACCGCAGCGACCAATGTGATTCCCTTGATCATGCGTTCGATTGTATCGTCTTGATTGCGCGTATAACTGCGCGGATGAGGTCCCATGAACTACGAAACGCTGTCCGTCGATATCCAGGAAGCCATTGCAACGGTAACGCTGAATCGCCCCGAAGTCCTCCACGCCCTGAACGCCCAGATGTTCAACGACCTGGAGAGCGCATTCCAGTCCCTTGGAGACGACCCTGAAGTCCGCGTCATCCTGCTCACCGGCAGCGGCGAGCGCGCCTTCGCCGCCGGCGCCGACATCCGCGCCCTCGTCGCCACCGACGCCAAATCCGGCCGCGCCGTCTCCGATCGCGGCCAGCAGGTCTTCCGCCAGATCGAGCTCTGCTCCAAACCGGTCATCGCCTGCGTCAACGGCGTCGCGCTCGGCGGCGGATGCGAACTCGCCATGGCCTGCACGTTGCGCATCGCCAGCGGCACCGCCAAAATGGGCCTTCCCGAGGTCAAACTAGGCCTCATCCCCGGCTACGGCGGAACCCAGCGCCTCGTCCGCCTCGTCGGCCGCGGAGCCGCGCTGCGCATGATGTTGACGGCCACCATCATCGGCGCCGAAGAAGCCCTCCGCCTCGGCCTGGTACAAACCGTCACATCGCCCGCGGTACTGATGCCCACCGCCCGCGCGATTGCCGCAACCATCGCCACAATGGCCCCACTTGCCATTCAAGGTGTGTTGGAAGCAGTCGAGCACAGCGGCTCCATCGACGACGGCCTGCTCTCCGAGGCCCACATCTTCGGCCGCCTCTGCGGCACCGAGGACAAGCATGAAGGCCTCACCGCATTCCTCGAAAAGCGCAAGGCCACATGGCAAGGCCGCTAGCAACTACGGCTTCGAGATCGACGCCTTCGCATGGGAACTCGCCTTGCGGAACAAGAACTCCTGGAACAGGTTGCCGACCCCGCTAAACGCAATCCCCAGCCCCGCATTCTCAAAAGTCAGCGCCGCTCCCTGACGCTCGGCGGCCGGATAATATGCATTCGAAATACCTGCCGCGGCCAGTTCCGCCAGTAATCCCGCATAAGCCGGCTGCCACTTCCCGTTGTCGCCGCGCGCAATCACCGCGGTCCTAAGCGCATACAACGCCCGCGACCTCTTCGTGCCGACACCCTTGTAGAAGTAGCGCGGGTCCTGCCGGAAGATGATCGGAAAAACCGCCCCGCCAAGCACATTGCCGATGGCCACATTCGCATACGTTGTCCCATACCGTTTTCCGTAACCCGCAGCGCCCTGGCCAAACTCCGGGATAGTATTCTCCGCCTGCTGGATCCCCGCAAATCCGCCGGCGATCGCGAAAGTCAGCGGGTCGATCGAGCTCTTGTACGCCAGTTCCCACTTCTGCTTCGGAGTCAGCGGCTTGGCGTCGAACGTATAGCTCACGTAGAAGTTCGGCGCAAACCCGAACAGCCGCTGCTTCTCCTCCGTCCGTATCTCCGCTTCCGCAAGGTCCTTCACCGACAGGTTCACCTCGACATCGGTATTCGCCGTCGCCACCCGCAGGATAATCTGCGGAACCTCGACAGCCTGCCCCGCCACCACAACGCCCGAAGCAGCCCCGGCCGCGAAGCCGTCCGCAGTAACCGTCAAGCCAAACTTCCCCGCCGGAACGCCCGCAAAACTGAACCGCCCATCGGCATCGACCGTCGCCTGCCGCTTCTCCGTAAGCGCTTCACCAGTCAGCGTCACCTGCGCTCCAGCGGCGGCCGCGCCATCCACCTCGATCACGCTGCCGCTGACGCTCCCCACACCCTGTGCGCCACTCACAGCGCAGCAGCAAACCATCCACAAGCCGAAAACAGCCGAGAAGCCTGCGAACCGCTTTCTGCTCGCCCGACGTTCCCCGATAAAGCGCGCCAACGTCATGCTGCAAGGATACCTGTCGCCGGCATCCTCAACTTGGTATCCTGTACAGGTGAACGCCCGGTCCCTTTTTCCCTGCTTGCTTTTCCTCGTTCTGTTATCCGGATGCCACGGAACCTCCTCATCGTCGGCAACGCCCGCCGTGACCGCCCAGCAGCGCAGCCAGGCCGAGTCCGAGCGCGAGGAACTGGACCTGATCCCGCCGCCGTCGAAGACCCGCTACCTCTCCGTCCACTCGCTCGACGCCTGGGAAAACCCCTACCTCACCATCCAGGCCAACATGGTCACCGTCCACGTCATGCTGGCCGACGCCAACCCTTCCACGTACGGTGTGGGTAGCATGATGCGGCCCATCGGCGCGCGCCGCCAGGACCTCAACGTGAGCCTCGACAAGCTGGGCGATGCGCTTCTGGCGATCCCGCGCAGTTCATGGCCCTACGGCCGCGTCGCGGCGGTCGAAGAAGCCCACAAAATTCCGGTCAGGGCGCGCGCCCAGGTCGGCCGCACCACCGAAGCGGCAATGAAGACCCTCAACGACCTCGGCATCGTGGTCTACGAGTGGGGCGACAACGGACCGAAGTAGCTCTGAACTTCAAAAACCTCGCTCCTCGACCCCTCATACCTCGCACCTGAACAGACATCGCTCCACTACCTCCTGCTACCATGGGCACCAAACCATGCCCCTGCGCCCGATCGCCCTCACCATCTTCTGTTTCTTTTTCCTGCTGGTCACCATCGCCGGGTTCTGGGCCGCTCGTTGGCGGCGTCCGGCCGGAGGCATGCATTCGCTCGAAGAATGGGGCCTCGCCGGTCGCAGCTTCGGCACCTGGATCACCTGGTTCCTGATCGGCGGCGACCTCTACACCGCCTACACCATCATCGCGGTCCCCGCATTTCTATACGGCTCCGGCGCGTTCGGATTCTTCGCCGTACCCTTCGCTGTCATCACCTATCCCTACATGATGGTCGTCATGCCGCGGCTGTGGCGCGTCTGCCATCGCAACGGCTACATCACGCTGGCCGACTTCGCGCGCGGGTGCTACGGCAACCGCTGGCTCGCCGTAGCCGTGGCCGTCACGGGCATCATGGCCCTTATGCCCTATATCGCGCTGCAACTGGTCGGCATGAAAGTCGTGCTCGCGGCCATGGGACTGGGCGGCGAAACCCCGCTCGTCCTCGCCTTCGTCATCCTCGCCGTCTACACCTATTCGAGCGGCCTGCGCGCTCCCGCCGTCATCGCCATCGTCAAGGACATCATGCTCTACATCATGGTGATCGCGGCGCTAATAATCCTGCCCTGGAAGCTCGGCGGCTACGCCCACGTCTTTCAGCTTGCCAACCAGGCGCTCGCCACGCACACCCCGGCCGCGAGCATTTTCCTCAAGCCGTCGCAGTATCTCGGCTACTCCACGCTGGCGATCGGCAGTGCCATCGCCCTGATGCTCTATCCCCACACGGCCACCGCCGTACTCAGCGCGAAGGACGGCAACGTCATCCGCCGCAATGCCGCGCTCCTGCCCGCGTACAGCTTCCTGCTCGGCCTGATCGCCCTGCTCGGCTTCATCGCTCTGGCAGCAGGCGTGGCGACCAAGGACCCCAACGAGGCCGTCCCGCTGCTGCTGCTCAAAATGTTTCCCGAGTGGTTC
>DASRLB010000325.1:0-4497 GCA_035648695.1 Acidobacteriaceae bacterium | reverse complement strand
AATCACCGGATACTCAACCTCCGGCAAAGAAGCGACCGGGAGTAGCTGATAGGCCACCCCCCCGGCCATGATGATAGCGGCGCTCAACAGGAAAGTCGCGACCGGACGCTTGATGAACGGGGCGGAGAAATGGACGGCATTCACGCCCGCCGCCAGCGGATTGCGCTCCTGCTCGTGGGCATCGCCGGGCTTTTCGCCGTCTTGAGGCGCGCGGTCGCCCGCACGGTCGTTGGGTCCGCCCACAAAGCGCATACGTTGCTCATCGCCGGGACGCGGAGCGTCGGTGGGGGTGTGGTCGCCGGGTTGGGGGTTCTCGAAGCTCATTGCTTTTTTGGGATAAAAAGTTCTCGGAAGTCAGACACTAGGCAGGCGAAGATCGTGGTGTGCTGGCCGAACAGCGAGAGTTTGTCCGATCATGGACCGGAAGAGGAGTGCAGCGACACAACCGCCGGCGGCGTAGAGCAGCAAAACTGAGAGCTCACGCAAAGACGACACCGACCCAAGAAAGTGCCACGTAATGGGACTCAAAGCTCCAAGGATGGCGCCTCCCAGACCATACGAGAGAAACGAGGTGAACCCTACCCTGCGATACAGGAAATATGCAGGCAGCCCCCCGCCGAGTGCCGTCACCAGTGCGAAGAGATAGATGATGCACGCCAACGATATTGCATTGGTGACGGCATTCAAAAACCCATGCACCTGAGCAGTTCCCGACGCTGCGTCGTAAAGGGTAAACAGCAAAGCGGTGGCGACTGGTGCGGCGACGATTGCGGCGCCGATTCGGACGGCCCGCGCTCTTCTCTTGCTCGGGAGCATGATACCGGGTTGTGAGTTTTCGAAGTTCATGGTGATGTTCTATTACTGAGACGTAAGTCGAGAGGCTATTTCTGCTCGTTCTTTAATGACGGACAAGCGGATTTCGTCGGCGGATAAATTTCCTCCTGCTGCGTCCGACTCGTGGCAGCGCCGAGAGATCTCTTTCTCCAGCCAATAGGCGCGGTCAGGCTCGTCCGACTCCTTCACCATGTTTCGAATGATCGCGTCCTCCAGCATTGCATTCACGCTCGCATAGCCATATTCCTTTGCGGCGGCCTTCCACTTCGCCAGTAAGGAAGACTCGACGGGGAAGGTAATCGTTTCGGTTGCCGGCATCGTAGTGACTCCTTCGAGATTTCTGCTCGTACTTGCGAGAAGCAGATTCCTCAGTTGCGCTGCGGAATGACAACAAGAAAAACAGATGACAACAACAACGTTCGTTCCGGTTAGTCTCCAGGGGCGGGTTGGGGCTCGTGGCTTCCAGGCCCATGTTTGCCGCCGTGGGTGTGCTCATACAACTCTTCATCTGCCTCAGCGCTATGCAGATACTTCCGCCCGATGCGATCGAAGAACAGATACACGACCGGCGTGGTAAACAGCGTCAAAAACTGCGACACAATAAGACCGCCGACGATGGTGATACCCAGTGGACGGCGCAGCTCCGACCCCGTACCGGAACCCAGCGCCAGCGGGATGCCGCCGAGCAGTGCGGCAAATGTCGTCATCATGATCGGACGGAAGCGCAGCAGGCAGGCCTGATAGATCGCCTCTTCCGGCCCCATGCCTTGTTCGCGTTCGGCTTCGAGCGCAAAGTCGATCATCATGATGGCGTTCTTCTTAACGATGCCGATTAAAAGGATGATGCCTATAAGCGCAATCACCGAAAGATTCATGTGGAACAGCATCAGCGCCAGGATCGCGCCCACGCCGGCGGACGGCAGCGTCGATAGAATCGTGACGGGGTGGATGTAGCTTTCGTACAGCACGCCGAGCACGATGTACACGGTGATAAGCGCCGCGAGGATCAGCAGCGGCTCGTTGGTCAGCGACGCTTCAAACGCCGCGGCCGCGCCCTGGAACGAGCCGTTCACGCTGATCGGCAGGTTCAGTTCTTTGACCGCTTTGTCGATCGCGTCGACAGCATCGCCAATGGATTTACCCGGCGCCAGGTTGAAGCTGATCGTCGTCGACGGAAACTGTCCCTGGTGATTGATCGACAGCGATGTGATCTCCGGGATGAAGTGCGTAAACGTGCTGAGCGGGACCTGCGTGCCATTCGAGCTCTTCACGTAAATGTGGTCGAGCGAAGTCACGTTGCGCTGGAAGCTGGGCGCGACCTCCATCACCACGTGATACTGGTTCAACTGCGTAAAGATCGTCGAGACCTGGCGCTGGCCGAAGGCATCGTCGAGCGTGTCGTCGATATTCTGCGGCGTAATGCCGAGTCGCGAAGCGGTGTCGCGGTCGATCACCAGTTCCGCCTGCAGGCCGTTCAGTTGTTGATCGCTGGCAACGTCCGTTATCTCAGGCAGCTTCTTGAATTCCTTCACCAGCGCATCGGTGGCCGTCGCCAGTTCGTCGGAGCTCGCATCTTCCACCGAGTACTGATACTGCGTGCGCGAAACACGGTCTTCGACCGTCAGGTCCTGCAGCGGTTGCAGGAACGTCTCGATGCCATCCACCTTGTTGACGTTCGGCTGCAGCCGCCGGATGATCTGCAAGGCCGTGTCGGAACGCTTCTCGCGGTCCTTCAGATTGATCTGGATTTCGCCAGAGTTCAGCGTCTCGTTCTGCGCGTCGATGCCGATAAACGAGCTGACCGAATCGACGTCGGGGTCCTCAAGAATCTTGCGCGCAAGATCTTGCTGCCGCGCGCTCATGGCGTCGAACGAAACGCTCTGGTCGGCCTGCGTGATGGCCAACAGCACGCCTGTATCCTGCACCGGAAAGAAACCCTTGGGCACGACGACGTAGAGTAGCAACGTCAGCACGAACGTGGCCGCTGTAACGATCAGCGTCAGCGTCTGGTGCGCCAGCACCCACTGCACGCCTACCCCGTACTTCGCGATGACATACTCGAACCACTCTTCCGACTTGCGATAGAAAGCGTTCTGCGCGGACTTGGGCTTATGCTTCAGCAGCTTCGCCGACATCATCGGCGTCAGTGTCAGCGAGACCACCGCCGACATCAGGATCGTCACCGCCAGCGTCACCGCGAATTCGCGGAACAGGCGGCCGACGATGTCGCCCATGAACAGCAGCGGGATCAACACGGCGATCAGCGAAACCGTCAGCGAAAGAATCGTAAACCCGATCTGCTCCGATCCCTTGAGCGCGGCGTCCAGCGGTGTGTCGCCCATTTCCAGATAGCGGTCGATGTTCTCGATCATCACGATCGCGTCGTCCACCACGAACCCGGTCGAGATCGTCAGCGCCATCAAACTGAGGTTGTTGAGCGAATAGCCCAGCAGGTACATGATGCCGAACGTGCCCACAATCGACAGCGGGACCGCGACTGCCGGAATGATGGTCGCGCGAATGGACCGCAGGAACAGGAAGATCACCATCACGACCAGCCCGACCGTGAGGCACAGCTCGAACTTCACGTCCGAGACCGAAGCTCGGATGGTGTTGGTGCGGTCGGTGAGCACCTGCAGTTCCACCGCCGCCGGCAGCGACTCCTTCAACTTCGGCAGCAGCGCCTGCACTTCATCCACCACGCCGATGATGTTGGCGCCGGGCTGGCGTTGGATGTTGACGATGATCGCCGGCTTCAGCACCATGTTCTGGGCCGGCTCCTCCTTCCCGTTGACCTTCTGCGCCGGCCTCGCGGACGTCCCCATCCATGCGGCCTGGTACAGGTTTTCCGCCGAATCGACGGCGTTCGCCACGTCCGACAACCGCACCGGAGATCCGTTGCGGTACGCGATGATGACCTTTGAATAATCCGAGCTGGAGAGCAGTTGATCGTTGTCGCCGATGGTGTACGACTGTCGCGATCCGTTCAGGTTGCCCTTCGCCTGGTCGACGTTGGCCGTACCCAGCGCGGAACGAACGTCTTCCAGCGAAAGTCCGTAGCCCGCCAGTGCCATCGGGTTGGCCTGGATGCGTACCGCCGGCTTCTGCCCCCCGGCGATCGAGACCAGACCGACGCCCGAGAGCTGCGAAATCTTCTGCGCCAGAATGGTGTCCGCGAGGTCTTCGACCTTCGACAACTGCATCGTGTTCGACGTGAGTGCCAGCGTCAGGATGGGCGCGTCCGCCGGGTTCACCTTGGAGTAAATCGGCGGGTTGGGCAGGTCTTTCGGGAGGAACGAATAGCCTGCATTGATGGCCGCCTGCACGTCCTGCTGCGCTACGTCAATGGACTCGTTGAGGTTGAACTCGAGCGTAATGACCGAGCCGCCGCCCGAGGAGTTGGAGGTCATCTGCGTCAGTCCGGGGATCTGGCCGAACTGCCGCTCCAGCGGGCCCGTCACCGAACTCGCCATCACCTCCGGCGATGCGCCCGGGTAAAAGGTCTGCACCTGGATGATCGGATAGTCGACTTCCGGCAGTGCCGAGACGGGCAACTGTAGATAACCGACGAAGCCCGCAAGCAAAATGGCCACCATCAGGAGCGAGGTGGCCACCGGCCGCAGGATAAAGGGCCGTGATGGGCTCATGGACGGTTGCCTCCGC
>DASRLB010000324.1:0-8704 GCA_035648695.1 Acidobacteriaceae bacterium | reverse complement strand
GACTCTGACCCGACTCAACCAGCCGGACCGCCTCCTGCTTGAACTCAAGCGTGTAACGCCCTCGCTTCGACTTCGTCATCTTCGCTTCCCCTTCGCATTACAACAGCTCGCTAAGGGATACGTTTTGCGGGGGCAAGGTCAGTAGACTCGGAAACCACGTCGAATCAGAAGTGCAGTCGCTTCGGCCCTGTTCGCGGCTTCGATCAAATTAGAGTTGAGAGGCATCCTCCCAAGATACACTCCTTTCCTTCGATAGGTCGGCTTTCAACGTTTCAGAACGAGCTGACCCACTATAGATCACGCCGCCCTTCCAGCGCGCGGGTCATAGTGACTTCATCGGCATACTCAATATCCGAGCCGGCGGGCACACCCGTAGCGATGCGGGTAACGCGAAGCGCGGAGTGCGTCTTGCGAATCTCATCCAGTAAATAGCGAGCGGTCGCCTCGCCTTCGACCGTTGGACTTGTAGCCAATATCAGTTCGTCGGTTTCGGCGAGGCGAGGCCAGAGGTTGCGGAGGCGGAGTTGCTCCGGTCCGACGCCGTTGACCGGAGAAAGCGTTCCATGAAGCACGTGATAAAGCCCTTGGAAGCTGCGGGTCTTTTCTATGCCGGAGATGTTGGTCGGTTCTTCGACGATGCAAATGAGGCGGGTATTTCGTGTCGGTGACGTGCAGTAAGCGCAGGGATCCGTGTCGGTGATGTTGTTGCAGATCGAGCACAAACGCAGGTGCTTCTTCAGTGTGAGAATTGCGTCGGCGAGCGCAGCAGCATCGCCTTCCGACGAGCGCAGCACATGGAACGCAAAGCGCTGCGCGGACTTCGTGCCAACTCCGGGCAGCTTGCGGAGCTGCTCGATGAGGCGCTCCATCGGTTCGGCAAAACGTGTAGCCATAATCTAGAGGCCAGGAAGGCCGAGGCCGCCGAGCATGGAACTGGCCTGGGCTGCTTCGGCTGCGGTGACTTTGCGGCTGGCTTCGTTGACGGCGGCGACGATGAGGTCTTCGAGCATCGTGATGTCGCCGCTTGCGGCGGAAGCTGCCGCGGGCGCGATGGTGATCGTGAGCAACTCCTTCTTGCCGTTCATGCGGGCCGTGACTGCTCCGCCGCCAGACGTCGCCTCGAAGGTCTGCGCGGTGAGGCGTTCGTCCATTTGCTGCTTCATCTGCTGCGCTTGCTCGAGCATCGCGCCGAGTTGGGAAATATCCATCGTGGTTGTCCTGTGAGTTGCTAGTCCTTGTCGCGAAGGTCGATGACGTTGCGGATCTCCGCGGAGAAGAGCTTGCGGGCTTGCTGGACGATTGGATGCTTCTCGGCGAGTTCGCTGACGCTTCCCGCGGCTGCGGCGCGCTTTGGTTTAGGAGCAGCTATGGCGCCTGTTTCTCCGGGAAGAAGGTTGAGACGGAGCTTCACGTTGTGCTGCGCGAGGACGGACTTGATAGTGTTCAGCGCATCCGCGTTGATGAGCAGCGGCAGCATTGTTGCCGAAACTGTTGTTTGAACGGTGAGGGTGTCCGGGGTTGCGGTGAAGGTGGCGTCGGCCAGCTTGTCGGAGGCGGATTGCTGGCCCTTGGTGGCGGCCAGGGCGTCGACGACGGCGTTCTGCAAGGCAGTCATATCGAGTGCCGTTTCAGCGGCAGGGACGAGCCGTGGGCCGTCGGCGGCTGGTCGAGGTGCGGGAGCTTCGGCGAGGGCGAGAGAGCCTATCGTTGCGGGTTTGGAGCTTACCGCCTCGGGCTGGGGGCTGCGGGCTTGCGGTTGTGGTGTTGTGGGCTGCTGAGGTTGAGTGGGGCTGGTTGTCGAGGAACGAGGGGTTGACGTTTGAGGTGCGAGGGCTGGCGCTGTCGCGCGGGCTGAGGGCGTCGTGCGCGGCGCGCTTTGCGGAGCGGGGCCGAGTTGCGAGAGGAGGTCCTCGACCGGCAGAAGACGCTGAACATGCACCAGCTTGAGCAGGCCGAGTTCGAGGTGGAAGCGCTGCTCCTGGCGGAACCCGAGGTCGTCGAACGTCCGCAGCATGATGCTGAGGAAGCGGGAAAGCTCCTCCTCGGTGAAGAGCAGCGCGGAACGGGCTGCGCGTTTGCGTTCCTCCGGGGATATCTGAAGCAGGTCGGCGGCGATGCCGGTTGCGTCGGCGTCGGGCGAGAGGTTGGTGATCTTCGCCACAGTACAGTTCCGCAGGTAGCGGACGAACTGGCGGGCCAACTGCTGGGCCCCGTTGCCGGCGTCGAGGAGGCGGTTGACGATCGCGAGGACATCCGCCGAGTTGTTCTCGGAGACGGCTTCGAGCACCTGTTCGTAGATCACGTTCGAGACCGTTCCCATCAGGTCGCGGACTTCGTCGGCGGAGAGCGCAGGACGACCATCAACCGTGGGCGCGGAGGCAATAGCCTGGTCCATGATCGACAGCGCATCGCGCATCGAGCCATCTCCGGCTTCGGCCAGCAGCGAGAGTGTGGCGTCGTCGGCGAGGATGTTCTCAGCCTTCGCGATGAGCTGTAGCTGGCCGACGATGTCGTCGAGCTTGACGGCGTGGAAGCTGAAGTGCTGGCAGCGCGAGCGGATGGTTTGCGGTATGTCCTCGGGCTGCGTTGTGGCCATCATGAAGATGATGTGGTCGGGCGGCTCTTCCAGCGTCTTGAGCAGGGCATTGAAGGCCGCGTCGGTGATCTGGTGGGCTTCGTCGAGGATGTAGATCTTGTACTTGTCGCGCGACGGGCGATAGCGCGCGGCGTCGCGAAGCTCGCGGATTTCGTCGATGCCGCGGTTGGTGGCGGCGTCGATTTCGATTACGTCAACCGCGTTGCCCTGACGGATTTCCACGCAGGATTCGCAATCGTTGCAGGGTTCGGGCGTGGGGCGTTTCGGTGTGCCGACTTCCGTCCGGCAGTTGAGGGCCGAGGCCAGGATGCGGGCGATGGTCGTCTTGCCGATGCCGCGATGGCCGGAGAAAATGTAGCCGTGCGCGATTCGATTTTGCGCCAGCGCGTTGAGCAGGGTGCGGGTGACGTGGTCCTGTCCGACAACATCGGAGAAGAGCGTAGGGCGGTACTTGCGGGCTAAAACCTGATAGGCCATCGGCGACTTGATTGTATCGCCCGCGGCTGTGGAGGTGTCTCCTGCTCCCAGGCCACTCCCCCGGTTATTGGCGCAAAGTGCCTTATCGAGATGGGTTAGGCCCGTACCCCCGGGTGGCGATGGCCGGGGTATGCTCATCAGCTTCCGGTTTCGGTGGCGTGCATAGGGGTGGCCCCCTCCCCGGGGGGGTACTTTAGGCTTCAAAATTTAGACAGCACAGGACTTAGGTTTTTTGGGGTATACCCCTGGCCAGGCGCTGGCGGCCAAATGCGAAAGCCCAGCGGGTGGCTGGGCTTCGGTGGCAGCTCTATGTCTTCAGTATATAGAGGGTGTCAATAGGTTGAGGGTTAGTGCAGTTTGTAAGTAGTTGATTTGGATGGAGAAAATAAATATCGGTTGTGGGCAGGAAGACACGGTTGGGGTTTTGGGTTGTCCACGAGATGAAGGGCGCTTGGGTGGTGGGAGTTCCGGCTTCGGTGGAACCCCGCTCATGACGATGAGGCCGTCATGAACGGGGCACCCCTGCGTCAACGGACATGGGAGCGGGATCGTAAAGCCAGATCATCGCGTATGTATCGAGAAGGGCTCCGTTCATCAGGCTTGCTTAAGCTTCATGTTCAACATCGGCGTCTTGCTGGGCGAACCTCTGAACCTGCTCCCAGATAGGCTGGGCGAGATCGACGCGCGGATCGAGATCGAGCGGCTTGTTCCTGCCCGCGCCGTACCCCCTGATGAAGTGCGTCTGTCCAGCGTCGTCGGTGA
Source organism: Acidobacteriaceae bacterium (assembly GCA_035648695.1). Taxonomy (GTDB): domain Bacteria; phylum Acidobacteriota; class Terriglobia; order Terriglobales; family Acidobacteriaceae; genus Granulicella. The sequence continues at coordinate 4,869 of DASRLB010000324.1, read as the reverse complement.
AGACTCCGCCGCCGGCAACGAGCGTTACGTCGGCCATATTTTGATTGCTCATGTCTGGCACTTTCTCGAAGTAGTTTACTTCAGATGGGAGGGCGTCCATGTCAACTCTTCAATCTCCGACAGCGAGAGATGGGTACCCGGCGTGAACCGCCTCTGACGACTCTATTCATGTTGTTGAAAACCGCTTCAAAAAAGAGGCTTTTGCTTTGGCTTGCGCCTTGGCTTTGCTCTTTTTGATTTCTTGGCAACGTGTTTCAATTCGGTCAAAACTCGTTTCTGAGCACCTTCCTCAAGCCAGCGCAGACATTCGGAAAGGTCATCTGTCCAAACTTCATTGGGCAACTTCGACACTGGCTGAAAGATCGCTATCTTAGTGGGCTCGTGGTCGCGCGGCAGTAGCCAATCTCCCAATGTGTACCTGAAAGATTTCCAGTCATTGGTTGACGGTTGCATGTTTACCGCCAGGATATCGAATTGTCCGAACCTATAGGGACGCGTGTCTTCAATCTTCGATTTCGTGACCTTCAGTTTCTGGTCGGAGTCAGGAAGCGCCTCCTTCACGGTGGTCGTGCCAGTGCGTGTTTTTTGCACCTCGACAACGTACAACGAGCCCTGCTCATAGTGCTTAGGGTGAAAGAGCTTGGGCTCTCCCTTCTCACTCCTTTGCAGCTTGACTTGAACGCGAACCTCTCTCCCTTCTTTGACTAGGAGACTATCGTATGGGAGGTCCTCGTCTCGATTGATCGCTGAGGCTGTCCAACCGTTCCCCAGTTCAGGAACCACATCGCTTTCAAAGATCGCTTCCGCGAGAATCCCCCGAAGACCTCGCTTTGTGAGGTCCGAGGACTTCTCGATCGCATCCAAAAGCACGCTTCCACTGATTCCCCACCGCTCTTCCAACTTGTGCGGTGCCACTTCCTCCAAGAACCGCCGGAGCACCCGTCGCTCTTCCGGGGAGAGATTGTTGATCGCTTGCTTGATCCCGTCCAAAGTGTCGTTCATTTGACCGGTCTCCCCGGATTATTGGGAGTGAACCCACGTATCTCCGCGCGACTCACCATCACCCGCCCACCAATTGTCCAGGTCTTCAATCTGCCCTTTTGAACGAGCCGGGCGACGGCTTGCCGGGTTATGCCGCGCAGCCTTGCAGCCTCTGCTTGGGAAATCAAGTCGGAAATATCCACAAAATTGGTTGACAATGTAAACCTATTACCCTACAATTGTGTTTGGTAGACCTTCCTATGAGCGTAATGCAGAACGCCCCCATAATCGAGACAAGTGAGAAAGCAAACGTAGACGCTAACCACGTTCTCCATCCTTCTGCTCTCGTTGGGAGGGAGCCGTTTTTCAAAACTGCCCGCGGTGCCGCATATCTCGGCGATTCGTTGGAGATTCTGCGCGACATGCCATCCGGAAGTCTCAATCTGGTCGTCACCTCGCCCCCATACGCGCTGCACTTCAAGAAAGCCTATGGAAATGAGAGCAAAGACCGTTATGTCGAATGGTTCCTTCCGTTCGCTCGGGAGATTTTCCGCGTTCTCGCCAACGATGGCAGTTTCGTTTTGAATATTGGTGGCAGCTACAACAAAGGTGTGCCTACTCGCTCGCTGTATCACTTTCGACTTTTGTTGGCCTTGGTGGATGAGATTGGTTTTCATCTCGCTCAAGAGCTTTTTTGGTACAACCCGGCGAAGATGCCGATGCCTGCCGAGTGGGTCACGGTTAGACGCATTCGGGTTAAAGATTCCGTGGAATACGTCTGGTGGTTCTCCAAGACCGCTCACCCGAAAGCCTCCAACCTCAATGTATTGAGGGAGTACAGCGATGATATGTTGAGGCTCAATCGAAAGGGAGTCCGCGAAACTGTTCGACCTTCTGGGCATGTCATTCGAGAATCCTTCAATCAAATCGCCGCTGGCGGGTCAATCCCCTCAAACGTCGTCGAAGCTGAGTTCGAGGTGTTTCCCGAAACCATGATGAAGATGGGCAATAACTCCGCAAACGACGTCTATACGCAGCGTTGCAAACAAGCGGGTGTCACCATTCATCCGGCCCGTTTCCCGTCCCAACTGCCAAGGTTTTTCATCAAAATGCTGACCGAACCGGATGACCTCGTTTGCGACCCATTCGGCGGATCCCTAACCACTGGCTTTGTCGCAGAGCAGCTTGAACGCCGGTGGATTTCTGGCGACATGTCGGAGGAATATTTGCAAGCGGGCAAATACCGATTTGAGGCAAGCGAGCAGTCTCCGAAGCTATTCTGACCACTCGCCAATACTAATGCCGAGGGCCTTCATCTTGCGGTAGAGGTGCGAGCGTTCGAGGCCGAGGCTTCGGTTCGTTCGAGCCTTTTTGAAGACCCGTGGCGCCCTAGCAAGGGATGACGAACATGTATTCAGGATTGGCTTTTGCGAAACTGAGTATGCGAGCGTCGCGAGTGATGAGGGTGAGGTCTTGGAGGTGCGCTGTGGCGATTAAGATGCAGTCGCCGGGGTCGCCGGAGCCATAGGAAGGAGCGATCTCGGCGGCTTCGGAGGCGATGTCGGTGTCGATCGCGATGACGCTTACCCGAAGGCGCCGTATAGCGTCGTCGAACCACTGGCGCGAGGTCATGCCTCTGAGATCGGGGCGACTTGGTGGGTGGCGTTTGCGGGAGGCGAAGGTCAACTCCCACACGCTAATTGCGGATGCGCGTAGATGATCTGTTTGTTGCGATAGAAGGATCGCTGCGGCAGCCGCTGGCCGGATGAGGACGCCATTTCCAAACCAAAGAAGGGAGTTGGTATCGAAGAGAAGACGGTCGCTCATGCCGCCTGATTACTCCCCTGTTTGCGCTCGTTCGCTCCGTCTTCTTTCCAAAGTTTCATCGCTTGCTCGTAGATCGGCTTTGTAAGGTCGATGCGCGGATCGAGATCGAGTTGCTGATCCTTCATGGAACCGTACCCGTACAGCTTGTATTCGCGACCGTCGGTATAGCGAATAATGGAGTACTCGCCAAAGTTGAGAACTTCAGAAGGAATTTCGATGCCCTCCTCGTTAAATTGCGGTTCTGCCATATAGGCCTCCTGCACTCAGATTTTACTCCTGCGAGTTACTCGCCGATGCTGATGCCGAGTGCCTTCATCTTGCGGTAGAGGTGCGACCGCTCCAGCCCCAGCGCCTCGGCCGCGCGGGTGACGTTGCCGTGGGAGCGATCGAGTTCCTTGAGGATGTAGTCGCGCTCATAGGCTTCGCGGGCCTGTAGGAGCGTGGCGAACTCTTCGCGGTTGGCGCTGCGGCCCGGCGTCAGTCCATCCGTGCGCTGCACCAGCATCGGCAGGTGCTTCGGTTCGAGGCGCGTGGCCTTGGGGTTCAGGATCAGCACGCGCTCGATGACGTTGCGCAACTCGCGCACGTTGCCTGGCCAGTGGTAGGTCTTGAGTTGCGTGATCGCAGAGTCGGAAATTTCGACGCGGGGCCGGCCGTATTGCGCGCCGAACTCCTGAAGAAATTCCTTGACCAGCAGCGGGATGTCTTCCTTGCGATCACGCAGCGGCGGAACGAAAAACGGGATGACGTTGAGGCGGTAGAAGAGGTCTTCGCGGAAGTTGCCGCGGGAAATTTCTTCTTCGAGGTCCTTGTTGGTGGCGGCGATCACGCGAGCGTCGATGTGGACGGGCGTGGATGCGCCGACGGGGTAAAAACGCTGTTCGTCGAGCGCGCGTAAGACCTTGGCCTGCGTTTTGAGGCTCATATCGCCCACTTCGTCGAGGAAAAGTGTGCCTCCATCGGCGCGCTCGAACGTGCCGCGTTTTTCGGCGGGCTGCGTCGGGCCGCCGGCACCGTGGCGGTAGCCGAAGAGTTCGGTTTCGATGAAGTCTTCGGGGATGGCGGCGCAGTTGAGTTCGACGAAGACCCGCTCTCGGCGCAGCGATTCCGCGTGCATGGCGCGGGCGATCAACTCCTTGCCGGTGCCGGACTCGCCATAGATCAGCACGCGGCCATTGGTCGGGGCCATCAGTTTGATTTGCTGCCGAAGTGCCTTCATCGGCACGGACTGCCCGGTGACGGGGCCCTTGGAAGCGAGTTGCCGCGCGAACTCTTGATTGTCTTCGCGCAGGTGGTGGGCCTTGATGGCGTTGCGCAGCACGAGCAGCGTGCGGTCGAGCGAGAGCGGCTTTTCGAGGAAGTCGTACGCGCCGAGTTTGGTCGCGCGCACCGCGGCTTCGATCGTTCCATGCCCGGAGATCATGATGACCTCCGGTGAGTCGGCGAGTGGCTCCGTGGGGTTGGCGCCCTTGATTGTTTTGAGCACGTCGAGGCCGTCGCCATCGGGCAGCCAGATGTCGAGCAGCACCGCTTCATACGGCGCATCGCGCAGCAGGGCAAGGGCCTCGGTGGCGCTGCCGGTAGTGGTGACCGCGTAATCCTCTTCGCGCAGGATGGCTTCGAGCGAGTCGCGGATGTCGGCTTCGTCGTCGACGATGAGAACGTGGTTCATAAAGGCAGAGTGTAGAACGTAGAGGGCAGAGCGTAGAGAGAGCGGGTTGCCACTTCCATCAGACTACCTCTTCGACGGGAGTGGATGCAGGCGTTGGTGTGTCGGACGGTTCTCCGTCAAGGTTGGATGCAGGTCGAAGCTCCATGATGAATTTCGCTCCGGCGGGAAGGTTTCTCTCGGCGCGGATCGAGCCTTGGTGCTCCTGCAAAATCTGCGCCGCGATGGAGAGTCCGAGGCCGGTGCCGCGTTGCTTGGTGGAGAAGTAGGGCAGGAAGAGGCGCTCCCGCATTTCGTCGGTGAGACCCGGGCCCGTGTCGGCGACGCAAAGCTCAACCATGCCGGAATCGAGCAGCCGCGTCGAGATGTACAGCTCGCGGAGCAGGGAATCG
>DASRLB010000323.1:0-6282 GCA_035648695.1 Acidobacteriaceae bacterium | reverse complement strand
CCGACAGAAAAAGCGACAGCCCCAGGACCACCAGACCGCCAAAAAAATAAATCGGGTTGCGAATCCGCGCGTACAGTCCGGTCGTCACCAGTTTCTGCGCTTTCGGTTTATACGAAAATGCCCCACCCAGCTGGATCCTCGCCACCACAAACGGAGGAAAGGCCGCCGCCGCAATCGCCCCTCCCAGGACATTGGCCGCGTTCCACTCCACCTCCGTGCATGCAGCAGCAGCAAAAACACCGCGATAATGACCGCGGCCAGCGTAATCATGTTCAGTTTCATTTGGCCCGCCTAAATTCAATTCGAAGTTGTAACGAAGACTATCTCATTTCCCCTGCAACTGGATGCTCTAAATCAGTCCAGGCCGCCATGTAATCCCCTCCAGCCGCAACTCCGCGTCTTTGGTCGCCCGCAGCCCGGCAAAATCCGCGCGGTGACGGACCATTTCCAGCGCACTGACCAATGCATCGAAGGCGTCCTCGGACCCCTCGGCCTGCTTCATCACTCCCCGCGAAATCCCCGCATACACCCCATCACTCTTCCGCTTCCCCGCCAGATACTTCTTCCGCGCCGCGGGATTGCTCTTCGCCACCGCTCCCGTCATCAGCCGCGTGTACATCTCGACGACCAGCGGCTTCGGCCTCGCGCCCAGCGCCGCATCCTCAAACGGCCACACTCGAAACCCCGCCTCGCGCAGCCGCAGCAGGAACGGCATCGCCCGCAGCGATCCCGTCCCCACGCTGCCGCTCCCGCCAATCTGGAACGGAGACTTCGGCGTGATCCCCTTCATCTTCGCCGCCCGCGTCGCGTCTCCGCCTTCAAGCGATTGCGCGACCTTGTTCTCCCAATCGGTCCCGCGCATCATGCGCCGGTAGCCTTCGCCGCAGAACTGCTCCGGCCGTTTGTGCGGCTTGCCCCAGAAGCGCTCATCGCGGGCCACGTCCTCGCACTCGCGGGCCAGCCAGCGCTCGCCCTGTCCGGCTGCGACCTTCTCCCAGAAGTCGAACACCGTCTTGCACCTATGCTCCTGTAGAAACCACGCTGGGAAGCTGAAGCAGCAGTCGATACTGACGACCATTCGCGGCGTCTCAGCGGCCATCTCGATCAGCCATTCCGCAACCTCGTCGCGCGTTCGTCCAGCTTCGAGCGTTACGCCTGCGTCCGGGGTCCAAATTCCGGCCCAGATGTGGCGGCGCTGGCCCGCTGCATCCACTCGTCCCGACCAGTCGAGCGCGACGATGCGCTCTACATCAGTCCTCGACGACATCGACTTCCTCAACTTCCGCTCCCCAACCGCGCAGCACCTTCCAGATGGCCTTCGAGCTGAAGCCAGCAGCCATCAATCGCCGCATCGCCTTGGCGACTTCCTTCTCGCCTTCAGGCTTCTTCATACGCTTGCGCTCGGCGTAAGCCTTTGCCAGCGCGACCTCGTCCACATCCTCATACGCGCTTCCGAGCGCCTCTTTTACCAGCGGAGCCGCAATCCCCTTCTGCATTAGTCCCTGCTGCACGCGGCGCTGGCCGAACTTGTCATTGTCCTTGCGCAGCCGCGTAAAGTCCGCCGCAAAGCGCTCGTCGCTGAGATAGCCAAGTTCTTTTAGTTTTGCGATGACTTGATCCATCGCCTCGCGCCCATCATCCCCTGGCACGGCCCGCTGCTGCATCAGTCTCCGCAGATCGCGCTCGCTCTTCATGCGCGAGGCGAGCAACCGCACGGCGTACTCCAGCAAACCCGCATGCTCCAGCGGAGGCTTTGGCTTTTTTTCTCGACTATAGGCCATGGCACCCCCCTCCCCTCCCCCCGGATACTTTACGACGCAAAATATAGAGCCGTTGGGGCTTGCTATTTTGTCGATCCGCCGATGTGGGGGGCTACGGAGTGGGCCATCGGATTCTTCTCCGGCCCTACGTCCTTATACTTGCCCATCCCCAGCCAGCGATCGCACCAGTCGTCCACCGTCTCATACCAAAGCTGCGAGTTCCGGGGCTTCTGCACCCAATGGCCCTCATCGGGAAAGTAAAGCATCTTCGACGGCACGCCGCGGAGTTGCAGCGCCGTAAACAACTGCAGCCCCTCACTCAAATCCAGCCGGTAATCCTTCTGCGAATGAATAATCAGCGTCGGCGTGCGCGCGTTCTTGATGTACAGCATGGGCGAGTTCTTGCGGAACGGATTCTCCGCCGTCGGCTTGTCAAAGTAGTCCCACGGATACGCCGGCTTCGTCTGCTCCACTTCACCATTCGCAGCGAGCGGCCGGAACTCCCACTCGTTGAACCACAACTCCTCGGTCGACCCGAACGCCGACTCCGCGTTATACAGACCATCATGCGTGACGATGCACTTGAAGCGGTCGGTATGCGTCAGCACCCAGTTCGCCATGAACCCGCCATAGCTCGCGCCGAGCGCACACTCGCGGTTCTTGTCTATAAATGGAAAAGTGGCCTCCGCATAATCCAGCCCCTTCATCAAATCGACGAACGCCTTGCCACCCCAGTCCCCCGAAACCTCGTCCACAAACTTCTGCCCATACCCGGTCGACCCACGCCGATTCACTCCGATCACCACATACCCATCGGCCGCCAGCAGTTCCCAATTCCACCGATAGCTCCAGGAATCTCCCCAGGCCGTCTGCGGTCCACCGTGCATCAGGAACTTCACCGGATACTTCTTCGCGGGATCGAAGTTAGGCGGCTTTACGATGAAGCCTTCGACCTTTTTTCCCGCTGCACCTTCAAACTCGAAAGGCTCCAATGGGTGAAGATCAAGCTGATTCAATAGTTCGACATTCAACGTGGTAAGTTGTCGTTCCTCAAGCCCTTTCGATGCGGCCGCGTCATTTTCATACTGAGCGTTTAGAACGTCCCACAAAATCAATTTCGATGGTTCATGGACGCTCATTCGCGAGGCAACTAACCAACGCCCATCCGAAGAAAGTCTTATTTCTCCATATTCGCCAGGTGCATCTCCACCATCAATAGGATCCTTCTTTTCCCAATGGGAGTAATCAGTAACCACGTCCTTTAGAAGGTCAACGTTATATATGTCCTCTCCACCTCTCGAACCACTCGCGAAGTAAATAGCATCTGATGACGGCGCCCAGGTAAATTCATCCACCCATTGATCCAAAGGATGCTTCTTAGGCGGAGAAGTAATTTCAGGCACCATGAGTTTTAAATTGCGTACCGTTTTTGCGGAGCGGTCATATACCGCCAGCGCAAACAAATCCGACTCAAACCCATTCCTCTTCTGCGACCGCCAGGCCAGCCACTTCCCATCCGGCGAATAAGCCGGCCCATCATCACTCCCCGGCGACGTCGAAACTTTCACCGCCTTCGCAAAAGGCTTATCCAACCGCAGCGTAAACACATCATTGTTGGTGCTCTCGCCCGGCTGCGGCCATACGCCCGGCTTCGCGAACCCCACCTCCAGGTTTGTCACATACGCAATCTCCTTCGAGTCGGGAGCCCACGCGTACCCCAGCGGCCCACCCAACGAAAACGTCGGCGTCTCCGCATCGCCCACGGCACTCCGCGGAGTCAAATCCCGCAAGCCACGCCCGTCAGCCGAGTCCACCACCAGCACATGACTCCGCTTCTCCCCCGTAAACGCATTCCAGTGCCGATACAGCAGGTGATCGAAGATCATCGCCTTCACCGGCGACTTATCCGCAGCCTCATCCTTCGCCTTATCGCACGCGTCTTCTTTCGCCCAATCCCCAAGGTCGGAACACTCCGGATACACGCTCGCCACAAACATCAGCCGCTTCGAATCCGGCGACCAGATCGCCCCATCCGCGCCGCCATCCACATTCGTTACCTGGATCGCCTTGCCGACCGTGCCCTTGGCCTCATTCCACGGCATCTCGAAAATCTGGTCCTTCATGGTCAGCGAAATCATTCGCCCATCGGGCGAGAACCGCCCAATCGACTCCCCATCGCCGAACGTCAGCTGCTTCTCCGCCCCACCCGCCAGCGGCACCACCCACAGATGGTTCACCTTCGAATTTTTCTCCAGCGACACATCCGTCACCGAGAACATCACCCACTTCCCGCTCGGCGAAATCTGCGGGTCGCTCACCCGCTTCATCGCCTGCAGGTCCTGAAACGTCATCGCACGCTTTGCCTGTGCGGAGGCCAATGGTGAAAATAGACAGGAAATCGCGGCGACGAGAGCGAGTTTGTTCATCGCGCCAGTCTACGCCGGTGGATGGTCGTAGTCATCCCGCCCTCAGGGCAACCGATGCCCGACCGCCAGGCGGCGGCGGTGGCCTCACTTCTCGAAATAAAAAGTAACCATTACCAAAGATTTCTTGACTCCCCTTCAGGATTGGCCGAGCATCGGTCGCGGTATCGCTCCGCGAAAACTGGCAGCCGCTACAAGATCCAAAGAGATGCGGCATCGGCTGACGGTTCGGGTCAAATTTTCGACACATTTCAATGGGCTCTGGGACACCGTCCGCCGCGATTCATTCGGCGCAGGAGGGTACTATGAGACGCATTTTGCTTTCGATCGCCGCCTTGGCGACATTCATGCTGGTGGTCCCCGCACCACCGGCTTTGCACGCCACCCCGATTGCGGTTTGGACCCAACCCTGGCAGGTCACTCTGGGCGCTCTGATCGCGTCCGGAGACGCGGTGCTGTCGCGAGGGTTTGGCGCGGTGGGGTCCGCCAACGAGCCTTTGCCCGGCACTTCGGCGGTGGCCAATTCGCTGTCCAACGTTTTCGCGGCCCTGGGCGCCGATTCCATCGCCAACACCGGCGTAAATTTTTCACGCACGTTCACGCTTTCGGGCTCGCCCGATGGATGGTTCGTGACGCTCGATTCCTCTTTGGACGGCTTGATGATTGCCGGAGGCCCCGACGACTCGCCGGCCGCCCATTTGATTGCGTTCGCGGTCATTTCCGGTGAAGGCTCGACATTTGAACCTTACAACGACAATGTGACCGCCACCGTCAACGCTCCGAATAATATTGTTCCCATCAGCCAGGCGAAGACCCATGCCATCATTCTGCCCGACGGCACCTACACGGTGATAGGAGAAATCCTCACAGAGGCGACGGTCAACGGTTACAGCATGGTCGGCCCTATCACCATCGGGGACCCCGCCGGCAGGGCCAGCAGCAACTTCGCGGACTCCTTCACAGTCACGACCAACGCCACTCCCTTGACCGGCACCATCGCCATGATCCCGGAGCCGTCCTACATCGTCCCGAGCGCCGGCGTCCTTCTCCTCTTGCTGGTCACTACAGTCCGGAAGCGGCCTCAAGCGGGGCTTTCTAATCCCTGATCCCTAGCCCCTCCCCACCGCTTGCAACTCCCCCATATCCACTACCGTCTTCGCCACCGGCAACTCCACCACCACGGCCGCTCCATGCGGCTGCACATTGACCGCCGAAATCTCGCCGCCATGCTCGCGCACGATGTTGTAGCTCACCGCCAGCCCCGTCCCCGACCCTCCGCCCGGCCGCTTGACCGTGTAGAACGGCTCGAAAACCCTCGCCGCCTCCACAAATCCCGCGCCCGAATCCGTCACCACCACCCGCAGCAGCGGCTCCATGCCCGTCACGGACACGCGGATCGACCGGTCGCGCTCGCCGCGTCCCGCAACCGCCTGCACCGCATTGTCCAGCAGATGTTCGAACAACTCGCGCAGCCGCTCTTCATCGCCGCGGACGCAGCAGGCATCGCCTTGCACCTGCAACTCCAGGCGCACACAGCGACGCCGCATCCTCGGCTCGACCGCCTCGACCAGCCCGCGCAGCATCTCGCCCAGGTCCACAGTCAAATCTTTCGGCGCCGCCGGATGCCAGAAGCGCAGCAGACTTCCCACGGTGTCGCGCATCCGCATCGCCTGGCCGGCGATGGCGACCGCATCCTCGCGCACCCTCTGCTCGCCGGTCGTCGCGACGATCAGCTCGGCGAACCCCAGCACCGCGGTCAGCGGATTGTTCAATTCATGCGCCACGCCCCGCGCCAACTGCCCCAGACCGGCCATCTTCTCCGCGCGCGCCAGCCGCTCGCTCATCTGCGCCACATCCGCCGCCCGCCCCAGCTTTTGCGCCAGCAGCTCCAGCGGCTGCAGCACGCGTTCCGACACGGCCAGCCGCCGCGCCCCACCTTTCAATGTCTCCGTCAGAGATCCTCGCCCATCGCGAGCAGGCCAGATCGCCAGCGCCCCCAGCATCTCTCCGTCCTGCGACCACAGCGGCAGAATCATCACCTGCTTCAACCCGCGCGCGCCCAGCGGGCGCGCCACGTCGAAGGCTTCATCCCAATCCAG
>DASRLB010000322.1:0-4516 GCA_035648695.1 Acidobacteriaceae bacterium | reverse complement strand
CTTGTGTACACTCTGTCATCAAAGGCCGTCCTTTTTCTGGTTTATAACTTCGTCTTGACAACGCTGTTATGACAGAAAATACGGCCTTTTGCTATATATTTTTTAGCCAATACATAATCGCTCGTGAGAAATCCGGGCTAGTTGAGAGATAAATCACGCCAGGTTTTGAGAATTAGTTTTGCCTGTGTTTATGCGGGGTTTGGGGGTTTTGCACAGGCTGGAGGGCTTGACAACTTTTGAGGCGGAGTGCCTTGGCGGCGAACCGCGGCGGCGGGCGCGGCTGCTATCCTTGCTTCGTACATCGGAGGTTTTGCATGGCAGAGGAAGCGGTCCACATTACAGTTCGTCCCAACGGCCCATTGCGGGTGGAAGGCCACATCGTTTTGAAGGACGCCGACGGCAAGGAGTGGGACCTTACCGGCAAGCCCGCGGTGAGCCTTTGCCGCTGCGGCATGAGCGAGAAGCGCCCGTTCTGCGACGGTTCGCACGCACGCCAGAACTGGCAATGCACGGCCACGCCCACCAATCTTACGTAGCGGCAGACGAAAGGAAAGTGATCGCATGAAGAAGTCCACGGTTTGTGGCGTTGTTCTGTCGTTGTTCTGGCTGGCGGCAACGTCGGGCTTCGCGCAGATGGGTCCGGCGCCGACTTCTTCCGCGGCCATGCAGCAGTTGCCTCCCGGCACGGCCGCATTTACCGGCGACCGTGCCAAACGGCTCGCCGACGCGCTCAAGGACTATCACGGTCCCGAGTATGTTCGCTTCGAAGCGATGATCCCCATGCGCGACGGCGCAAAGCTGCACACCATCATCGTGCGCCCGGTGGGCAGCGACACGAGCGGACCGGCGCTGCCTTTCCTGATCACGCGCACGCCCTACGGCGTCGCCAATTCCAGCGAAGTCACGGTCAAGTTCAGCAAGCCGGACCTCGCCACCAGCGGCTACATCTTCGTGTACCAGGACATCCGCGGACGCTACGGCTCGGAGGGCCAGTTTGTGATGAACCGCCCCATCGTCGCACACACGACCAAGAACGATGTCGACGAGACGACCGATACGCGCGACACCATCGACTGGCTGCTCAAAAATACGCCCAACAACAATGGGAAGGTGGGCGTGCTTGGGGTGAGCTATCCCGGCTTTCTGGCGATGATGGCGGGCATCGACGCGCATCCCGCGGTGAAGGCGATCAGCCCGCAGGCGCCGATGACGGACATCTGGCTGGGCGACGATTTCTTCCACAACGGCGCCTTCCGCGAGACTTACGGGTTCGATTATGTGCAGGAGCTCGAAGCCCAGAAGACCGACGCTACGGTCGACAACAAGGGCGACCAGTTCGACTTTTTTCTCTCGCACGTCAACTTCGCCGGCGCGGCCGAAGCGGCGCACATGACGCAGTTGCCGACGGCGAAGATGTTTCTTTCGCAGCCCACCTACGTCAAGTTCTGGCAGGACATGGCGGTCGAGCCGCATCTGTCGAAGCCCGAGGTCCCGACGCTCGAAGTGGGCGGCTACTGGGACCAGGAGGACATGTGGGGGACGCAGGCCGAGTACGCCGCGCTGCGTCCGCATGAGCCCGCCAACGACCCGCTGCACAAAGTATTTTTGGTCATCGGACCGTGGAACCACGGCGGCTGGGGGTTCGGACCGGGCGATTTGCTGGGCGGAAAATTCGGCAAAATTTCATTCGGCGCCCAGAAGACCGGGGAATACTACCGGCACGACATTGAAGCCCCGTTCTTCGAGTTCTACCTGAAGGGCAAGCCCGGCTTCGACCTCGCCGACACGGCCAGCTTCAGGACCGGCGAGAACGCCTGGCACCGCTATGCTATATGGCCCCCGAAGACGGGCTTCCACGAAGCTCGCGCTTACCTGGAGCCGGACAAGACGCTCACCTTCACCGCTCCCAAGGGCGCGTACGACGTGAAGGCCGCGGCGTATGTTGCCGATCCTGCCGATCCTATTCCGTACCGCAACCGGCCTATCCAGTCCACTTACGGTGAAGGCTCGACGTGGCGGACGTGGCTGGTGGAGGACCAGAAATTTGTTTTCGGCCGCAAGGACCTCGCCAACTTCGAGACGCCGGTGCTGGCCGACAACGTCACGGTTACGGGGGATGTGGTCGCCGATCTGTTCGCGGCCACAACCGGCACGGATTCGGACTGGGTCGTCAAGCTGATCGATGTTGCGCCGGAGAGCGAGGGCGGGTACGAACTGATGGTCGCCGAGGAGATTTTGCGCGGGCGGTATCGCAACAGCTTCACGGACCCCCAGCCGGTCAAGCCGGGCGAGGTCAACGAGTACAAATGGAGCCTCCACGGCTGCGACCACACCTTCCTCAAGGGCCATCGGATGATGGTGGAGGTGCAGTCGAGCTGGTTCCCGCTCTACGACCGCAATCCACAGACTTATGTGGAAAACATCATGTCGGCCCCGGCGGACGCTTACAAGGCTGAAACTGTAAGCATTTACGGCTCGGCCAAGTACCCATCCCACCTTGATTTGCCTGTCACGGACGACTCAAAACTTCCCTAGACCGTAAGGGCGCAATCCGCATCCAATCAAGGAACGGGGCGGGCGATGTTCGCCCACTCGCATCCTTTTTGCGCGCATAACACACTTGTCCTGAGCGAAAATAGAACATAGCGGCAATTTTAGAAACTTTTGGGACCCTCAATCGTATCCCAAGCAGGAACTCTTTTCGGCAGGGAATGCCCGTCAGCTTTTGCGCGACTGTGGCGCGGCCCGAAGCGAGAGAACCGGACCCCCGAAGCGAGAGAACTGGACAAAAATCAGATGGCACGAAGTAGAGCAATCACAATCCTTTGCGTGGCCGCAATGGCGCTGGCGAGCGTGGCGAGCGCGCAGGCGCCCCCGCGGGCCGCCGGCACCGTCAAAGCCTCGACCGCCGACAGCCTCACGGTCACCAACAGCGCCGGCCAGGAGATCACCGTGGCCGTGCCCAGCGCCGCCCAGGTGGTGCTTGTCCCGCCCGGCAGCAAGACTCTCAGCGATGCCACGCCAACCACACTAAGCAACGTGGCCGTCGGCGACAAGGTGCTGGTCACCGGTACAGCCGGCGACGCAGCGAATTCTCTCCACGCCGTGCGCGTCATCGTGATGAAGTCCGCTGCCATCGCCGAGACCCACGCCGCCGAAGAGGCAGCGTGGCAGCGGGGCGGGGGCGGTCTGGTGCAGACGGTCGACGCGGCCAATGGCACCATCGTCGTCATGAGCGGAGCGCGCAGCCTCACCGTCCACGTCATGCCGACGACCACCTTTCGGCGTTACTCCGGCGATTCGGTGAAGTTTGAAGATGCTGTCGCGAGCCAGATATCCGATATCCGCCCGGGCGACCAGTTGCGGGTGCGCGGGACTCGCGCTGCCGACGGCAGCTCCATCCAGGCCGACGGCATCGTTACCGGCTCGTTCCGCAATTTTTCCGGCCTGCTGTCGTCTATCGATAGTGCAAACGGCACTGTCACCCTGAAAGACCTCGCGACCAAGAAGGTGGTGACCGTGAAGGTCGCGGCGAACAGCGATCTGCGCCGCATTCCGGCCGAGGTGGCGGCCCGTTTCGCTGCGCGTTCTACTGTAGCGGCAGGACCTGCCGGTGGGGCGGCGCCTGCCGGCGGAGCGGCCCCTGGGGGCGGCGCCGCTCGGGCAGCCGGCAACGATCTTTCGCAAATGCTCTCGCGCCTGCCCACGGAAACGCTGGGCGGGCTGAAAGTCGGGGACGCCGTCATGATCGTGGCAACCCAGCCGCCCGCGGATGCCGCCCATCCTACGGCAGTCACATTGCTGGCCGGGGTGGAGCCTATCCTGCGGGCATCGCCCAAGGGAGACACGCAGTTGACGCCGTGGAGCATGGGCAGCGAGCCCGACACCGGTGGCGGCGGCGGCGCTGGCCCTGGTGGCGGTGGCGGCGGCGCGCGATAGGCTTGCTCGTCCGCGCAACCTGGCGGCGGCCCAAACCCGTAAGACCGAATTTGTAACCCCTTGTAGCTTGCCCGAGTCCGTAGTGAGGAGTGTGGATGTCTTTGTTGAGTGTTCGAAAACGTAGGTTTGCAACCCGGGCCGCCAAAGCCGGCATTACCGCGGTGTGTGCGGCGCTGCTTGCGATCGCGACGCCCGCGGCCCTCTTCGCCCAGACCGCCAATGGCACTATTCGCGGCCTTGTGACCGATCCCGATGCGGCGATCATTCCGGGAGCGGACATTACGCTGACCCCGGCCAGCGGCAACCCCGTCAACGGCAAGTCGGGCAGCGACGGCACGTACCGTGTCTCGGCCCCCGCCGGTGTCTACACCATGACGGTGACGATGCCCGGTTTCGCCACCATGACCAAGGCCAACCTGAAGATCACGGCCGGCACTACCGTCGCGCTGGACATCAAGCTGGTGGTGGGCGACCAGACGACCACCATCAACGTGACCAGCGACGCGGCCACCGTCAGCGTGGATTCCGACTCCAATGCCAGCTCGACCGTCATCAAGGGCGACGACCTGAAGGCCCT
>DASRLB010000321.1:0-7242 GCA_035648695.1 Acidobacteriaceae bacterium | reverse complement strand
CGCGTTTCTTCGGTCTCGGTGAGGTCCGCCTGGCCATCCTCTCGATGTTAGCCGAAGCCCCCAACCACGGATACCAGCTCATGAAAGCCCTGGGCGAACGCCTTGGCGAACTCTATCGTTCCAGCGCCGGTACAGTCTATCCGGCTCTCAAGCAGCTTCAAAAGGAAGGCCTCATCGAGTCCCGCCTAAAGGAGGGACGTCACATCTATCGCCTGACGAAAGAAGGCCAAAGGGTTGTCCGATCACAAGCAGGCTCGATCGATGAGATTTGGTCGCGCGCTTCAGGTTTTCATGGACTCGGCGAGCAACTCGGAGCACCTGCCGTCGTCATTGCGAGCCCCCTGCAGGAAGTTATTGCCGCTGGCTTGATGGCCGCGAGGTGGAGTTCGGGAAACTCTGATCGCGAAGATCGCGTGCGATCTATTCTCAGGGACTCAGCACTGCAACTACGTAGCCTTACAACGGGACAAAATAAGCCGCAAGGGGAGGGATCATGACGGCATCAAGAGTCAACGCTCCGACGGTCGAGCAGTATCGCCGATTTTACGCCGAAGAAATAGGCGCTGTCGCTGGTATTGCGCAACCGCTGCTGGTGGCAGCCTTTGCTCGTGTCCAACGGGAGAAGTTCCTAGGCCCCTCGCCCTGGCAAATTGGCGGGGGAATGCTTGCGAAGCAGTTCGCTTATCGCGAGACAAATGACGTGCGCGATGTGTATCACAACGTGGTCGTTGCCCTCAAAAGGACTCAAAACCTGAACAATGGACAGCCCAGCGCTTTGGCAAGCTGGATCGCTGCTCTCAATCTCGCGGAGGGTAATCGCGTTTTTCATGTAGGCTGCGGCACGGGCTACTATACTGCCATCATGGCGGAGGTGGTCGGTCCCGCCGGCAGAATCATTGCGGCCGAAGTCGATCCCGATCTTGCAGCGCAGGCGAGCGAAAGCCTCCGGCAACACGCCAACGTTATAGTCGAGTCTAGCGATGGCGCGAGTATCGATCCAGGTTTATGCGACGCGATCCTGATCAACGCCGGGGTTACCCATCCGGATGTGCGCTGGCTTCGTCGCCTCAATGACGGTGCCAGGATGGTATTGCCGCTCACGGTAACCATGGGGTCTGGATGGGGCAAGGGCTCCATGGTGAAAATCACCCGTAAACATGACCGCTTTGCGGCGGAGGTCGTCTCCATTGTCGCGATCTATTCGAGCCCCAGCGTTCGCGATCCCACTATTGAGCCGCTGCTCAAGGGAGCTCTTGAATCTCGAGCGCTTGATAGGCTGAGATCCGTCCGTTTGGATGCTCATGAACAAACGGGCACATGTATCGTTCACTCACCGGCCGTTTGCCTTAGCGTTGAGGCCCTGGATTCGACCGATTAGGTTAATCGTGGCTAGTCGCGAAGTGTTTACCGATAGCTGGCGGGAACAGCCCTTCGCATCCACGAACCGATCTTGGCGAAATGGGGATTTCGCGACAGCAATCCGGTGGTGCCAACGCAGGCCGTCAAGTTTCGATCTGGCGTTGTGCTTCCGCATGTGTTCTCCGCCTGGATTACCGGACACTGGCCGACTTCTCGGTCTAATCAAACGCCCGCTCGCACTTCCGCAACTTACCGTGCCCGACTTGGTAGCGCTATTAGAATCTGAAGAGCGGGAATTACCAAGGGCGGACGTGGTGGCGATATAATCAACGGTGCTCGGGAACCCTAAATGGAAATTCCGCTGAGTACTGCTTGAGGCCCCATGAACAGTCACATCTTGCGAGTTCTGCTGTTGTCGCCCGTCTTCTCCCTCCTGACGATGGCCCAGTCCCTCGAAGGAGTCTGGCAAGGGAACGTCACGATGCCGAATGCACCCGAAAGCCGCGCCGCGATCAGAGTCACGCGCACCGACGGCTCTCTCGCAGGCGTCATGTTTCTGTTGGATACCAACGTACAAATGCCTGTCGCCAACATCTCTCTACAAGGCACCACCGCGAAGATGTCTATCGCGGGCATGACCTATGAAGGCACGCTGAGCGCTGACGGCAACTCCATTGCCGGCAAGCTGATCAAGGGAGCCAACTCCATGCCTATGCCATTAAAGCGCGCCACCCTGGAGACAGCCTGGGAACTGCCGAAGCCGCCCGCGCTCCTCGCGAAAGATGTGCCGCTGGAATTCGTAGTCTCCACCATCAAACCCGCTCCCTTCACCAACATCCCTTCCGGAACTTATGGCATCGGGGCTAGTAGCTACCAGGCCCACGGAGCCTCGCTGATCTACCTGCTGACCTTCGGCTTCAACATGCACCCCAGACAATTCGTCGGTCTTCCTGGATGGGCGACCTCCGATCGCTACGAAGTCAACGCAAAGCTTCCTGAAGGAGGCAGGCCTACCGATGCCCAATTGCGCATCATGGTCCAGAACCTGGTGAAGGACCGCTTCGGGATCACCTTCCACATCGAAAAACGCGAACTCTCGGCCTACACGATTAATGTTGGCAAGGGCGGTCTGGCGGCCATCAAGATGACGAGGAGCGAATCTCAGGGGAGCAATGGCGGCGGCACCTTCGCGGGCTCCGTTCCCGGCACCGGCGTCATGACCATGAGCAACGCCACCATGACCGATATGGCGAGTCTAATGCAACGCGTCATGCTCGACCGTCCCGTGGTCGACCAAAGCGGACTCACTGGCCGCTACAACATCGCTCTCAAATGGGCTCCGGACGAAACGCAGTTCACCCAAATGAACCTCAGGCTCGCCCCGCCTCCGGGAGCCGATCCTCTACCCGACCTCGTGACCGCCTTTCAGGAGCAACTCGGCATGAAACTGGAATCAACAAAAGCGCCTGTCGATGTCATCGTCATCGACAAAGTTTCGCGCCCGTCGGAGAACTGACTAACCGACCGTCTTGGGTGAAGCCGTAAAGCGCCGGAATCGGCGGAACGATGGCGACGCAATTGCTTACCTGAATGTCCACCCGGAGACCGCTTCCCCTTACAGTTCGTCAACAAACTTGGCCACTCCCGCCTCATTCTAGATCAAGCGGATAGAACCCGCAAAACGGCGCAGTGTAGATCGATCAGTCTGCTCTTGTGATAGACGGTAAAGATATGTTATCTACTACCAAGCCGCCGGACTTGGTCGAGACCGCCTAGGACGCCCAATCTCATCTGGCGGTGAGGCTTCGCAGATAGGTAACGATAAACGCCCTGCTCCGCCGATAAGCGGCACCAACCCCGCCTGCGTTGCCGGACCCTGGCCGACTTATCGAGAGTAATTTCCCGGAACGCCGTATCTGGCCAACGATGGGCCGACGGGAAGCCTATGTACACGAGCGTGCGTCATCCTTCGCGTCTTTACTCAACCGTTACGATACAGTGTCTATAAAGGAGCTGGCGCATGAAGAGCTCGCGGATGCAAAGATTGCTCTTGTCGATATTCGCCCTCTTGGCTTTGCCAGGGAGCGCGTTGGTCGGCCAAAACGTAACCGGAACATGGCAGGGCGCCCTCAAGGTCAATGGGCCCAACGGCTCAGTGGACCTGCGCATCGTGATGAAGATCTCACGGGCTGACGACGAAAGCCTGAAGGGCGTGTTCTACAGCATCGATCAGAATCCGACGCCCATTAACGCAACCACGATTACGCTCAAAAGCTCCGCGGTGAAAATCTCCATCACACAGTTGAACGGAGCGTTCGAGGGAACTCTTAGCGGGGACGGTAACACCATCAGGGGGAACTGGACGCAGGGAGGTCCCGCTCTCCCGTTGAATCTGGTTCGCGCCACCAACGAAACCGCCTGGGCCATTCCGGAGCCGCCGCCTCCGCCACTCGTGATGCCCGCAACGGCGAAGCCGGAATTTGCCGTAGCCACCATCAAGCCCAGCGACCCCCAACGCGGAGGGGGGCAGGGGTATGGCTTCCGAGGCCAGGATGTGATCACCGTCAACACCTCAGTGAACTGGCTCATCACCTTGGCCTACAACATGCACGCCCACCAGATCATTGGCGAAGCGGGGTGGATGGATTCCGAAAAGTACGACGTCACTGGGCGGCCCGACACTCCCGGCCAGCCCAGCAGGGACCAGTTGAAGCTCATGATTCAGAAGTTGCTCGCCGATCGGTTTCAACTCAAGTTCCACATCGAAAAGAAAGAGCTGGCGGCGTATACCATCACCGTGCTCAAAACCGGCGCGAAGATTGCCGTGAGCCAGGCGGATCCGAATAGTTCTCCCGGAGTGGGCTTTGGCCGCGCACCCGGCGGCGGCATGACCCTTAACGTCCGCAACGCTATCCTCGACTCGGTGGCGAATGCATTGCAGGGCAACCTCATGGACCGACCCGTTGTAAATCGAACCGGCCTCACCGGAAAATACGACTTCACGTTGAAATTCACTCCCGACCCGTCCCAGCTGGCCTCCCTCGGCCCGCTCCCGCCCGGCACCGCTTCCGACCCTGATGAGCCCCCCGATATTTTCGTCGCATTCCAGCAACAGCTCGGATTGAAGCTGGAATCGACCAAGACGGCGGTCGATGTGATGGTGATTGAAAAAATAGAGAAGCCTTCGGAGAATTAAACTGGAGGTTTCCCCTTGGTGGTTCACCGCTCGCCCAAAAGACGGCCAAGTGCTGCCTACAGAGCGTGATTATCCATATATCGGGTTGTGGAAACTTGCACGGACGATTACTCCCGAGAAACGCGCTTGCGTCCGCCGAACACCTCGGCAAATCGCTGAAGACGCGCCATAGTTGCCACTGCCGCGATTCCTGTCGGTAACAGCCCTTCGCATCCACGAACCGATCTTGGCGCAATGGGGATTTATCGACAGGAATGATGTGGGTGCTGGACCGGCTCTTTCGGGACGCTGAAGACGCATTGCGCCAAACGAAGGCGTGGGACAAGGCCGGGATCGCCCTGCACCTGGTGGACATGGGCGGCACCGGCATGAACACGGCGTCGGCTATGGGCCGCATGTTCCTCACCTTGATGGCCGGGTGCGCCGAACTGGAGCGAAACCTGGTGGCCGAACGCACCGCCTCCGTGCTGGCCCACAAGAAACAGCAAGGCCGGGCGGCAATCGGCTCTCACTCGATGCCAAACAGCGGCACCACTCGATAGAATGGCTCTTGGGAGTACGACAACACTCGGTCATGCGATTGCTGCACCTACTTGCCGCCGAATTCCTGATCGCCATTGGTCTGCCAGGCGTGCAAGCTGTGCCGCTGCAAACTGCCACCTTAAAGAAAGTTGAGCTGGAGCATCGATTTCTTCTGCAGGTTAATTACGAACTGCAGAGTGGGCGTCAGGATTTTCGAACAAGCCGCAGTCGGACTGTTATCTTCCAGCGAGCTGGAGCAGTCCTGCACGTGCTCGACCTGTCCGATCCGCGAGACGGCTCTGCTACGCACATCCTGGCGACTATTCCCATCCGTCACGAGACCGGGAGTAGCCTCGATGTTGATCTGAATGAAGGGTTCGACAGGGTTTACTCCGAGGAAGACCGCACAGGGGAAGACTATTACGGACGGATCGATAGGCACGATCAGACAACATTGAGGCTCTTCGATCGGAAGGTCGTATCCGTGTCGTACCACGATGCCCTCCTGGTGTTCGACCAGGACGCCCGTACCGACGACGGCCAGCGCATCCTCGTTCACTACTATCTAAGTTTGTACAATCCGTCTCCCGACTTCCGCCCGTTCGAGATGAAGAACTTGCGACGGTTCGGGTTCTACGAAACCTACCCGCAGTGGCGTTCAGGCCGTTGGGTTCTGTATGCCATGAAGTTCGACGTTCACGAGCCGATCGTGTTCGCGCTATCGTCTGCCATTCCCAAAGATTATCGAGCCGCCGTACGCGACGGCGTGTTGTATTGGAACCGGGCGTTTGGTAGATCCCTGATTCGGGTGATCGATGCGCCTCCCTCGGTCCGGGCGCCGAGTCCGGACTACAACGTCATTCAGTGGGTGACTTCTGGTGACTTCATGTCCACGTCATATATCCAGAGCGACCCATTGACGGGACAGATCCTCCACGCGGACATCTTCGTTTTGCCCGATACCATGATGGATGGAGATCTCGAACAGCAGAACGATCACCTGAGGTACATCGTGGCGCACGAAGTCGGTCATGCGCTCGGCCTACGGCACAATTTTGCGCCGGGCGACGGGACCACGACCGTCATGGGCTATTTCGAGCTGCCGCGGATTCTGCAGATCGGCCGGCAGATTCGAATTGGTGCGCCGGCGCCGCCCTACGATGCGGCAGTCGTACAGCATGTGTATCTCGGCGCGCCCCTCGACTTGAACACGCTGCCCCCGTTCTGTACGGATGACCAGCACGGATGCTTGCCGTTTCGTCCGATGCCGAAGGAATCGGAGGGCATGCGCGGCGACCCGTTCGCTCACTGAATAGCCCAGTATGTTGGGGATGTGCTTATACTTGTCGTCCGCAAAACCTCAATCCGGCATCATGCGGCCTCCTTTTCCAAGCCATATCTGTGGTGCAGCCCGCCGAGGATCGCCCTTGAGGTGACGCGGTAACCGTCAGGGAGCTTATGCCGATGGACGCTGGCCGGAATCTTAGCTTGAGGCGGCTCGGGGATTTCCAGGTCCCAACGCCGAGTGAGGTCGGCCGCGATTGTAATACTTGGCGAACTTATGAAGGATTCTCTTGAGATGAACCTCGCTGAGCGGAATCAGAAAATCCACGCACTCCCCCTGAGTCGTGCCGATACGCATCTCTTCAAACCGAAATGCATTCTATCAAGCTAGTCACGCCCCGTTTTTCCCCACTTTCTGGGGATAAACGGTCGTAGCCGCGCCAGTGCTTTGGCTGCTCAAGCTCGCCATGACGCGCCGCTTGTATCGCCATTTCGCCACTGCCCTTTCTCTTTCGTTTTCTCCGGCCTGGTGAGCAGCTATGTCTCCACAACCACCTGGTGGGTCCAATCTGCGCACGCGATAAACGCGGCGATGTAGGAATTGGGACCGTCCCGGCCGTGTCACGCGCTACTCTCGGAGAAAAGGCTGCGTCAGTCCGGGAGCTGATTCCTGTTGGTAACAGCCCTTCGCATCCAGGGACCAAACTTGGCGAAATGGGGATTTCGCGACAGCAATAGGATTTCTAAACACTGCGCCGTTTGAACGAAGCCGCCCGCGCGGCGGACGCTACGCGTGGGGTGAAAGAGCGGCAGTCGTGAGTTGAGAGGAATAGCGTGGGTCACAAGGAGGTCCCTGTGACCCAACTTCGAAAAATGATGCT
>DASRLB010000320.1:0-5982 GCA_035648695.1 Acidobacteriaceae bacterium | reverse complement strand
GAGCCTAAAAAGCGGCATTCATACAAACGGTACGGCAAGCTGATGCTCATCATCTCCTGCGCGACCCACGCGATCCTGGCCGCCGTCCCCTCGGCGGGCCCCACGCCGGATGTCGATCAACTCGACGGCGTGATGGCACAGCTGCCGGCGTCGATCACGCTGGGCAACATGGTGGGCGACGCCGGCTTTGACTCGGCACACAATCACGGTTTGCTGCGCGACTACCATGGAATACGCTCGACGATCCCCCCTACGGCAGGCAGGCCGTTGAAAGACCCCAAGGCGTTGCCGGCGGATAAATACAGGAGATTGATGAAGACGCGGTTCAACAAGAAAGCGTATCGCCAGCGTCCGCAGGTGGAGACGGTGTTTTCGATGCTCAAGCGAAACCTGGGCTCGGCGTTGCGCGGGCGCAGTCATTGGAGCCGATGCCGGGATATGCTGCTGAGGGTGATTACGCACAACATTATGCTAATTTAATGAGGTTTTCTACAGAGCCGGACGCAGTTAGTTTCCGGCGCGGCACGGTACCGGCGATCGTGCTTCGTCACCGCTGGCGATCCTGATGATTGATCCTGGGAAATACCACGCCGAGAGCACACCATACAATAACCGGCCGATGCACGCCATCCCCGTCCCGCCGGTGGAGTTCGGCGGTCCGCTCGCCATCCGCACGCCCTGGTCACGAGCCGCCTCCCGGTCGCCGTCGTCGCGCCGGCACAAATGATCATACCACGCATGACCCGGGCCGGCAGCCTTGTCAAATTATTGCAAAAACACACCCGTGACGTTTTCCTCGCCCCGCGCGCTTTCCGCGTCTGCGACCCACGAAGTAGCGCGCCGCGCGATCTTCGAATACATCGGCGTTTTACAATCGACAGCGTCTGCATAGTTCGTTAGGCTATAGGCTATCGCAGCCCCGCAGCGTTCGAGGCGAGCCTGGATTAACCTTCCAGCCGCGCCCGCCAATCGCGGGAAAGTCCTAAAGCGACATGCTGTTCTGTTCGGATGTTCGGGAGTCTCCTGATTAAAGAGAAGCATTATCGCCTCTCAGACGATGCAGCAATGAATGGATGGCTTCGTATGGCGTCCGTCGCCCGAGCGGCTTGGGTGACGATTATTATGGGGATTGCGTATGGGTATCCCATCCGTGGGCGACAAAGTGTATCTGGTTGTGGCGCAGCGTCCCTTCGAGGCGACACGGGATGATGGCGTCGTATCCAACCAGTTCTGTTCTCTCGTGCCGATTTCGTTCGAAGATTATTCTCCGGCGCAACGGACCGATTTTCCGGAAAATGGCCAAATCTGGTGGATGCTCCTGAACAACGCTCGGCAGTTCGCGGAGCCAGGGAGAGTTCTGTCCGCGAGGATTGAGAGTGCTCGGGACCAACGCCCCGGCAGATCAATGTTTCAAGTTGACATTCGCACGGTCTCGCCTGTGCGCGAAAACGAGCTCGTCGAAATCCTGCATGTAACCAGCGCCTCGGTTTCTACTCCGCGCGATCTTGTATCGCTGGACCAGGTAATCTCAATAAACCGACCACCAACGGATCGCGTTCTGGTCCGGTGGAAGGACCGGTTGTACGGCCCGTTCCGAACCGAAAGTACAGAATCGGAATCCGGCTACGAATTCGGCATCTCGTTACGACCTTGCCAGAGCGATTTCGCCGTTCACGAGATTCCGGCGGCGGAACTGAAGAAACTTGGAAAGGACTATCTCGGAATTCGTACAGCAGTTGTCTCTACGACCGCCAGAAACGTCGATGAAGGCGTCGATTTAGTGGAGTGCATATACGACCTGATAACTGGCCGTGGCGCGCAGATCCTCTTTCGAGCATCAGTCGCCCAACATAAACTGCTGCCAAACCGCGATATCGTGATGGGGTTGGCCGGCCAGCTTTTCAGTCGTAAGGAAAAGCAGCAGCTCGGCGCGCTGCTGGACAAGCTGAAGGAGGTCGTCGAAGGACATGCCTCCTATGTTCCAAAGGGTGACGACAAGACGGTGCTCGACGCAGTTCGCCAAGCGGTTCATGCCGATGACGGCGCGGTGCAAGAACTCGCCGTAGCGATCCTACAATCGGGTGCAATCGACAAGGATGTGAAGGCTGAGATCGACGCCCGCGCCAGCCGCTATCTTGATGAGAACGCAGCGCGACTACAGGCAGAAGTGAATGATCGGGTAGGCGCGCTGGAGACTGTCCTAAAACAATTGGAGGAGCAACGGTCGAGGCTCGAAGACGAACTTGAATCCGCAAGGAAGCGGAGTTCCAACGAGCTTGAAAACGAACTGAAGGCTGAGCGGAGCAAGTGGGAAGAGGAACAAAGGGCGACCAAAAGGGCAATCGCAGAACAAAAGGCTCAACTGGAACAGCAACGCAGCATCGTCCGTGACCATTTAACTGAAGTAACTCAGAAGTTATCAACGGCGAGCAACGAACTAATTAACCAATTCCTCGCAATTGCACCGCTTGTCCCTCACTTGCTGGGCTCGGGTGCCAGAGAGACGATCTCATCCGTCGAACCGACCCATACGGCGGCAGAGGCGCCGCCGCCCCTCGCAATGCCTGCAGCTGTTCTTCGGCAGCGATCTGGTACCGATATCCTATCGGAGGCAGAATTCTTTAATCGCTTTGAGGCGCATGTCCAGAGCTCCGGCTTTCGCCATCGACGCCGCGATCTGGTTGCATTCCACCTGAGTGTGATTGGCGGCGATCTCACGATTCTTTCCGGCCCCCCGGGCATAGGAAAATCAACATTGCCAAGCCTTTACCAGGAGGCCGCAGCGGGTGACGAAACTGATCGTCGCCAATCCTGTTATTTAAGAGTTAGTGTAAGCCCGTCGTGGCTGGATTCGCGCGACCTACTGGGCCACGTCAATGCACTCGAGCGATCTTTTCAACCCTCGGAAAGCGGGCTCGTGCAGCAGCTTATTTTCGCGGCGACTGAGCATGCGCTACACGGCGTCGATAGCGGTATACACTTAGTATGTCTCGACGAGATGAACTTAGCACAAGTCGAGCACTACTTCAGCAGTTTTATGCCACTTATAGAGCATTACGGGACGCCACGCACGCTTCGCTTGTTCGCAGTCGAATCTGTGGATCACCGCACGGTTTTTGCTCCTTGGGCAAATCTTGATCTCCCACCCACGCTCCGTTTTTCCGGAACCGTGAATCTTGACGAAACCACCCGACCTCTCAGTCAACGGCTGCTGGATCGAGCAAATGTGGTAAGGCTTCGGCCTCCAAACGTGACCAGTGCCACAGATTCTGATCGCCCGTCGTGCAAAGGAGCGAGTTTAACACTACGACAGCTGCGGCAATGGAACGCGGCGGTAGTTAATCTGGATAAGCGAATCGCGGGCATGCTCGATTCCCTTAGTCCTCATCTCGTTAATTTAGGATGTCCGCTAACACCGCGACGATCGCGCGCAATCGCGCGTTTCATCTGCTCCGCGCCTGCCGAACTATGCTCTGCCGACGAAGCTCTCGATATGCAAATCACGCAACGGCTCTTACCGCAGATACAGCTTCGGGGCTTATTCCGTCGTGAATCCCGTGCGGCGTTCGAAAAGCTCTTGCGGTTGCTGTCGGAAAAGGGCGGGGCGTTTGCGGAATCGGTCCTGCTCATGGAAGAAATTCGTGACGACGAGCGGCAGTTTGGGTCAGCACTGCAAGAATAGTTCTGGAATCAGCCAACGCTCCTATGGCTACCTTTTCTATCACACGGTTCGGTGATCCAATCATTTCTGTTCCGGTTGACACTGGATCAGCAACTCTTCTACGAGAGCCAATAGAAGAATCCCAGCTTTTCGGATTTGAGGTTGAGGACCGCGAGCCGGAAACCGACTACCAATTGATGATCGGCGACATACTTTCGGGTTCCGGACCGGTCGGCCGGAAGAAGCTGGTGCTGTGGGATGATGCCCAACATTTCGAGAGCGCTCAAGGTCGCGTCGAAGTCCGGCTAATGTCTCGGGGGCCTGCTCATCAGGACCGATGGAGGGAGCGCGCTGCGGTTTCCGTCTACGTTAATCCGACAAAGCTGAATGACTTGCGCTATCATGCCATGTTCGATGAGATTCGCCGCCTTGCCTCGGGTCTGGTCTTCGATCTCACATCGAAGTCTACGCGACGATTAGACCTCGGACCAGTCCAATCCGGCGTAAGCCACCGCTCAAGCCAGATGGAGCTTCTTTCGTTGAGAGAAGTGTGGCGGGGGGTGTCTGATGCTTTGGGTCGAATTGCCGCAGACCCGGTGCGAGGGCTTGCATCGAGGGAGGAACTTAAGCTCTGCTGGGGTGGTGAACGGATTTCTGCGTCGGGCGTCAGCCGCTTGGTCGCGGCGGGAATTGACCCACGGGGCCGGCTCGCAACACGCCCATTTCAGGCGCTCTGCCACACTATCCGGGAGAGTACGGACATCCCCGAGCACAACGTCATTTCCGGTGTCCTGGGTTTCCTCAAGGAAAGAATAAACGAGTGCCTACATAGCATCCGCGTCCACGTCGATGCGATTGAGGCGGACCGTCCGATGCGAGACACGCGTTTTGATGACCAGCCAAGTCTGTACGAATCGAACGACATCCCAAAGGTGGAGCGACTTCTCGTCGCAGCCAAGATCGCCGAGTCTCTCAATGCCGAAATTTCCGCTGCGGAGCGGCTACCATTTCTTCGCAGTAGAAGGCGCTCGATGTCGTTTCCGAATTCACCGGTGTTTAGGTACGTTGAACCCTACTATCGGCTTCGGAGCGCGGTTGAGCAATATCTGTTCTCTTCAACCGTCGTGCTTGATGATGGCGCAGACCTGCGAATCAAATCAACGCAAAGGATGTACGAGCAGTGGGTCTTCATTCAACTTGCTTCCGCCATGCGACACTGCGGATTGAGATGCCGCTCGGAGGCGGGATTACTAGGCCAGCACACACGCTATCGCTTTACGCTTGACATTGATCGAGGGACAACGTTGAGCTTTGAAGATCGAGACGGGCGCATCGTTAATGTACGCTATGAACCGTATATTTATTGTGAAGCGACGGCACGGCAACGAAAGGACAGCTCCATTTTCCAAGGAGAAAGCCACGACGTGGCTTGGAGCCCGGATTTGCTGGTGGAGTTCACGCTGCCCGGCAGTGAAGGCGCTATCGTAGAACATGTCATTGTGATGGATGCGAAGTATACGCGGACAATCCGGGATTCTCACTGGAATGATACCCTCAAATACCTGCAATTGAGGTCTCTTCACGATGGGCGTCAAATTGCCCGGCAGCTCTGGCTTGTCCATCCCTCCGACGCTGCTCAACCAATAACCTTTCGTGACACCGCTGTAAGGTGGACCGCAGATGGGCCGAGCCGGCCCATGTTGGAGAATCTCGCGGGAATGTTAGCGATGCTCCCACCAGATAGGTTGACGGCTGAGGAGTCCGAAGACGGTTGGGTTGAAGCGCCAGTAAAAACGATGGCGAGCTTCGCGGAAGGTCTGATTCGATATTTCGGGATACGGCCCTTCTCAACGAAACTGCAAAAGCTGTGAAATATGATGTGGCGAGGAACAGAAGCCGAGGAGCAGAAACCGGTTCGGGAATAGAACCGGATCGCAGCTAATTATGCGGCGGACTCATCCATAAAGCTTGGCGGTGGCGCTAAATAGACGCGGCAAGCGGATCGCGTGGCCTTTGGAGGTGGGAAGCGGGAGGGCGGACGTGCAGTGAACAATGTAGCGCCTGCCCGCGCGCAACCGCCGGTTCATTGAGCAAGGCCTGGACTAACGGCTGATGGGGACTCGACTTGCAATTTGCATGAGCAATAAATTGATAAAAGTATCGCTGCAAATGTGTAATATTCTGTTAATGCCGTTCGGCTCGCCGGTTGCTTTATTATATGCTGGGCACGAGTATGGGGTTCAGGCGCGAGGTGGTTGCACGGGCCCCAGGCGCCAGCGCCTTGGAAGGGGGCGAATAGCGCGCAGCATCAAAGCGGAGTG
>DASRLB010000319.1:0-4089 GCA_035648695.1 Acidobacteriaceae bacterium | reverse complement strand
CCCCCCTGACTTCGCCCCCGAAGGCTACGCCATCATCCCCGACTACAACGGCCTCTCCCTCACCGCCGACACCGCCTCCGGCATCTTCTACGCCCTACAAACCGTCAAGCAGCTCATCACCGACGGCCCGCAGCCCACACTCCAACTCGCCACCATCCGCGACTGGCCGGCGATGAAGTACCGCGGCCTCGACGACGACATGTCGCGCGGCCCTATCGACACGCTGGAGTTCCAGAAGAAGGTCATTCGCACCATCGCGGCGTACAAGTGCAATCTCTATTCGCCTTACTTTGAGAACACGCAGCAGTACGCCTCCAACCCACTGCCCGCGCCGCCGGGAGGCAGCATTTCGGCGGCTGACGCCCGCGAACTGGTGGCGTACGCGCGACAATTTCATGTGATGGTTGTGCCCGAGCAGGAAGCCTTCGGACACGTCCGCCACATGCTCGTCTACGAGCAGTATCAGGCGCTCGCCGAGACCCCGCACGGCAGCGTTCTCGCTCCCGGGCAGCCGGGGTCTCTGAAGCTGATCTCGCAGATGTTCGGCGAACTTGCGCAGCTTTATCCGTCGCCCTTTCTGCATGTCGGCGCGGATGAAACAGAGGACCTCGGGCTCGGCCAGACAAAGGCTGCGGTCGACGCCAACGGTCTCGGCAAGGTGTATCTCGACTTCATGCAGCAGATCGACACCACGCTGCGTCCGCTCAACCGCCGGCTGCTTTTCTGGGGCGACATCGCGCAGCACGAGCCCGACCTGCTGAAGGCAATGCCGGAGCAGTTCAAGCGCGACACCATCGCCATCGGCTGGCAGTACAGCCCCAATCCCAACGGCTTCATCAAGTACATGAAACCCTATACAGACGCGGGTTTTGAGACCTGGGTGTCACCCGGCATCAATAACTGGAACCGCGTCTATCCTGACTACACCATGGGCCTGCTCAACATCCAGGAGTTCACGCGCGACGGCCAGACGATGGGCTCGACCGGGCAGCTCAACACCATCTGGAACGACGACGGCGAGGCGCTCGCGTCGAACAACTGGTATGGCATTTTGTTTGGGGCGGCGGCGGCGTGGCAGCAGGGCGAAAGCTCGATCCCGCAGTTCGAGCAGACGTTCGGACAGGTCTTCCACGGGGACCGCACCGGCAACATCAACCAGGCGCAGATCGAGATGATGGCCGCACACGATCTGATCAAGTCGGTGAAGCTGGGCGACGGCTCCGACATGCTGTTCTGGGCCGACCCCTGGGCGAAAGATCAGCAGCAGAATTTCGCCAGCATTCGGCCTATCCTGAGCGAGCTCCGCCTGCACGCGGAGAAGGCGATGACATTGATCGCCGCTGCACGCGCGGCTGCGCCGGCACCACCTGTGAAGGCTGTCTACACACCGACGAACCAGTTCCCATCGAACCCGACGAGCCTGCGCGAAACCGACGCCATTGACGCGCTCGAACTGGGTGCGCGGCGCATGGACTTCATCGGCCTCAAGTTCCAACTTGCCGACGAGATGACCCAGGACTACAACCAGGCCATCGCGACCGCTGCAACCGGCGACCGCAAGGCCAAGCCGTCGGCCTCCGCGCTGCTCGGCGACATCAATGGCGTCAATGGCCGCATACAGGACATCAAGGACGGCTACTCGCTGATCCGCGACCTCTACGCGCAAAGCTGGCTGCGCACCAACCGCCCCTACGCGCTGCGGCCGGTGCTCGAACACTACGACTACACCGTCGGGGTGTGGCTCTCGCGCATGGACAAGATGCGCAGCGCACAACGGCAATGGTCGGAGACGCGGACGTTGCCGAGCCAGGCCGACGCGGGCATGTACGCACCGCCGCCGCCCGAGCCCGCGCCCGCTCCCGTGAAGGCTAAGAAAGTCAAGAAGGCCAAGAAGAAAAAGTGATGCAGACCATCACAGCCCGCCACCTTATCACCGACATCGGGTCGGTGGAGTTTGCCGTCCTTACGATTACGCCCGAAGGCACGATCGGCGAGATCTACTCCGACCCTCGGGCCCTGCATGACGACCAGACAACGCTTACGGCGGCGTTCCTCGATGTCCACACCCACGGTGCGATGGGGCACGACGTGATGAGTGCCTCGTCAGCAGACCTCAGTGACATGCAGCGATTCCTTGCGAGCCGCGGCGTTGCGCACTATCTGCCGACTACCGTTACAGCGCCCGTCGACGCTACATTGCGCGCGCTGGAAGCTCTCGCCGATGCGATTGAAGCCGCCCCGCGCGACGGCGAAGCGCAGCCCATCGGCATTCACCTCGAAGGCCCGTTCCTGTCGCATGCTAAACGTGGAGTGCATCCGCCGGCGCTGCTCCAACCGCCCAGCATCGAGCTCTTCGACCGCTTCTATGCAGCGGCGCGTGGGCACATCCGACTGATGACGATTGCGCCTGAGCCTGATGCCGCGGGACCGATGTCCGGACCCTCGACCGCCGTCGAGCTCATCGCACATGCGGCTGCTCTCGGAGTAAAGATTTCGCTCGGGCACAGCAATGCGACCGCCGCGGAAACCCTCGCCGCCATCGACGCCGGGGCCACCAGCGCGACGCACACCTTCAACGCCATGCGCGCGCTCGACCACCGCGAGCCCGGCATTCTTGGCATCGTGCTCGATGACGACCGGCTGTTCGCGGAGCTGATCTGCGACGGCGTGCATGTTGAGCCGCCGGTCGTGCGGCTGTGGCTGCGCGCAAAATCGGAGACGCGGGCGATCCTCGTTACTGACGCCATGTCCGCCGCCGGGATGCCGGACGGCGATTACATGCTCGGGCAATTTTCTGTCTCGGTTGCAAATGGGCGCGCACAACTCAAGGAAGACATCGCCGCGGGGAAAGAAACTCTGGCCGGCTCTGTGCTTACGATGGAGCGCGCCGTCGCCAACCTACAGGCGTTTACGCATGCACCGCTCGGTGTCGCAACGCGACTTGCGTCGCACAATCCTGCCGCGATGCTCGGTGTTCCCGAAGTAACGCGGCTCGCCCCCGGCTCCGTTGCGAACCTCAACCGCTTCGACGAGCAGGGTCGCCTGATCGCGACCTACATCCGCGGCCGCGAAATCTAACGCCGCGCCCGCCACAATGCACCCTCAAGCGGCTCGACCGCGCTCTGCGCGACTTCCACATTCGGCATCGACGCACGCAGTGCTTCCTCCATCGCCTTGCGCACGCGCGAAATCTTTGCGAGTACGCTGCCGCTGTAGGCGACATGGAGCGCGTCGGTGGCGGCGCATCCCGCGTGGTGCATCTTCGAGGCAACGAGGCTCACCTGCTCCGCGAGCTCATGTCCCGCGCGTTCGAGCACGCTGGCCGCGAGCGCGTCTCCGTCCTCCGCGCATCGTGCGACGACCGCCGTCAGCTCCGCGAACTCCACGCGCGACCGCTGGTTCGCAAACGCCACCAGCTCGGCCTGGCTGCGCAGTCCCCAGTGACTTTCGATGTCCTTCAACATGCAGGTTTCGACGCCGCGATCCTGGGCCCGCAACGCGGACTTGATCGCCTCCACGCCGATCCAGTGCCCGGAGCCTTCATCGCCGAGCATGGGCCCCCAGCCGCCCGCAGTCTGCATGGTGCCGTCGGCGCAACGCCCGACGATGTTCGATCCCGTGCCGGCAATCACCAGCACGCCGGGGCCGCCGCGGAACGCCGCATCGAGCGCAATCTCTTCGTCGCCGCAGATAATGATCTCGCCGCTGACGACACCGCGCAGTGTTTTCTCGGCCCACTGCCGCACTGTCTCGCTTGAACTGCCTGCGAGGCCGAAGCAGGTTCGCGTTACATCGTGGAGCGCAATGGCGGCATCCGTCGCTGCCTCGCGCAGCAGATTTTGCAGTCGCGAAGTTGCGGTCGCTTCGTCGACGTTCATCAGTTTGATGGTGCCGGTCGAAGCCCGTCCCAGCACGCTATTTTCATCGGCGACCCAGCATTCGGTCTTGGTCCCACCACCATCCAACGCTACAAAATACGCCATTGTTTCCGGGTCTCCTCAAGCGGCGCCGACAAGCAACCGCCCCAGCCCGTTATCATAAGCTCCACTGCATTCCGTCGTCAGGAGACCTCATTGCCGAGCCCGTTGG
>DASRLB010000318.1:0-9579 GCA_035648695.1 Acidobacteriaceae bacterium | reverse complement strand
GCCCTCAAAACATCGTGCCCGAAGGCCAGCCGCCCATCAGCGCCCCCAAAGGCCCACCCCCGCAATGACCGAGCCGGAAAGCGCTTTAGCTGGAAGGTTCCACCGGAAGGGCAGGGTTTCAGACCCTGCCAAACCAAGAACTCACGAAGCGGGCGGTAGCCCCCGAGGCCAATTTCGAAGCGGACACCCCTTACACCAACACTACTTCGCCCTTGTCTTATTCACTATTCACTAACCATTATTCACTTCCCTTCCACAGCCACCACCGCAAGGAGATCCACTCAAATGTCTACCGCAACCTTCAACACCTCCGAAGGCACCATCGTCTGCAAGCTCTTCAACGCCGAAGCCCCGGAAACGGTCGCCAACTTCATCGCCCTCGCCGAGGGCACAAAGGAATGGTCCAGCCGCGGCAAGAAGGGCGACAAGCTCTACGACGGCACCATCTTCCACCGCGTGATCCCCAGCTTCATGATCCAGGGCGGCGACCCCGAAGGCACCGGCATGGGCGGCCCCGGCTACAAGTTCGCGGACGAAACCAAGGCCTCCACCCAGAACTTCAAGGAACCCGGCAAGCTCGCCATGGCCAACTCCGGCCCCAACACCAACGGTTCGCAGTTCTTCATCACGGTCACCGACACCAGCTGGCTCACCGGCAAACACACCATCTTCGGCGAGGTCACGGAAGGCTACGACATCGTCGAAAAAATCAGCAAAGTCCCCCGCGACGGCTCCGACCGCCCCAAAACCCCGGTCGTGCTGGAAAGCGTCACCATCCAGAAGTAGCAGCAACCAAACCGGGTGGCCCATCCTTTCGGAGTATTATCCCGAAAGGGTGGGGTATCGCGCAGAGCGCGACCGCTTTCCATAGGGAGGTATCTGAATGCTCAACCGATCAGTGACCCGGCAAGATGCTGTGCAGTTAGCAGTCGACATGCGCTTGCGCCTTCCAGAAATGGCCAAGAAACACCCGGCGACTGATAGTGGCCGATCTGAATATACTCGCGCTATTTGGAACTATTTTGATGAGAACTTCCAACGCAAATACGGTTGGACGCTATATCCAGATACAGAACCAAAGAAAGGTAGGGTCGCCGGAGAATTCATGACCGACTTTGCTCTATTCGACAATAAGCGAGGCTTCAGAATTGCCTGCGAAAGCGAATGGGGTGACTTGGATCATATTGATTGGGCCTTTGACAAGCTTAGAGCCGTCAAAGCTGAGATCAAGATTCTCGTATTTCAGCGTGGTCACGGTTCGACCGATCTTCTATCAGAAGAAGTTGCAAAACGTATCAGGCCCTACCTTGCAAAGTGCGGCCACCATCACGCTAAGCACGAGTTCTACTTATTCATTCAATTCGACGGGGACAACGCAAAGCTTTTCATTTGGGAACCAACAGAGGATGGACCCTTTGAAGTAGAGCAGATCGAGTTCGATCACTTGGACTAAGTTAGCCGTCCTCACCGGGAAGCGGGCGCCTCCCACGGATACTCATCGAGTCCATCTCCGCTTAGCGCATCCATCTCACGCTGAATCTCTTGCGTCTCCGGGTCGTTGTTCGCCGCGCTACACACGGCATCCCACTGCTCATCGGTCAGTTGTGGCGTCGGCCTTCGACGCAGCAACAACTTCGTCACAACGCTGGATTGCTCCGACGCCGGCACCTCGCTGCTAAACTGCTCGGCCACTTCATCCGGGATGTCGAACGTCATCTGCCGCATACCCATTCCACTATGTTGGCACAAAAGACGAACGATGTGGTCTATCCCAAACGATCCTACGCAAAGTGCCCCGATTGGGTTGAAGAGAGCCGGGTGCCCCATATCTCGATTTTGAGATGTGGGCAATCGCGAAGCGATCCGCTTTCGCACGACCCGGCAACATCCCAAACCTGTCAAGCCCTTGCCTGTGCAAAACTCCCAAAACCCCTATCCCTACAAGCGAAATCCAATCCGGCTCGCGTGCATGTTTATCCGCTCAATCCGATACAATAAAAGCAGCACAGAAAACTGGTAGCTGGAAACTGGAAGCTGGTCACTGCAACCCGACCTCCCAGCCTCCGCAGCCAGTAAGCCGTAACTCCTTTGTTTCCGATCTTTGCAATCTAAGTCCTTTGTTTAAGGCACTTTGCACACACGAAAAACGAGGTACGGACCTAAGTCCTTTCGTTAAGGCACTTTGCGCAAAATAGGGGGGAGGGGTGCCGGCGGCGAACAAAAGTTCGCAGAAGCTTCCAACCGTCGCTCCACATCATTGCGGCTCTACGTTCAGCGTTGCCGCGCCACTCTTCAGTCCATCCGCTGAGGCCGTAACGACAAAATGCCCCATCTTCGCGGTCGCCCGCACGTACGCGACCGCCATGCCATCGAACGCGGCGCGCTGCGTCCCCTGAAACGACTCATGGCTCACGAGGTCGCCATTGTCCACAGCGACGATCACGCCCGCGCCCGTCACCGCGAAATGCAGTTCCGGATGCGTCCGCGGCACGCGAACGCCCGCCGCATCTTCAACGAACGCCTGCACCCGGACCAGATCGTCGAATGTGTCGCCAACGCGCCCGCTCTCCGGCGCCAGCACGATGCGCTCAGGCTCGCCGGCGGTCTGCAACGCCTCCTCGGCCTTCACCGGTCCGCCGCACACCGCGCGCAGCGAGCCCGGCGCGAATGCGACGGTCCACGTTCGCGCAGCATCATCGGCATTCCGCGCCTTGGTGCCGAGGGACGTGCCGTTCAACCATAGCTCGACATCGGAGCAGTTGCTGTACACCTCGACATGCTCGTCATGCGGCGCCAGCGACTCCGGCGTCCAGTCCGCGAACACCGTCTCCGCGCCGCCCATCTGCTGCAACTCGTAGCCCGGATCGGTCGGCGCCTTCGGCGTTGGCCGGGTCCGCCGCACGATATGCACCACCGGCTTCGACGACCACCAGCTCTCCCGTTCGAGCCCCCGCGCATGGGGCCAGTCCGTACGGTCCAGCAGTCCCGTACTCCGCGAAATCTCGGGCCAGTGCCGCGCCTCCCCGAGATAGTCCGTCCCCGACCAGATGAACTGCCCGGAGTACTCCGGGTGGTCGCGCATCGCCAGCCACTGGTCGCGATCGTGCGTGTTCTCGGTCCCCACAATTTTTCGCGAAGGCTTCTGGGCATGCGCCGCGAGAATTTCCTTCTCGCGATAGTTCTGCCCAACCACGTCGAGCAAATCCGCCAGCCCGTCGTCATAGTCGTGGCTCGCGTTCGGCCGGAAAAGCGCCTGCGTCACAGGCCGTGTTGGATCGCCTTCGTGAAACGCATTCACGATGCTCGCAAGCTCGCCCTTCGCCAGTTCGGCGTGCGGTGTATCGCGGATCTCATTGCCCGCGCTCCACAGAATGATGCTGGGATGATTGCGGTCGCGCATCGCCGTGTCCTTCGTATCGCGCACGTGCCAGGCGTCGAAGTCGAGGTGATAGTCGTAAGGGTTCTTGCCGATCGACCACATGTCGAACATCTCATCCATCACCAGGACGCCGAGTTTGTCCGCAGCCTCCAGAAACTCCGGCGACGGCGGACCATGCGCTGTGCGCACAGCATTCACACCCAGCGCCTGCAACGCCTGTAGCTGCTCACGATAAGCCTCCTCGGGCACCGCAATTCCAAGACCACCAACATCGCCATGCAGACACGCTCCATACAGCTTGAAGTTCTTCCCATTCAGCCAGAAGCCCGTGGCCGCATCGAAGTGAAACTCGCGCACTCCAAAATTCACGCCGTCAACATCGCTTGTCTTTCCATCCGAAACGACTCGTACCTCGGCGCGATACAGCGCGGGATGCCCGACGTCCCACCGGTCGGGCCTCGGCACGACCGCACTCACGTCGAAATCGCCCCGGCCATTCGCGTTGACCGTCTGCACGCCTGAGCGGGCAGTCCCGGCAATCTCGCCATCAGGCGCGACCAGCCTGACCTCAACGCGCACCGCCGCATCTTTCTCAGACTGGTTCATCACCGCGACCTGCACGCGCACCTTCGCACTCGCAGCAGAAACCTCGGGAGTCGTCACAAACGTCCCCCAGCGCGCAACATGCACCGGCTCCTCCTCCACCAGCCGCACCTTGCGATAGATCCCCGCACCCTCATACCATCGCGATGCAGGCTGCTGCGACGTATCGGTGCGGACGACCAACACATTGTCCGCTCCAAAGCGCGCGCCCTCGGTCACCTCATAGCCAAAGCTCACATAGCCATTCGGACGCTCGCCCAGCAGGCGGCCGTTCCACCACACTTTGCTATGCGCCATGACCCCGTCAAACTCGACGAAAATCCTCTTCCCCGCGTCCCCTGCGGCCAATGCCACATGCCGGCGATAGAAGCTGACGCCGCCGGGAAGAAACGCCCCCGCGCCGCCCGATTTGTTGTCCCTATCGAACGGCCCCGCAATCGCCCAGTCATGCGGAACGCTGACGCGCTGCCACGCACGATCGTCGAAACCGGCACTGTCCGCTCCGCCAACATCGCCGCGAGTGAACCGCCAATCGCTCGCGAGTTCCGTGATGCGGCGAGCCCCGCCAGCCGCCTGACTCCTCACCGGCGCGGCATGGATCGCCGCACCGAACATCACCGCAACGATCGCCGCCAACAAGCGCTTCATGTCGTCTCCTTCCAGCAAGAGGGCGGCCAAGTCGCTGGCCGCCCTCCGATCGCACTTGGCCGGCAGCGCTAGGCGACGCCGATCACCGTGCAGAGTTCCTTCACCGAAGCCGCGCTCTTCTGCAACGCGGCCTGCTCCTCCGCGGTCAGCTTGATCTCGATGATCTGCTCGATGCCTTTCTCGCCCAGCTTGCACGGCACGCCGATATAGAGACCGCTGATCCCATACTCGCCCTGCAGATACGCCGCGCAGGGCAGGATCTTCTTCTTGTCCTTCAGGATCGCTTCCACCATCTCGACAGCCGCCGCCGAAGGCGCATAGTACGCCGACCCGGTCTTCAGGTGCTTGACGATCTCCGCGCCGCCATTGGCCGTGCGCGTTTCGAGTTCCTTCAAGCGCTCCGGAGCAATCAGCTCCGTAATCGGAATGCCGGCCATCGTCGAGTAGCGCGACAGCGGCACCATCGTGTCGCCATGGCCCCCCAGCACAAACGCCGTCACGTTCTCCACGGACACCTTCAACTCCTGCGCGATAAACGTGCGGAAGCGCGCCGAATCCAGCACACCGGCCATGCCGATCACGCGCTCGCGCGGCAGCCCAGCCTTCTTGAACGCCGTCTGCGCCATCGCGTCCAGCGGGTTCGAGACGATGATGAAAATCGCATTCGGTGACGCTGCGACAGCCTTCTCCACCACCTGCGACATGATGCCGAAGTTGGTGTTCAGCAAGTCATCGCGACTCATACCGGGCTTGCGCGCAATGCCCGCCGTAATCACCACGATGTCCGAGTTCGCCGTGTCGGCATAGTCGTTCGTTCCGACGATCGACACATCGCGCTTCTCGATCGGCATCGCCTCCAGCAGATCGAGCCCCTTACCCTGCGGCACACCTTCGACGACGTCGATCAAGACAACATCCGCAAGCTCTTTCGCCGCAATCCAATGTGCGGCGGTAGCGCCGACATTGCCGGCCCCAACGATCGTTACCTTCTTTCGCATTTGATGAACTCTCCAGGAATGACGGCACAGCGGCCATGAGCGCGGCACGGCGGCCTGCAACTCTCTCTTCCATGATACGTCCGCGCCGGCCCTTCCCGGTCCCGCATCTACATTTCACTGTGCGGAAATCGCCTACTCCGCTGCGACCGGCCCCGCATAAGGAATCGCTATATCCGACGATCGAAGGTGAAGATCCCGCTGCGGAAACGGCAGCTCGATCCCGCTCTCCGCGAACCGCTTGAACAGCGCAAAGTACAGGTCGGACTTCAGCACCACCGGCGTATGCGCGCGTTCGCTCGTCCACACACGGAGCACAAAATCCAGCGAGCTGTCGCCATACCCGGTAAAGACCACATCCGGCTTGGGGTCCTTCAACACCTGCGGATGCCGCTCTGCCTCCTCCAGAAGAATCGACCGCACCACCGCCGGATCGGAACCGTAGCCGACGCCCACATCGATCCCAATCCGCACATTCGGATCGTTCGCCGTCCAGTTCGTCACGGCGGTGTTGATGAAGTCGCTGTTCGGCACAATGATCACGACGTTCTCGTTGGTCCGTATCCACGTCGAGCGCGCGGCGATCTTCACCACGTCGCCCAGCGTGTCCGACACCTCTACCCGGTCGCCGATCCGAATCGGCTGCTCCACCAGCAGCACCAGCCCGGCAACAAAGTTCGACACAATGTTCTGCAAACCAAGCCCGACGCCGACGCCCACCGCGCCGCCGAACACCACCAGCGAACTCAGGTTCACGCCCAGCGACTGCAGCCCGATAAACATGCCGCCGAGAAAGAACAGGTACGTCGCAAATCGTCCCAGCGCAAATCGCAGGGCCTCGGAGATATCCAGGCTGCGCAGCAGTCGCCCTACGACAAGCGCCTTTACCAGCTTCGAGAAGATCACCAATGCGATCAGAAAAAGGACCGCCTTCGTCACGAACAGCGACGTGATGGCAAGCGACCCTATCTTGAAAAACGTATAGTGGAGTACATCCCGAGACCCCGCAAGAAGCGAAGACGACATCGTCGAAGAACCCATGCCTATGAGATGCACTGACCACGCCCAGGCGTAGTTGCTTACCCGACCCTATCCCATATTCTCGATCATCCGGCTGGCGAACTCGCTGGTCTTCGCCTTCGTCGCACCCTGCATCTGGCGCTCAAAGTCATAGGTCACGAATTTCTGCGCGATCGTCTTCTCCATCGAGCTCTCGATCAGCCGCGCCGCCTCGCTCCATCCGATAAAGTCGAACAGCATCACGCCCGAAAGGATCACCGAGCCGGGATTGATGACGTCCTTGTCCGCATACTTCGGCGCGGTCCCGTGTGTAGCCTCAAACACCGCATAGCCGTCGCCGATATTCGCGCCCGGAGCAATCCCCAGGCCGCCGACCTGCGCCGCTGCCGCGTCGGAAATATAGTCGCCGTTCAGGTTCGTCGTCGCCAGCACGCTGTAGTCCGAAGGGCGAATGATGATCTGCTGAAAGATCGAATCCGCGATGCGATCGTTCACCATGATCTTGCTCTTCCACTTGCCGCCGCCGTGCGTCGCGCCGATCGCGGCCACCACGTCCTTCACTTCCTGCACGATCCCTTCGCCGAACTCCTTCGCCGCGAACTCGATGCCCGGCTCGACCAGCGCCGCGTTCTCCTCCGGCGTCAGGTCCGGATTCGCGTCCAGGTTCCCGAGAATCCAGCTTTCGCGCTCCGTCACAACGTGCTCGCGGAACTCCTGGATCACAACTTCGTAGCCCCACTCGCGGAACGCGCCTTCGGTAAACTTCTGGATGTTGCCTTTATGCACCAGGGTCACGGTCTTGCGGTCGTTGTCGATCGCATATTGGATCGCCGCTCGCACCAGCCGCTTCGACCCCGTAATCGAGATCGGCTTCACGCCCACGCCGGAGTCGAGCCGAATCTTCTTCTTTCCGCCCTTCAGCATGTCGTCGTTCACAAACGCGATGAACTTCGCGGCCTCCGGCGTGCCCTCGCGGAACTCGATGCCCGCATAAATGTCCTCGGTATTCTCGCGGAAGATCACGATGTCGACCAGTTCCGGATGCTTCACCGGGCTCGGCACGCCGGCGTAATACTTCACCGGCCGCACGCACTGATACAGGTCCATCAACTGCCGCAGCGCCACGTTCAGGCTGCGAATGCCGCCGCCCACAGGCGTCGTCAGCGGTCCCTTGATCGACACGCGAAAATCGACGGTCGCCTTCACCGTATCGTCGGGCAGCCAGTTCTGGTTCTTGCGATAGCTCTTCTCGCCCGCCAGCACCTCATACCATTTAACAGCCCGCTTGCCGCCGTAAGCCTTCTCCACCGCGGCATCGAACACCCGCTGCGACGCCTTCCAGATGTCGCGCCCCGTGCCGTCGCCTTCGATGAAGGGAATGATGGGATTGTCGGGCACGGTGTATTTGCCGTCGGCGTACTGGATCGCCCGTCCGTCGGCGGGCACTGCAATGTCGTTGTAGCTCTGCTGCATGTCGGTTTGCTCCTAAAGCGATATGCGACCAAGCTATCACTCACAAAATGGGGCTGGCAATCGCCTTTGTTCGCTAAACGGCTATCTGGGCAAAACGCCCGAACCGTGCCCGGCATTTTCGTCGTGGAGTCCGAGCTGTCAAGCCCCCCAGCTGTGCAAAACCACCAAACCCAGCATTAACACTGGCGAAACTAATTCTCAAAACTTGGCGTGTTATATCTCCGAACTAGCTACAATTAAATCAGCACTCAAAACTCACAACTCAACACTCAACAGAACCCAACGCCAACCGCGCCCAGACCCTCTACGCTCAATCGCTCTATGCTGAGCTCTCCAAAAACCTCGCTCCTCAACCCCTCAACCCTCGCACCGGAACAGAAAGGTCGTGCCACTTCCTCATCGCTCCTCCACAACCCGAACCTGGCAACGGAAAACTCGCAGCTCGCAGCTGAAAATCGACCCACAACCGCCAATGCAGCCCATAAGTCGTTATCTCGGAATATTTTGACGGTCAAGCCATTTCGATTCAATCGCTTGCGACAGGTTGCCGTCGCCAAGCGCAGCATTCTAAACGGCTTACCCCCCGGCAATAGAAAATGGGGAGGGGGAGGGGCCCCCCTTTTGATGGCGAGCACAGTTGTGGCCCTCGCGCTGACGCAGCCAGCACCTTCCTCTCCATTGCACACATCGCCCGGCCCGGTCGCCCGCGAATCGCAATTCAGGATTGCGGCTCGCGAGGGTCATTGCGCCGGGTAGGAGAGCTTCCTGCTTCTTCGCATAAAGAACGCGATGAGAACACCGACGCAGATCCAAACCACGCCCAGTATTTGAGCGTTGTGGCTCAGGTGTACCCAGATGAAAAGGCAGACCAGAATCCCCAGCGCAGGGATCAGGAAGGGGAAGGTGACTTTCTCCTTTGAGCGGAACGTGTAATGCACAAGCGCAGCGGCGTTGACGCCGATGAAGGCGATGAACGCGCCAAAATTGAGCAGTTCGGCACCCTGCTCGTACGTCAGGAGGAAAGCCCCTGTCAAGGCAATCGCGCCGACGATAAGGACGTTATTCAGCGGCACATGATGGCGAGGATCAATCGCGCCGAAGATTCGCGGCGGCAGCGAATTGTCTCGTCCCATGCTGTACATCAGGCGGGAAGCGCCGAACTGGGCGGCAACGGCCGACCCCATATTCGCAATCAGCAGCGTCGCGTTCAACAGTTGAAACAGGAATGTGCCGCCGACACGCGCGGCGACATGCACGAAAGCGGTATCCACCATGGCCGGCGGGAATGGCTGACGGAAAGGCCACGCGAGTTGTGCCACGTACACCTCAATCATCGAGAGGACACCGATGAAGAGGCAGGTAAAGACCGTCGCCAACAGGATGTTCCGGCGCGGATTTTCCACCTCTTCAGCCATGGTCGAGATGCCATCGAAGCCGATGTAAGTAAGGACGGCAACAGAC
>DASRLB010000317.1:0-13142 GCA_035648695.1 Acidobacteriaceae bacterium | reverse complement strand
GATGCTGGGCGACTGGGGCACCAACAAGGACCTCGGCCAGCAGATCGCCGT
This sequence comes from Acidobacteriaceae bacterium, assembly GCA_035648695.1. Classification (GTDB taxonomy): domain Bacteria; phylum Acidobacteriota; class Terriglobia; order Terriglobales; family Acidobacteriaceae; genus Granulicella. The sequence continues at coordinate 13,091 of DASRLB010000317.1, read as the reverse complement.
GGCCAACGGCATGAAGAACTTCGTCGACAACCGCAAAATCAAGCCCGGCGCGATGTTTATGCTGGGAGACAACTGGTACGGCTCGATGCTGGACGGCATCAACTCCGCCCGCTGGCAGACGCAGTTTGAGCAGATGTACCCGGTCTCGCATTTTCCCGGCCCGGCGTACGCCGTCCTGGGGAACCACGATTACGAGTTTCGTATCGCCAGCAAAGTCCAGATCGAACTCGATTACGCGGCGCAGATCAAGGGGACGCGCTGGAAAATGCCGTCGCGCTGGTACACGTTCAAGTATCCCGAGCAGAACCCGATTGTCACTTTCATCTGCCTGGACACCAACCTTCCCGGCACCAAGAAGGGGTTCATGGCCCTGCCCATCACCATGACCAAGGCCGAACGCGACCAGCAGGATACGTGGTTCCGCGCCGAGCTTGCCAAGCCGCGGTCTACGCCGTTCGTCATCGTCACCGGACACCATCCGCTGTACACCAACGGCATTCATCGTGACAATCCCATCCTTATTGGCGATTGGGACGCGCTGCTGCGGCAGTACAAGGTCGATTTCTACATCACCGGCCACGACCACGATCTTCAGCACCTGGAGTTCGGCGGCCATCCTACCAGCTTCGTCATTTCCGGCGGCGGGGGGGCCGAACTGGTCAACTTCACTACGTCGCCGCAAAAGCGCGGCCCGTTCGGCGACAAGGTCCTGGGCTTCACCGACCTGGAAATGAAGCCCGACGCCATCATCCTGCGGCACTTCAACCAGAACAACCAGGAGCTGCACGCCTTCCGCAAGACGCCCGACGGCAAGGTCCAGATACTCAACCCCATGGGCTAGCAAGTGAAAACGCCACCCTGATAGGTGGCCGGAGTTGCATTGAGGACCGTGGGCTAACGGAGCGAAGCCTTGTTTGGAGAGGACAACGCCGCCTTGGTCTGCACGACGTGAAGCGCTTTTACCGCACACGCAAGTAATGCGGTAGCAACGGCAGCTCCTCCGATGACGGTAGCCATGAATTGGACAAATGCCATAATTCTCCCTTGCATCACTTCTTCAGGCCGTAATAAAGAACGCCCGCTGTAAGGCACACTGTCAGCATACCTAAAAACAAGTCTCTCATGCCTCGCAATGCGCTGACAGGTGGTGCCTGCCATCGCCTTATGTATACGAGCAATCCGGCCACAACCAAGTCACATAGAACGCACATTGACGTAGTTGGCTATCCAGTACTTGCTGCTGCACTATTCGCCTGCATCAGAGCTTGCATGAGCTGAAACGCTGCGTTGAAGACTGGTGCAGCCATAGGGTCTTTCATGAGTTGAGCCTGGCGACCAAAACCAAAATGAAGTCCACTCGGGGTAAGGAAGTTAATCCTGGCAAAGCCGTTGAGAGGTGGAGCGGGTCTCTCACCGTTCCATGGGCCAATCAGCTTCAGCACCTCCCCACCAGTGCGTAGCAGTTCATCGATCTTTGAGTTGACTTCGCCCTGGGCTCTCTCCCAGACAACGCCTGCTCCGCTTTGATTCCAATAGCGGGCACAATGATCCGGCCAAGCCGCCACCAGGTCCAACCCTCCGGGGAGGCCGACCTCCACCACCACGCCAAGAAGATCCTTTGCCTGGTCGGGCGGAGGGTTGACTCCGAGATTGCGGAGTGCCTGCCAAGCCTCCAGGTACATCCTGGAATCGAGGTTCGGCATAGCGAGGACAGCCTGCAATGATGCAATCGCTTTCGCACTTTCGCCAGACGTACGAGCTTTCTCCGCCTCAAAGAACGTGCTCCAAGGCTCTAACAGTAGTGCATCAACGGTGAGCGATGCCAAGAGCAGGGGCAATGGAGTATCGCCAAACAGAGCGTCTCTCAATTTTGCCGAGAGCTCTGGCTGTCTCTCATCGCGTTGTACATCTCGAAGCTTTCTTTTGAATATTTCTGTCCACGACAAAGGCTCTCTCCCAAAACCTCCAAGCTAGCAGGCGCATGAGGGAAGGACAATGCAAATTGAACGGATATCTTTCGAGCGGCGTGGCCACCTGTGACGTTTCAGCGTTTCGTGCAAAACGGCGTTATTGGCAATATCGACTGCAACGGAATTCAAACTGACCACCACCGCAAATCGCCGCAACCATGCCGTTCAATCCACACTGCCCGTGACAAGATAGACTGCCAATAATGCCGTCCCTCTTCCCCGAACCCCCTAAGACGACCGCCCACTGGATCAACGCCCACTGCGACGGCGGCGCTCGCGGCAACCCCGGCCCGGCCGGCTACGGCGCCCTCATCCAGGACGACCACGGCAACGTCCTCGCCGAGCTCTCCGAATTCCTCGGCCACAAAACCAACAACTTCGCCGAATACTCCGGCCTGCTCGGCTGCCTGCAATGGGCGCTCGACCACGGCCACAAGCAGCTCCGCGTGGTCTCCGACTCCGAGTTGATGGTGAAGCAGATCCAGGGCAAGTACAAGGTCAACAGCCCCGACCTGCGGCCGCTGTGGGAAGAAGCCCGCCGCCGCATCGCGAAGCTTGACGGCTTCCAGATTTCCCACGCCCTGCGCCACAAGAATAAGGACGCCGACCGTCTCGCCAACGAGGCGATGGACCGCGGCACCGGCCACGGCCTGCGCCGCGAGCCCTCCGCCGGCGAGCGCGCCCCCGCAAAGCCCTCGCCGGCGCCAAAACCCAGCACCCCTGTTCCGCAAATGGTCCGCGGATTCACCCGCGACGGCGCTGTTCACCTGCTCGGCGGAGCGAAACTCCCCGACGGCGTCTTCGTCAAAGTCATCGTGGAATAGGGTCATTGTCCGGTAGGATGGCTACTTGCAAACTACAAGCACGACCTCCGCATCCAAACGCTGCATGGGCCTTATCCGGAACCTCAGCATATTGACAGCCGTTGTCGCGATGGGATGCGCCTGCGCGCCGGCGGCTTTCTCGCAACAAAGCGATCCTCACGCCAAACAGCTTCTCGAGAGCGCGGTGCAAACCGAATTTTCGGCCGCCCAGCGCGACCACAGCGTCTGGACCTATCGCGACCACGATAAGACGGACGAAAAAGACGCCGTCTATCAGGTGGTCGATTCGCCCCACGGCGGTGTCCGCCGCATGATTGAGTTGGACGGTCGCCCCGTCGATAGCGCCACGGCACAGAGTGAAACCGAGCGCATATCGACCTTCGTCCATGATCGCTCCGCTCAGGCGAAGCAGCGCAAATCCAACGCCCACGACGACCAGCAAGCCACGGAAATGCTGAAGATGCTCCCCGAAGCCTTCATCTGGACGGTCAAGAGCGAATCCCCGGAGTACGTGACGCTCGAATTCCGCCCCAACCCCGACTTCAGTCCGCCCAATATGGAGGCCCGCGTCATGGGCACGATGGCCGGCGAAATGGTCATCGCCCGCGCCGACAACCGCATCCGCACGCTGCGCGGAGCGCTTACCCAGGACGTAAAATTTGGCTGGGGACTGTTCGGCAAACTGCGCCAGGGCGGCACGTTCGACATCGAGCGCCGCGAAATCGCTCCCCACATCTGGCAGATCACCGAAAGCCGCGTCCACATCGGCGGCCGGGCTCTGCTGTTCAAGAACATCGGCCAGCAGGAGGACGAAATCAAGAGCGACTGGAAGCCTTCGACCGCGAAAACGCTGGAAGAAGCGGCACAGCAGCTTGGCGCCGGCTGAAGGCCGGAATTTAGCCTCCGCGGAGACAATTTCGCATCCCTGTCCGCGGCGTGGCACTCTAATAGCGAGTGAAAAGTTTTCGCCTCATCACTAACCTGGGTTCCACTGCCGTACTCGCTGCTGCATTCGTCGCCGCCAACGCACAGGAAACCGCACTTCCGCCCGCACCCAGCGCGGTCCTCGCGCAGTATGGCGCGGGTACGGCTGCCGGTTCGGGCAAGACTTTCCACGCACCCACGACCTTCGACGGCCCGGGCAAAATCCCGGTCGAGCGCGCGACCACCGACCCGCTGCGGCTCTCCATCGACGACGCCGTCTCCTTCGGCCTTACGCGCAACCTGCGCCTCGTCACCGACCGCGCCAACCTGAAGATCGTCAAGGGCGACGAGCTACAGGTCACTAACGCCCTGGTCCCGTCGCTTAGCCTCTACGCCGCTACCAGCACGCAGGAGGTCAACCTCGCCGCCATGGGCTTCAAGGCGTCGAGCCTCGCCGCGTTCGGGCTGCCTCCCGACGCGATCCACACCATCGTCAAGGTAGACGTGACCCAAGCCCAGCTCAAGATCAACCAGACGCTGTTCAACGCGCCAGCCTACGAACTGCTGCGCGGCGCGAAGGACGAGTCCGAGGTCGTCAACCTCAACACACTCGCCGGGCGGGGCGATCTCGTCGTCGCTGTTGGAACCGCGTACCTCAAGGTGCTGGCCGACCAGTCTGCCCTCACCAACGCGCAGGCGCTGGAACGCTCCGCCCACACCCTCTTCGGCCAGGCTTCCGAAAAGCTGAAAGCGGGCGTCGGCGCCAGCCTCGACGCGCTGCGTGGGCAAGTTGAATACCAGAACCGCGAGCAGCAGCGTATCTCCGCCGAAAACGCCCTCGCCAAAGACATCATCCAGCTCAACCGCATCATGGGCCTGCCCGCCGAGCAGCAACTCATCCTCACCGACACAGCGCCGTTCGCGCCGCTCGCCGACATGGACCTCGACCGCGCCAAGACGACCGCCTTCCAGCGGCGCAAGGATTACCTCAGCGTCCTCGCCCAGATGCGCGTCGCAGACCGCGAGCGCCTCGCCGTCAAATACCAGCGCCTGCCCACCCTCTCGTTCGGCGGATTCTACGGTGTCATCGGCGAAACCGAGGGCCTGTACCACGGCGTCTTCGCGGCCACCGGCAGCCTGAAGTTTCCCATTTTCCGCGAGGCCGGCCAGCGTGGAGACACCGAAGTCCTCACCGCCCAACTGATGGCCCTCCGCCAGCGCGAAGCCAGCCTGCGCGTCGACATCGAAGCCCAGATCCGCTCCAGCATGCTCGACGTCAACTCCGCCCACGACCTCGTCAAAGTCGCCCAGAGCAATGTAGCCCTCGCGCAGCAGGAGCTCTCCGACGAACAGGACCGCTTCAACGCCGGCGTAGACGACAACCTCCCCGTCGTCGACGCTGAATCTGCTCTTGCCGGAGCGCAGGCGCAACTGGTGCAGGCGCTTTATCAATACAACACCGCAAAACTGCAATTGGCGCGGAATACCGGCATTGTGGAGTCGCAATACCGGACGTATCTGGGCACAAATTAGGTCGCCGGAAGTGGGTACTTTGCGTCGCAGGAGCGGCTTTGCGAGGTACTTTACACTTATCTGATGCTCGACGTCCATCCTCCCCACCATGCCGCCACTAGCTGGCGCGACTTCTCCATCCACATCGCGACCATTTGCGTCGGCCTGCTCATCGCCATCGCCCTCGAACAATCCGTCGAAGCCATCCACCGCGCTCACCAGCGTCACATCCTCGAAGCCGCCCTCACCCACGAGTCCGAGCAAATCCTCCGCGACACCACCAACGTCGAAAACGGAGAAACCGTCCACATCCACTGGCTGCAGCAGTACGAAGCGCAAGTCTCCGCCGCTGCCCGCGACAAAAATCCCTTGCCTCCCATACCCCAGAAGTCCGGCGGGGGCGGCTGGGACGTCCCCAGCGATCCCATCTACGCCGCCGCCAAATCCAGCGCCAAACTCGATCTCCTCGCCGACGAAGACGTCATCGCCTATGGTGAGCAGGACGGCCTCATCGTAGAAGTCAACGCCCACTACGAAACCTACGACCAGACCCGCAAAGCCCTCGAAACCGCCGTCCGCCGCATCAGCTACGCCAAACCCAACCCGGCCACGCCCTTCGACCGCGCCACCCCCGCCGAGATGCAGGACCTCTACAACAAGCTCCTCGACTACGAGCAAGCCGCGCGGGGTTTCCGCTTCTGGTCGCGCCAGGCCCGCGGCGCCACCGTCGTCATGCTCCAGGGCGAACGTGACCTTCACAAAATCCAAGCCGCTGAACGCCAGTTCGACAACGTACCCTAGCCGCCCCGGAGCCACACATGCTCGACGTACACCCGCCCCACCACGCCCAGCGCCGGGCCTTTGAGGTCCAGTTCGCCGGCAGCTTTGCCTCTGCCGACACCCGTCTGCTCAACACCAGCCCCGCCGATCTCATCGAGTACCAGCGTCTTCTGCGCAACGAAATTGCTCCCACAGCCAGCGCACGCAATGAGCTTCGCTACCTCCTCGGCGCGGAGACGGCCATCCTGCACGGCGCACGTTCGCTCGACGAGATCCAGCAGGAAGAAAAACAGGTCGTCGGCACCGGCGACGACTAGGGGCCTGAACGCCGCAAGGCCGGGCGGCCCTAGAATGGGTGCATGGACGAACCGAAGCGCATCCTCCTGAGCTGGAGCGGCGGCAAAGACTGCGCGTGGGCGCTCCACCTGCTGCGCACGCAGGGCGAATACGAAGTTGTCGCGCTCCTCACGACGATCAACCAGCACTTCGGGCGTGTCGCAATGCATGGCTTCCGTGAAGCACTGCTCGACATGCAGGCCGAGGCCGCCGGCCTGCCCGTCTGGAAAGTCCCGCTGCCGTGGCCGTGCTCGAACGAGCATTACGAGGCCGCAATGGTGCTGGCCTGCGCTCGCGCCGTCGATGAGGGACTCTACGGCATCGCCTTCGGCGACCTCTTCCTCGAAGACGTTCGCGCCTACCGCATCGACAAGCTCGCGGCGACAGGCCTGACGCCAATTTTCCCCTGCTGGGGGCTCCCCACCGACGAACTCGCCCGCACCATGATCGCATCCGGCTTAAAAGCGCGTCTTACATGTGTTGACCCGCGTCAACTGGACTCCAGTTTTGCAGGAAGAGAATTTGATACCCAGCTACTCGCCGATTTTCCCGCCACCACCGACCCCTGCGGAGAGCGCGGCGAGTTCCACAGCTTCGTCACGGCCGGCCCCATGTTCTCGCACAGCATCGCGGTACGCGCGGGCGAAAGCGTCGAGCGCGATGGCTTCATCTATGCAGACCTCCTGCCCACCTGAAACTCCCGGCCTTTCCGCCTCGAATCAGGGGTGCCCCATCTTCGGCGCGTCTTTTGCGCCTAAGGTGGGCATTCGCGCGAAGGCGCGAACCGCACTCGTTTGCGCCCTCGTCATCGCTGCACTCGGCACAACACACGCCCAAACCCTCGCCCGCCCCGGCTGGGCTGGCTCCGGCATCGGCGCCGAGGCGTGGTGGCGCAGCGCCGTCTTCTACCGGATCGACGTTCCCGATTTTCAGGACTCCGACGGCGATGGCATCGGCGACCTCGGCGGCATTACGCAGCGCCTCGACTACCTGCAATCCCTCGGCGTCGATGCCATCGTCATCCCGGCACCCAGCGACGACAATGCCTTCGACAATCTGCTCCGCGAAGCCTCGCCGCGCCACATCCGCATCATCGTCGCGTTCGACGCGCATACACCCCCCGTGGAAGTCCCCGGGAGAGCCCGCCAGTGGCTCACTCGCGGCGCGGCGGGAATTTCCATCGATGGTTCGCTGCTCGACGCGCTGGTGTCACTCCGCGACCTCCGCGCTTTGACCGACAGCTTCCCCGGCGAACGCATCCTCATCGCGCAGGCCGCACCGGGACACACTGTACCGCCCCAGACCCCCGCCGAACTTATAGGCGCCGCAATCGGGTCTCCGCCGCCCGCGCCGGCCACGCCGCTACTCGAAGGCGACGCCGCGCCCGGCGATGACCCCAAGAGCGACGGCCTCCGCAGAATTTTTGCCGCGCAACTGCTGACTTCACCGGGCGCCGTCGCACTGAGCTATGGGCAGGAACTCGGCCTGCCGGCCGCCTCCACCATGCAGTGGACGCCCACCAACATCACCCCGCCCAAACCCGCGCCCGAGCCGGAAGAAGAGCCCGCCAAACCCGCCGGGCCGCGCCCCGACCCCAAGGTTTACGGCGCGTTCAAACCCTACGTCGCACCCAGGCCGGTGAAGAAACCGCCACCGCCGGGAACGCCGCCCGATCCCAACTCGCTGCCCGGCTTTACAACCAAAGCCGACGCCGGAAACCCCGCGCCGACCACCCTCAACGCCGCCGTCGAAAACGGAGAGCCAAATTCGCTGCTCAACTTCTATCGTCATCTCATCCAACTGCACCACGACAACCCCTCCGTGCGCTCGGGCGCCGAAGTCACGTTCGACCATGACGCCGACAACGCTCGCGTGTGGATCAGGCGCGAGCCCTCCGGGTCCGTTACCGCGGCCAACGTCATCGTCATCTGCAATCTCGGCGACAAGCCGCTCACCATCTCCCTCGACCCGGAACTCGCGACGCTGCACATCCACCCCGGGACACTGCGTCCGCTGGCCGGGTCGTGGACCGCGACGCCCATCTCGCAGTACAGCAACCACATCGTCCTTCCGCCCTACAGCGTCTTCATCGGCTCGATCCGCAACTGAGGTCGCCGCGCCGGCTTCCACGCTGCGATCAAACAGCGATCCCAAGTGGACGCCCAACAGCGGGCAGCAGATCATCTGGCCTGGATCAAGAAAACGGGCCGCCCGAAGGCGGCCCGTTCGTGGACGAGGAAACCGGCATCAGGCTTTCCGGAACTTGCGGCGGAGAACGCCAAGACCGCCAAGCAGGCCGGTACCCAGAAGGGCGAGGCTGGAGGGCTCGGGGACCGGGGCCACGCTGGGAGTAATGTCTGAGAAGGTGACGCCGCCGAGCGAAGGACGTTGACCAGTGGAGGTGGCGTAGACCTGGAATACATCCGTAGGCAATGCACCGGTTACGGAGTATTCCGTAAATTCATTGACCATTTGGGTCGGGCAACCGCCGTTAGCGCCATCGCCACACGCCTCGGTGGGCACCTCGTCGCCACCATTGACTCCCAACCCGACGGTCCTGTTCAAGAGATCGTTGGCATCGCTGTTCGAGTCGAGAATCCAGACCGTGAAGTCCCCAGCTACATCGGGACTGAAGCTTGCAAACTCCACCGCGTCACCCTCGCTGTCATCGTTGGGATACGCAAGCCCGGTGACGAAAGCGGAACTCCCACCCGGCGCGGTGATCGTGCTGTAGCCGCAGCAGGCGCCGCCGGAAAAAATGTTGCTCGAGCCGGTGCTTACGGTGAAGTTGGTTTGGGCGACTTGACCCGTGCCGAAAAAGTCGTAATCCGATGCCGAACCGGGCGCGGTCGCTCCATTCGCGAGGATGGCCGAGCCGACGGCCGTAATTGTTGCCGCGTGAACCGCGGGACTGAACGCGAGAGCAAGACTGGTAACAGCAGCCAAAGACAGCAATTGAAACGAACGCATAAGAAGCCTCTCCAAACGACAGTGGAATAGATGAACGATTACTAATGGTTACTTCAGTAACCTAACCTATCTGTGCAAGATGGCGGTGTCAAGAGTTAAACGTCGAGTGACAGTAGTCTAAGTCCCACTTTTGGGGGACTTCGGTAGCGATACCTATGCGCTTGCGAGATGACGGATCGTGGGGGATGAGCGAAGACTAGTTGTTCGTACGGGCGATGTCGGGGCCGAGGAGGTCCTGCGCGCTGGGAGCGGGGCTGTCGGGAATCGGGTCCTCATTCCGCGTGGCTTCGAGGTCGAGGTGGTTCTTCGTCAAACCTTCCTTGAGAATCTGGAACGCCTCCTCCGGCGTCTCCGCGAACTGGAACAGGTCGACATCGTTCACCGCAATCGCACCCTTCTCCGCGAGTAGTTCCAGGTCGATCACGTTCTTCCAATACTTCGACCCGTAGATCACAATCGTCATCTGCTTGGCGAGCTTGTGCGTCTGCGCCAGCGTCAGCAGTTCGAACATCTCATCCAGCGTTCCAAAGCCGCCGGGGAATACCACCAGCGCCTTCGCCAGGTATGCGAACCAGTATTTGCGCATGAAAAAGTAGTGGAAGTTGAAGTTCAGCGCGGGCGTGATGTAGGGGTTGGGCATCTGCTCGAAGGGCAGCTTGATGTTGAGGCCGATGGTCTTGCCGCCGGCTTCCCACGCCCCGCGGTTGGCGGCTTCCATGATGCCCGGGCCGCCCCCTGACGTAATCACAAAGCGATGCCGCCGCCCCGGCAGCTTGCTCGACCAATCCGTCATCATGTGCGCCAGCGTGCGAGCGTCCTCGTAATACCCGGCCATCTCGACCGCAGCCGCGGCGCGCTTCAGTTTCAGAGCAGTCGTCTCGCCGGTCTGCACCTCAGCCGCGCTCGCGGGCTGTTCCGCATCCGGCGCGGGCTGCTTCGACCCGGTGTTGGCAAGCAGTTCCAGCTCTTTGCTCGCCACATCCCGCGCCCGAAAGCGCGCCGAGCCGAAAAATACCACCGTATCCTGAATCCTCTCGCGCTGAAACCGCGCCATCGGCTCGGAGTACTCCGCGATAATGCGGACCAGCCGCCCGTCCGCCGAGTCCAGAAACCTCTGGTTTTCGTAAGCTAGCGGAGCACTCTCCAGCGGCGTCAGATCGCGTTCGGCCGCGTAGCCGCTGCGGGGAAATTCAACTTCTTCCGACATCCAACAACTCCTCCAGCAGCCCGTCAGCCAGCGCGGTAGTCGCGGTAGTGAATCGCCTCGCTGACGCCGATCCAGATATCCAGCAGCCCAATCCCGCTCACAATCCCCCGCGCCCAACCCTGGAGCAGCACCGCGCGGACCGCGGGATGCACCACCAGCCAAGCGTTATGCTGCCAGTAGCTGGGAAACCACGGCAGCGCCGCCACGATCGCGCCGATGTACAGGCAGAAGAGCACCAGCACGATGAGGCTCATGCGCTGTAGCCAGACGGGTGCTGGCGCGCTGTGTGCGTCGCTCTCCGTGGAGCGCGTTTCCCGGTCGTTGAACAATGGCTGCTGCGAGATCATGCTCTTCAACGGTAGCAGGGTCCGGCGTTCGCTGCCAAAGCAAACGCCGCCGGACGCAAACTGCGTCTCGGCGGCGTTGCAATGTAAACCTTACAGATCTCTAAAGCGATTAGTGCCCGTGACCATGATCGTCGTGCGCTGCACCATGGTTGCCGCGCGGCGCGCTGTTGCGATAGTGGCCCGCGTGATCCGAATATTGCGTGCCGTGGAAATCGTGAAAATCGTGGTGGTTGTCAAAGTGTTCGCCACGAGCTGGGTACGCGCCGTGATAACCGTAGCGCGGATCATAGTGGCGATTCACATGGCCGTAGAACGCCGGACCGTGATGCCAGCGCCCAGCGCCGATGAAAATGCCGTTGTTGAACCACTCCGAGCCATAGTAACCGTACGGCGCGCAGCGATACGGAGAGTAGCCATAGTAGCCATAAGGGCACGTCGGCTCCGCGCCTATGTTGATGCCGAACGAGATCTGTGCCTGCGACTTCGGAACGGCGCTAAACGTAATAAGGAATGCGAAAGCTGCGATAAGGACGTATTTGAATCCGCGCATAAACACCTCAGGAAATGAGAGTCCTCGCGCCCGGAAAGAGTTGTGCTGTTTCGATTGTTTAAATCCGCACGAACACCGAATTGGTTGCCCGCCTAAATCCTTTTCCGCGCCGCCTTGAAACCGCGCTTCCTCGGCGGCACCGGCTTCTTCAACTGCGCGGCCTCGGGCAGCGTCTTCTTGCGCTCGACCTTCTTGCCGGCGGCGGCGCGGTTCAGTGCCTGCACTTCGCCCTGCGTCAGTTCGCGGAACGCGCCCGGGGGAACGTCCAGCACCAGCGCGCCATACCCGATCCGCCGAATCTTCTCGACGTGGTGACCGATCTCTTCAAACATCTTGCGCAACTGCCGGTTGCGCCCCTCGGTCAGGGTCACTTCAAACCACGGATTCTCGCCGCCTCGCACCTGCTCTATCTTCGCCGGCTGGGTCAGCACGCGGTCGCGGCGGCCGGCGCGAATCTCATTCAATCTGCCGCGGTCGATCATGATGCCGCGCCGCAAATTGTCGACCGCCTCCGCCGTCGGTGCGCCCGAAACTTTGACGAGGTAGGTCTTCAACACGCCCGCCGACGCCTTCGACAACTTATTCGCCAGGTCGCCGTCGTTGGTCATCAGCAGCAGGCCTTCGCTCAGGTAATCCAGCCGCCCCACGGGATACAGCCGCGGCATCTTGCTGTGTTCGCCGATGGTCTTCTTCTGCGAGTCCTGTCCCAGCAACTGCATGACCGTCGGCCGCTTCTCGGGGTCGTCGAGCGTGGTGACATAGCCGCGCGGCTTGTTCACCATGAAATATTTCTGCTGCTCGCGGCCCTGCAACAGCTTGCCATCGACGCGGATGTGGTCGCGGCCCAGGTCGGCCTTGGTGCCCAACTCGGTGACCACCTTGCCGTTCACCTGCACACGGCCTTCGAGGATGATCTGCTCGGCGGCGCGGCGCGACGCGATCCCCGCCTGCGCGAGTATCTTTTGCAGGCGGTCGCCTGCGGGTGGCTCGTTCGGTTCCGGCTTCATCACTCCATTATCTCCCCTGCAACGATGCTCTCCCGCGCGTGGTCTGCATCCAAGTTCAATGTTGCACCGCACGAATATGGTTCGGCCCCGACCGTTCACCACCCAAACGCCGGCGCCCGACAAGCAAGACAACCAGGAGATCCCCTATGAAACTGTTCAACTCCATCGCAATAACGGCCCTTTCGCTCGCAGTTCTGGGCGCGGCTGCCTACGCGCAGGAACCCGCGACAACCACCACAACGTCCAGCCAAGCCACTCATACCAGGACCACGTCCGGCGTCACCCCTGACGGCCAGGCGGCGACCCAGAGCCAGCACCACACCACTGTCCAGCACACCGCGGCGACGACCACGCCCGACGGCACCACTATACGAAGGACGCATCGCAGGACCACCAGCTCTACCGCCCGCACCGCTCGCACCGGCTACGCGCCGGCCACGACGACCAGCGGCCAGCACCGTTCGACGCATACGCAATCGACCACCACTCCCGACGGCAGCACGCACACGGAGAAGGAGTCGCACAGTTCCAGTTCCGCCACTACTCCACCGCAAAATCCCCAGCAGTAATGGTTCTGGGTTCTGGGTTCTGGGTTCTGGGTTCTGGGTTCTGGGTTCTGGGTTCTGGGTTCTGGGTTCTGGGTTCTGGGTTCTGGGTTCTGGGT
>DASRLB010000316.1:0-3146 GCA_035648695.1 Acidobacteriaceae bacterium | reverse complement strand
CAATTTTGAACGAAACATAACGACACTCCTCTTTGAGTACAACATTGCGCGAAGTCTGCCCCACAGGCTCTTTTCGTGGGCTCGCTGCATGAGTCACTACGCGGAGTAGACGCGGGTAGTTCCGCTTCGCTCTAAAAAGATCTGGATGTGTGACGAGTGGTTGAAAAGCGGTGACGACTCGCAAGAATTCATATTCCGTTAAAATAGAAGCTGGAGTGACACGGGTGGAAGACCTTCTCGCGAACATGAATCCGCAACAGCGCGAAGGCATCGTCGCCGTCGATGGCCCTGTGTTGTTGCTGGCCGGCGCGGGCTCGGGCAAGACGCGCGTCATCACGCATCGCATTGCGTACCTCATTCAACAACGGGGGGTTTCACCGGACAACATTCTCGCGGTGACGTTTACCAACAAGGCTGCGAAAGAGATGGCCGAGCGCGTGGAAAAAATTCTTGGCCACTCCACGCTTGCGAAGCCGACGCTGGCGACGTTCCACAGCTTTTGCGTGCGCGTGCTGCGGCGCGATATTGAGGCTCTGCGGACGAACGGCGTTGGGCTTACGCGCACGTTTGCCATTTACGACGAGACCGATCAGCAGGCCGTGGTGAAGCAGGCGATCAAACGGCTGGGCTTCGACGACAAGAGTTTGAAGCCGCGCGTTGCGCTGGGGCGGATTTCGTGGGCGAAGAACCACATGATCGATCCGCAGGAATACTTCCTCGCGAGCACGAACCCGATGGAAGAAAAAATTGCGCACATTTTTGAGATCTACAAGAAGGAGTTGTTCAAGGCGAATGCGCTTGATTTCGACGATCTGTTGCTGGAGACGGTGCGGTTGCTGAAATCGTCGAGTGAGGTGCGCGAGCGGTATAACCGGCGCTACAAATATTTGTTGATCGATGAGTATCAGGACACGAACCGTCCGCAGTACGAGTTGATGAAACTGCTGGGCACGCATGGGAATGTGTGCGTGGTCGGCGATGAAGACCAGTCGATTTACTCGTGGCGCGGCGCGGACATCAAGAACATTCTGGAGTTTGAGAAAGACTTTCCGGCGGTGCAGACGATTCGGCTGGAGCAGAATTATCGGTCGACGCAAATCATTCTCGAAGGCGCGAGCGCCGTTGTGGCGCAGAATGTTCAGCGCAAGGGAAAGAACCTTTGGACCTCGCGCGAGGGCGGGTCGCTGATCGGGTTTTATGAAGCGCCCGATGGAGAGAATGAGGCGCTGTTCATCGCCGACCGCATTCAGAAATATTTGCGCGAGGCGGGAGCGACGGAAGATACGCCGCGATGCGCTGTGCTGTATCGCACCAACTCGCAGTCGCGGCTGGTGGAAGAGGCGCTGCGGCGGTACAACATTCAGTACCACATGGTCGGCGGGTTTTCGTTTTACGACCGCGCAGAAGTGAAGGACATGCTGAGCTATCTGAAGCTCGTGCAGAACCCGCACGACTCGGTGGCGCTGGGACGGGTGGTGAACTCGCCTCCGCGGGGCATCGGCAAGACGACCCTGGAGACGATCGAGCGCGTCGCGCTGACGACGGGGATGAGTTCGTGGGATGCGATCGCTCGCGCGATTGAAGAGAAATTGCTGCCGGCGCGAGCGTTGGCGGCGCTGGCGAGTTTTCGGCGGCTGATCAAGGATGCGCGCGCGATGCTGGGGCCGGACTTTGGCGAGGTGCTGGCTACGGATGCTCGGGCGGGCAAGAGTGATGCGGCGGAGTTGAGCGAGCTTGAACTTGAGGCGGCGGCGGCATCGTTCGATCCTGAGAGTCTCGTTGACGACACGAATTTTGATTTTGGTTTCGCTACAGAGGGAGCACCTGCGCCTTCTGTTGCGGAGAACGATGCGAATACTTCTTTCGATACGAGCTTCAATTTCGGTTTTGATTTCGGGCCGAGCGAGGAGATCAGTACGATTGCCGCGGAGAATTCTGTCGTCGGCGCGGACGAGAAGCAGGTCCTTCGCGGTGCTCAGGATGACATAGTTGGGGGGAATGGCAATGTCGGGGCAGAGAATGTTGTGGGTGGGACCGTTGATGCTGCGTCCTACAATCCGTTTGCGCCAGTGCCGCTAAAGCAGTCCGCGAGTGATGCGATCAAGGAGCGGCTGCGGAAGCAGAATGCTGAGACTCCGCAGACCGAAGAAGCCGAGCGGCCGGCGTTTCGTGCGCCGGGCGATCCGGCTACACTGCCGGAGTTGATCAAGTTTTTGAATGACCGCTCGGGGTACATCAAGGCTCTTGAAGATGAAGGCACGCCGGAATCTTTTTCGCGCATTGAGAATTTGAAGGAACTTGCGAATGCCGCGCAGGATGCGACTTCGCGCGGGGAGACGCTGGCGGAGTTTCTCGATCATGCGGCGCTGGTTTCGGACGCGGACTCCTATTCTGCCGAGGCGCGTGTGACGCTGATGACGCTTCATGCGGCCAAGGGGTTGGAGTTTCCGCTGGTGTTTCTGGCGGGCATGGAGGAGGGGCTGTTTCCGCACTCGCGCACGGTGGTCGATCCGACGCAGATGGAAGAGGAGCGGCGGCTGTGCTACGTCGGCATGACGCGGGCGATGGATACGCTGATCATGACGCGGGCGCGGTATCGGCGGCGGTACGGAAACGATTCGCCGGAGGCTTCGATGCCTTCGCGGTTTCTGGAGGAAGTGCCGGGGCGGCTGGTGGAGGACCTGAGTCCGCCGGCGTTTCGCGGGGCTTACTCGACGCCTTATCCGCAGCGTGGGAAGCGTGGCGAGGAGGAGAGTTTTGATCGGCACTACAGCTACGAGGACGATTCGCAGGAAGCCCCGCGTGGCGGCGCGAGAAATTATGCGGCGCAGCGGTTTGGAGGGACGAAGCCTGCCGGCGGGTCGGGGTCACTCGACAATATTGCGCAGTTCTTTGGCAAGGGCGGGGCTGGCGGATCGGGCTACAAACCCGGCGGGCCGCGGTTTCCGGCGCGACCGAAGCTGGACATTCCGGCACCAACGGGCAAGACCGGGCTGGGCAAAGGAGCGCGCGTGCGGCATCCCAAATACGGCGAGGGCATCATCTTCGCGCGCGAAGGCGATGGGGAAGATGCCAAGCTTACAGTACAATTTAGTGGGCACGGAATGAAAAAGCTGGTGGAGAAGTTCGCTCAGCTGGAACGCTTG
>DASRLB010000315.1:0-7007 GCA_035648695.1 Acidobacteriaceae bacterium | reverse complement strand
TTTGGCACGCTTGTGTTTGGTGGCCGATAACGACTTACTCGTGGCTTGGCTTCTATCGGCCCAGCCGATCGGCTCGATCCGATCTGATGCCGACATTTCAGAGTGGCGCATTTGCCGCGAGACCACTCCGCGCAATTGCTCAACCGAAATTGGATGACCATCGGCGCGCCGCACGCCGCGGGCTGTCAGTAGGCTTGTGACGCGGGTCCACGTCAGGCCGCGCTGCCGGAGCCCGAGAAAAAGCGGCAGGTGGCGCACCACCGCGCGCTCGAACGGGATTTGTCCGAACGGTCCCTGCAACGTCGCAATAAACGCCGCGAGACCTTTGTCGATCTTCTTGTCCATGCCGAGGATATGGTTAGGGGTGATCGTATCCGCAACAGACCGAATCAATTCGCAACGAAACGCAGCAATTCGCAACAACCTAACCTCTGTTACAAAATGCTTCGGAATGCTTCGAAATGTTTCGTTTTGACTCGTTCACACCTGTGCATCTGGGGAGACTGGAATTTTTGGCCCCTATTTGGCTCGGGAGGCGCGCGGAGCTGGCGTAGAAACTTCGCGGATCGCAACGAGCACAGCGCGATGCGGCTCCGCGACCTGAACCATGGATTTTGTCAGAACGCAGCGAGCCAGTTGCGCACATCAGAATCTGTCGAAATTCCTGCATTCTTCAGAAGTCTCACGATGTCAGCTGCGCAGATGACGATGATGGGATGTTCGTCGTCTTTGATTTCTTTGTAGGCTTGGTCAGCGACGAAGGATGTCGTCACCAGTACACCAAACTGGCGGTGACGCAGGCGCGATATCAACCTAGACAGGTCCGCAATTCCCACAGAACTGCTCAAGCTGTAGCACTTGGCTTCAAGTGCGAAGCTGACATCGACTGCAGAAGCGCTTTCACCTAGCTTGTATTTTCCGATGCCGTCGCGACCGCCATCCCTGGTAGCTCTTGTAAGATCAAGGGAGATGATGCGCGGCGACATCAGTTCAGCGATCTTCGCCGCGCATTTTTCGAACCTGACTTCGTCATCCAGGAAATGCGCCCGGATTGTTTCGACGATTGCGCGATCTTCAGGCGAGGGCAGTTGCTCCAATTTGGTGCGATGCTCAAGGACACACGGTGCCTTAAGGGCACGGTAGACGCCTTTCTCAACCCAGGCCTTCCAGGTGGCGGGACAATTCGCGGAAAGAGGATTTCCCTGTTTAATGTCTTCGATCCATTGACGCCGAATCGTGCCCGCATCGAGAATCGTTAATTTTGCTTGGTAGTTCTGAAATCGCTTTTCCTGCCTCTGTTTCCAGACCGCAACCAAGTCATCGTTCGATGTGAGGTCAGCCGCACCAGGAACAGCAAGACCCAGAAATTCCACATCACGAAAGCTACTGGCTTTTGTAAAAACCAGAACAGGCGGAATGCTCGCTCTCGACACCGTTGTTCCGTGCCGGTGCTCAAACATGCCGCGCAAAATTAAATTGCCGAAACGTTTGGTATCGTGAAGATCTTTGCCCGGGCTTCTATTGTCACCGTGCTTCTGGCGGTACGTATCAATCCCTTGTTACGGTTTGATGCTATCATTGTTGATGAGGCGCAGGACTTCCGAACACACTGGTGGATCGCCATTGAGGAGGTTCTCAAGGATCCCGCTGCGTCCTGGCTTCACGCGTATTTTGATACGAATCAGAGCATTTACGGCGATCTGACCAAGGAACTGGCTTCGTTCCGCATAGTGCCGATCCATCTCACACGGAATCTGCGTAACACGCGCTGCATTCATGCAGTGGCTTCGCATTTTTATAAGGATATCCCGGTCGTTGCAGATGGCCCCGAGGGTATGCAGGTCCAATGGACGGAGTGCCGCACCCAGCCAGGCGCCAGCGACATGAAAAACACGACCGTCACCGAAATGAAGCCGAGGATCGGCACAGACTGCAGAATATCGAGCAACGGCACCAGCAGGATTTTGGCGCGTCGGCTCTTGGCCGCGAACGTCGCTTAGGTGAAGGTAAAAACGAGAGACAAAACCATCGCCACAAGCATGCGCAGAGTTGTGCGCGCCGCGTATTCCGGCAGATTTCCCGGCGCCAGCGATAGCGGAGCCAGCTGCAATTCCGCGAGCGGCTGCAATAGGTGACGGCTGGCCTCCGCGACGAAAACCAATAGGCCGAGGGTTAGCAGGATAGCCAGCGCATCCCAGCGCGTGATGCCACGCGCGGACTGTTCGACTGAGATTGGAATGGTCCCGCGCATCAGCGTAGTTCGCCTGCTTGAAAACTTTGCCACAAACTAACCAATAAAAGCGGGCTTACCAGCCTTTTCGAGAGAGACTATTGTTGGATCGGATTATCGTACGGCCTAATATTGCGAGTCGGAGGGAACGTCGTTGTTATAAATGTGGCTAAGTATCGCAGGCGCGAACCCCGTGCCTAGTCGTCGCGCGATGGCCGAAGGCCTTTCCATAAGTCTTGACGCCTGCGTTCCCTTATTTTGCTGGTACCGCTTACTATCCGACAAGTATCTCCAAATTCGACTGCTGCCTCAAATGCGCGCCGGAGGCGATGATCGCCTATTCTCCCAAGATGACTACGCAAGGTGGTGGCCCTATTCGGATCATCCTTGTCAGCGATGGCGTTACAGAGATCGGTGCTCGTTTGACGAAAGAATTTGAATGCTGACCGATCTTCTGCGCGCGACCCAAGCTTGTCGGTTTCCTCGGCGATCAGCAGAACGGCGGACTTATCTGCATCGTGCAGCGTCAAAGCGTATCGTAAAAGAGCCAACAACCAATCCTTGATCTTCTTGGTCTGGCATTCTGCCTGGGCGGCCGAATCATACATACAGATATTTTCTACCAACACAGTACTGTGAAGAAATATCGTGTGTTCAACCTGCTGCGACTCGTCGGCTGCTGTGCGCTGACCCGCCAATCTTGCCGATCATGTACTCCGAATATCCGTCGCAGACTTGCGTTAAGATGTCGGCAAGATCGGCCTTGGTTTTATCGGTCAATTCAGTCAGGGGCAAACGAACCATGGGCGACATGAGACCGAGCAGACTCAGCGCGTATTTGAGCGGAGCCGGGCTAGTCTCCCGAAACAATGCAGCAGTCAATTTCGCAATCGGGAGAGCCCACCGTTGCGCGCTCGGCAGCTGGTCCTGCCTGCATGCCAGATACATGCTTCGGCACAGACCCGGCGCAATGTTGGACGTGACCGAAATGCAGCCGTTGCCGCCTTGAGCAAAGAAGGGCAATGCAGTGGCATCGTCGCCAGTGAGAAGCCTAAAATCCCAGCCGACGAGCGATCTAAGCCGCGGCGGCCGAGTAACATCGCCCGTGGCATCCTTGAGACCGATGAACTGCGGCATCTCCGCCAGCCGGGTAACCGTTTCGTCGGCAAGGCCGCATGCTGTTCGAGACGGCACGTCGTATAGGATGATTGGTAATCCCGTCGATTGAGCGATGGCGTGGAAATGGGCGTACAAGCCGCACTGAGTCGGCTTGTTGTAATACGGCACGACCGACAAGATGCCATCGACACCGGCAGCTTCGGCATCCCGGGTCAATTCGATAGCGTGAGCGGTGGAGTTCGAGCCGGCTCCCGCGATCACCGGAACCCGGCCGCGTGCAACGCCGACAGCGATGCGGATGAGTGCGTCATGCTCTGCGGGTTTTAACGTGGGCGATTCGCCGGTTGTTCCGCAGACGACAAGCGCAGTGGCGCCATGGTGGATTTGACAGTTACAGAATTCTTCGAAGGCGGCTTGGTCGACGTTTCCGGCCCTGTCGAAAGGTGTCGGCAGGGCGGGCGCGTAGCCGGAGAGTTTCGAAATGTGCCGTCCGATGGTCATGACCGTTCCTCGCGCGACATTCGCAACGATGTTTTCAAGCCGCCGCAACGTTGCGGCTCAAATCGAGCTCTAAAACACCGGGAACCATAAAAACCGCTTGCGGCCGATTTCCGTTTTCAAACATTGCGAACCGGAGCGCTTGCGTGCGGTCGATGAAAAGACCGCCGCAGGTGCCTTGTTCGTCCTGGACAACCCAGTGGCCCCGACTATTCCTGCCGATCAGAAAATACGAAGGCTTCAAACAGAGTTTTAACGAGGGAGGTTCCATTGGTTTCATGACACGTCTCCTTAATGTTGATTGGCGTCGGGTTGTTTACAGAAAGCCCGCTTAGTGGCGATAAGTGGGAAGGTAGATGGCCAGCCGAAGCGCGATCGGTATTATAACAATGATGGCCATAATTGCGATCGTGAGGGCCGCCGAATAGATGCGTCTCGCCATCGCGAGGCTCGATCGTGCGGCACACATCCAAGCCATATTCAGCTCAGGGAGCCTAGACGACGGCCGACTCGCGGTTTGCGAAGCAGCTTGGGGGCGAAAGGTGATTGACATGTTATTGCTCCGGATGACGGCAGCGCTGCTTCGACTCAACGCACGATCGGCAAATCGTCGTCGTTCTTGGACGAGTGCGTGTAACGGTTGCGGTAGAGTTCTGCCTCGATCAACGTCCGATGCATGCGTTGTTCGGCGAGAGCCGTTGAGAACCGTGCAACGACCATCCATCCAGCGGCGGCCAACTTGCCTGTGGAGGCGGCCAATCGCTGTGCAAGACGTGAGACGAGCCGCTTCGCGGCGCCAAGGCGAGCAACAAACGGGTTGCCTTTGTTCTCTATGTCGAGTTCGAAGCGTTCCTCTACAAACATCGTGGCGCATCCCCATGGCTGGGTGTTTCTATTGGCGAACCGCAGGGCTGAGTGCTTGAGCAAGAAGATGCCACCAATTCGCCCGTCGGCATCGCGGGCAACCCAGAACCCGTCTTTGTTCCGGCCGATGAAAAACAGCGGGATCGCCTCACTGAGGATGCTGAGATCAGGTCGCTGCGGTAATCTTGTCGCCGCGTTGGGTGCCACCGGCTGCCGCGTGAGGCCGTGACGTTGTCCGCGGCTCGCGGCGGCGGGACGTTTTGCTCGCCGCCGTTTCGGGTGCGGAATGTCGGAGCCTTGTAGTGACATCGTGATCATCGAACCCGTGTCGATTGTGCGTTGTGATGAGAGGACGCTGCAGCTGACTTTGTGCCGACCTGTCGCGCAGTGCGTCTGCGCATTCGCCGGCTGCAGCGATCCATTTCACGTCGCACCTGGCGCATCTGCCATTCAGGGACGGCGCGGTTCGCGCGTGCGCTGACGAGGGCGTCTAGTGCCGAGCGTGCCAGGTACATCCGCAGGCTTTGCGTCTGGACCGACAGGACGGCGAGGTTTTCGAGCACAAGGGCAGTCATCGAAGTCTCTCCTTGTCCTTCTCGCAGAAGCTCCTTCGCTTCCGTGCCGCTAATGTGCTCGCGACCGCATATGAATTCGAGACGGAACGGCGCTGCTTCTCATAAAGGCGATATAAAGAGACCCCGCACTGCACCGAATCGCTGCCGTGAATTTGATTGGCGCTTGCCATCGCTTGTTTCGCCGAACTACGAAGTCCACGCGGTCAGGCCGGCAATTACGGCGTATGCCGCTGCCTCGTCGAAATGAGTCAGTACTGGGCCGAATGGCTCCTCGCGTCGGACCGCAGCGATGAAAGTGCAGTAGAACACGGCAAACGCGAGGAGGCCTTCAAGGGTCTTCCCGAACCCTTGGCTGCCGAGCGCCGCGAAGATGCTAAGGATGACCAACCGCATAAAAAACCGGGTCAGCGCTTGGGCTGACCCGAAGTTGCGGGGAATGTCCGGAGTGTATGGCATTTTAACTCGCCGGTGGCCGCTCAGGCGAAGTTGTCACAACAGATCACAATGCCTGATGTCGGTTGGACTTGCGGCACTGTCGGCGAACTGGTTTCGCGCGCAGCGCTAGTCGTGCAGCGCGCCTCAACGAATGCGCTTAGGATCGCCAGAGGCAACACTTCGTGGCGCGCGTCTGCAGTGTCATCGAGCGCCACAGGCAGATTCGGCTGCTTGGAGAGCGAGCAGAACCATTCACCGTCCTCATAGACGAGGCGACGAAGCTTCCATGCCGGCAGTTCGAGTTCGATCAGAGCGAGCGCCGCATCACTCCAAGCGCCGGCCTTAATCAACTGGTCGATTCGAGCAGCCTTGCCAGCCCCGGAAGGCGAATGCAGGCTTCCGCGATGACATTGGAGATGAGATCGGGGGTGAGCGCCGGCGCAAGCCGAAGCTGCTCCCTCAGTCGGGCGAGACAGTCCTCGTGTTTCGGATCGGACAACATGACATCATCTCAAAGAACAACGGTCTTCGTGGCCGCAGCCATAAGATAGGGCCAAACGTCATAAAGAAACGAGAGGGACCGAAGCGCCCAGATATACGGATGTCATAAGAATCCGAATGGAGTTTTATAAAGATCCACTAGGCGCGCGGCGCCGCAGGTATGGGCTTCTGCAAGCGCGGCCACACGAAGCTCCGTTGCGCTGGACCCGGTGCCGCGTTCCGCATCCGAGTGATGGTGTTGCGGCCACAGGCTTTGCTGACCGCAAGGCATGGCAAACTATCGTGTTATTCCAAATGGTTAATGTCGAAAATTAAGCGCGTCATGGGGAGGTCATGACGCTGCATCTTTATGAAATTCCTATAACGTCGCCCTTGCTTCCATCTAGAAATTTTATGGCGATGAGTGCCACGTAAGCCCCTGCGGGGCGGCGGCAAAACCTTTCGCAAAGGTTGATGCATGTCAACCGTTCCCGCCAGCCAGTTGATCTGGTGCGTCGGGTAAATTGGTTTTGCAAGGGAGCGCTCCATGTTGGACTTGATCCTGATTGCCGGGGGCCTCGGCTTATTTGCGCTGTCGGTGGGCTACGCGTTCGCCTGCGACAGGCTTTGAGGAGGCTGCCATGATTTTCGATTTTTCGCTCGCTGCCCTCGTGACCGCGGGGCTGCTGTTCTACCTCACCTACGCTCTGCTGCGTCCCGAGCGATTCTGAGAGGCGTGCCATGACCATAATCGGCTGGATTCAGATCATCCTTTTCTGCGCGATCATCGTCGCGCTGACGCCGGT
>DASRLB010000314.1:0-23869 GCA_035648695.1 Acidobacteriaceae bacterium | reverse complement strand
ATCAACCAGTTTCTGGATGACTATCGGCAGCCGGTGCGCGACGCGCTGGCGCAGAAGCTGATTACGGAGCAGGATATCGATCGCAACCTGCGTGGCGTGTATCGCGTGATGCTGCGGCTTGGCTTGCTCGATCCGGCGGAGTTGTCGCCTTACTCGCGGATTGGCGAAACGGACCAGGTGGCAGGCGATCCGTGGAACGCCGCGAGCGCGCGCAGGTTGGTGCGGCGGGTGACGGATGAGTCGATTGTGCTGCTGAAGAATGAAGGCGGAGCGCTGCCGCTGGACGCCGCGAAGCTGAAGTCGATCGCGGTGATTGGGCCGTGGGCCGATACGGTTGCGCTGGACTGGTACAGCGGCACGCCGCCGGTTGCGGTGACGCCAGTGGAACGCATTCGGGCGCGGGCTGCGAATGCGGCTGTGCAGTTCGACGATGGCAAGGACGAAGCTGCCGCTGGGGCACTGGCCGCGCACTCCGATGTGGCGATTGTGATCGTGGGCAATCATCCGACGTGCGATGCGGGCTGGGACAAGTGCCCGCTGCCGAGCGAGGGCAAGGAGGCGATCGATCGTACCAGCCTTACTCTGCCCGCCGAGCGGCTGGTGCAGGCGGTGATGGCGGCGAATCCGCGCACGGTGGTCGTGCTGCAGACGAGCTTTCCGTATACGACGACGTGGACGCAAGCGCACGCGCCGGCGATTGTGGAGTTGACGCATAACAGCGAGGAACAGGGGAATGCTCTGGCGGATGTGCTGTTCGGCGATTACGACCCGGCGGGGCGATTGACGCAGACGTGGCCGGCGACGATCGAGCAGTTGCCGCCTATGATGGACTACGACCTGCGGCATGGACGGACGTATCTGTACAGCAAAGATGCGCCGCTTTATCCGTTTGGATTTGGGTTGAGCTATACAAAGTTTGCGTTTGACGATTTCCGCGCGACGCAGGTTGGGGCGACGATCGAGGTACGACTGACAGTGACGAATACTGGCCGACGCGATGGAGACGAAGTTGTGCAGGTTTATGCATCGCATTTGAATTCGGCGGTGGCCCGGCCGCTTGAGGAGTTGAAGGCCTTCGAGCGCATCTCGCTGCGTGCGGGTGAAAAGCGGATGGTACGGCTGGATGTTCCGCTCAGCAGTCTGGCGTATTGGGACGACAGTGCGCACCGCTTTGTTGTCGAGCGCGACCGCGTTGAGATGAGGGCGGGCGCGTCTTCGGTGGATATACGCGCGCGGCAGGTCGTCGAGGTGCAGCCGTCGGCAATAATTTCCGGAGGGATTCGATGATGTCTTTGCTCGACTTTCGCACCACGCTGGGACGGTGCCTGACGTGCTTTGCGGCGGCGCTTTGCGGTGGTGTTTTTGCAGGCGCGCAACAGGTTACGCTGACGCGCGGCGGCGCTACCGTGGTGCTCGAAGGCTATGCGCCGAACGTCGTTCGTGTGTCGATCAGCATGGACAAAAGTTTTGCGCTCAAGGGGCCGGGAGTCGGCATTACGGCGGCGGCATCGCGGTCTGGATGGGCTGGCTCGAATGGCAAGGATGGCGACGTTTTTCGTTCGGACCGGATGGTCGTGCGCGTGGCGCCGGAAGCGCACTGGACTTCGTCGGGGACGAGCGCGGATATCGCGAAATACTTCAATGGATCGACTCCGAATGTCGGTTTGAGTTTCGAGACCCCTGCGGGCAAGTCAGTGCTGCGCATGAATGGTTGGGAGATGAGCGTTCCCAATCACAAGGACGGTAACGCGGACGTGCTGTACGACCGGCGTCCAGGAGACGATCCGTTCTATCAAGTGGGCGCGACGTTTGCGGCGCCCAATGACGAGCAATACTACGGGCTGGGGCAGAACCAGCAGGGCTTTCTGGATTTGCGTGGGCACTCGGTGGAGTGCGCGCACGACTATACGGCGGCGGCCGGGCCGAGCGTGTGTGTGCCGTTCGTCGTGACCAACAAAGGCTATGCGTTGCTGTGGGACAATTCGTCGAAGACTCGCGTGGACTTTGCGTTCAACGAGCAGACGCGGTGGACGTCCCAGGTGGGGCAACGGGTTTCGTTCTTCATTATTTTTGGAGATACCTACGACCAGTTTTATGAAGGTTATCGGCTGCTGACGGGAAGCGTGCCTATGCTGCCGAAGTCCGCGTATGGCTACATTCAGTGCAAGCAACGGTATAGTTCGCAGAAAGAAATTCTGGATGTGGCGCACGGATATCGCGACCGTCATTTGCCCGCGGATGTGATGGTGGTGGACTGGTTCTACTTTACGAAGATGGGCCAGATGAATATGGATCCGAAGTTCTGGCCCGATCCAACCGCCATGAACGCGGAGCTGCATCGCATGGGCTTTCACTCGATGATCAGCGTGTGGCCGCGCTTTGTGCCGGAGGACCGCTACTATGACACGCTGTTGAAGAATGGATGGTTCGAGCATCTGGCGGACGGGACTCCGACGAATGGTCTGCCGTACGACCGCGCAGGGTCAGATATCGATACGACGAACCCTGCGGCGGCGCGATGGTATTGGGACACTGTCCGCGACAACTTTGTGTCGAAGGGCTTCGATGCGTTCTGGGCCGATGAGACCGAGCCCGATTTGCCACCGAATGGGAGCTATCTGCATGTCGGGCCGGGGACGGAATATTTCAATGTCTATCCTTACTTCCACACCAAGGCGCTGTACGACGGCTTCCGGCGCGACCTGCCGCGGACGCGGGCGCTGATACTTTCTCGCGATGCGTATCTCGGCGCGCAGCATAACGGAACGATCTTCTGGTCATCGGACATCTACCCGACGTGGGACACGTTGCGGCGGCAGGTTCCGACCGGATTGAATTTCGTTGCGTCGGGGATGCCTTACTGGAGCACCGATATCGGGGGGTGGCAGTATCTTCCGTACTCGCATAAACCCGAGCATCCGCTGCTGATCGATCCGAGCGATGCGCGAGCCAATGTCGGGCACTATGACGACTATCCGGAGTTGTATGTGCGGTGGTTTCAGTATGCGACGTTTCAGCCCAACATGCGTGCGCACGGCAGCCGCAACTTCAACGAGGTTTGGAGCTACGGCAAACAGGCGGAGCCGATCCTCGAGAAGTATCTGCGTCTGCGCTATCGGTTGATGCCATACATCTATTCGCTGGGACATTTTTCGCACGAGACTGGCGCGCCGTTCATGCGCGGGCTGTTTATGGACTTTGGCAGCGATCCCAAGACTGCCACGATCGGCGATGAGTTCATGTTCGGGCCTGCGTTGCTGATCGCGCCGGTGACGGAGCAGGGTGCGACTACACGCGAGGTGTATCTGCCTGCGGGAGCGGACTGGTATAACTTCTGGACCGACGAGCGGGTGCATGGGGGGCAGCGGATTTCGGTGGCTGCGCCGATCGATACGATTCCGATCTTCGTGCGCGCTGGGGCGATTCTGCCGCTCGGAGTCCCCATCGTAAGCACGGACGAGAAGCAGGCCATTGCCTCGGTGCGCGTGTATCCGGGTACCGATGGGGACTTTACGTTGTATAGCGATGACGGGAAAACCTACGCTTACGAAATGGGTAAAAGCGATGTGACGCAACTGCATTGGAGCGATGCGACGAGGACACTGCAGCATACGGGAGCGCAGGCCTGGAGCGCGCCCGACAATGTTGTCGTGGATGTAGTCGGTAACGGGACAGGGAAGCGATGAACGGCGATCGAGTGGCAAAAACATTCTTATTCTGCGCGCTTGCGGCGCTGATGGCCACGGGTGTTTCGCGGGCCCAGGATGACGCTATCGGCGGTCCGGTGAATGTGACCGTGGATGTAGCGAAGCCCGGGAATTTTATGGCGCCGCGAGCGATGGGCATTCATACGTCCGTCTATGACAACGCTCTTCATGGCGGGCAATGGATTCCGCTGCTGAAGAAGGATGGCATTTATACGTTGCGTTATCCGGGGGGCGGTTACTCCGACGCGTATCACTGGTCTACCGCGCAGATGAGCGCGTGGAAGGGAACGAAAGACAAAGGCTACGTTGCGCAGGGCACTGACTTTGGCAGCTTCGTCAGGCTGCTCGACAAATTGGGCGGGACCGCCGTTATTACGGTCGACTACGGAGCGAACCTACAGGGAACGGGACCAGGAGAACCGGCCGAAGCCGCGGCGTGGGTCGCTTATGCGAACGGCAAGCCCGGGGACACGCGCGCGATTGGCAAGGATTCTGTCGGGAACGACTGGAAGACGGTCGGTTATTGGGCGACGATGCGCGCTTCGACTCCTCTCGATAAAGATGATGGGTATAACTTCCTGCGCATCGGTCATCCTGCGCAGGTGAATATTAAATATTGGGAGATCGGCAACGAAATATTCGGTAACGGCTATTACGCAAAGGACAACGCGGGCTACGAAAACGATGCTCATGCTGCTTACAGCGGCGTTGCAAAAGAAGATGCGCGGACGCGGGCGCACAATCCAAAGCTCTCGCCTACGGCTTATGGTGAAGGCGTGGTTGCGTTCTCGCGGGCGATGAAGGCTGTCGATCCGCGCATCGGGGTGGGGGCGGTGCTGAATACTCCGCCTGCGGATTATTCGTGGGGGCATGACTGGAATTCGTCGGTGCTGAAGGCGTGCGCTCCGGACATAGATTTTGTGATCGTCCACTGGTACACGGGCGGTTTGCTTCCTCCGGACTATAAGAAGCTCGATGCGGCAAGCCTGCTCAATGCGCCGTTTGAAGAGTTGCCGCAAATGGTTTCGGAGCTGATCGATTCATTCAAACAATATGCAGGCGGAAAGGAGCTGCAACTGGCTGTGACCGAGTTAGGTTCGCGGCCTTATGCGCAGGTGGAGAATCCGATTGTGGAAGGACTCTTCGCGGCCGATAGTTACGCCAGTCTCGCCGAGGATGGTGCAATCAACATTGATTGGCTGGAACTGCACGGCAATGTTTTCCTGGATGCGAAAGACGAAAGCCCGCGGGCCGGTTACTTCGGCATACAGATGGTCCACAGGCTGATGAACCTTCGCGATGTGTTTGTGAAAACGACATCGAGCAATCACCTGCTGGCTGCACATGCCGCTCGGCGAGCCGATGGTAGCCTGGGGTTGATGCTGATCAATAAGGACCCGAAGAATATTGCGACGGTTCGAGTGAAGGTGAGCGGATCTACGGTCGGCGCTACGGGGAAGAGCTTCCAGTGGGGGCCGGATAGTCCGCCGACGCAGTACGATGTGCAGGAGACGGAAGCGTCGGGGCTGGGGAACAGTTTTGCGGTGACGGTGCCGCCTTATTCGATCACCGTGCTCAACCTTCCGACAGGGGATGGTCCTCACTAGCTTTTGGCGCGACAGTCGATGTCGGCGCGCAGACCAGACACTCCGCTATTTGCGCAAAATGTTACGCCGGATTGAAGAGGCATCGAATCGTCTCCAATCGGAAGATCGCCCTACGGAACCGCGGGTGGATAGTTCGCGGCTTCACCCAGAGCTGCCTGGCGGAGCTTGCGCGAGCGGGAATGGGCGAGCGATGGCTTCTCGACGAAAAACCATGACAATGTCGCAGCGACGGCTACGATCGGGAGTACGACCATGATCGCCAGCCATGGATGGCGATTGAACAAGCCGGCGGCAATCACACTCTGGACGATGGGGTAATGGAGGACGTAGGTGCCGTAGGAAAAGTCGCCCCAGCGTGTCGGTCCCTTGACCTGCGGGAGCAGGAGGGCGGCGCCGAGAGTGAGCGCGGCGACCGCAGCCGGACGCGGAAAATACCAGCCGGTCGCAAAATGCAGGGCATAGAGCAGGGCGGCGGCGAGCATGATCCATTTGCCGTGCTTCTTGAAGAAGGCCAGGTGATAGTAAATCAGCGCACCAGTCATGAAGTACGACAACTGGCCGGGAAGCTGGACAGAGAGCGATTCGTGCCGGGCTAGTGCCACGCGGTAGACGATCGACAAGACGAAGAGCGTCAGGAGTACGGCGTCGCGGTTCCAGCGACGGCAGGCCCATACGATCAACGGCACGGCAAGGTAGAACATTACTTCGATCTTGATGGTCCAGAGGGCACCGTCCATAAAGGGATTGTCGGGGTTCGATTGGAAGACGCCATCGATGCCGGGATGCAGGAAGTTCGCGAATGAAAGGTTGGCAAGCAGGAACTTGCCTACATGAAAGCTGCCGAGCGAAAAAGCGATGAGCAGGCAGAAAACAGTCGAGAGCCAATAGCCGGGGAGGATCCTGTAGGCGCGGTTGGAGAAATATTCGCGGAGCGTGGAGCATCGCTCGTAGCTGGCGAAGATGAGGAAGCCGGAGATCGCGAAAAAGCCTTCGACGGCAAGGCTGGCGTTCAGCACGTGGCGGATGATGAGGAGAGAGCCGCTCAAGCTGAGGTCGGCACAATGCACGAGCACGACAATTGCCGCGAGAAGGAGCCGAACGATATCGAAGTTGTTATTGCGCATCAAGAAGCAGGCTTCCGCAGAAGGGATATACGACAGCTGTCATGTTGTAGCGATCAAGTTCAGGATACGCAGTGTCAAACGTCCGCGCAATTGATGGCGGGCGGTCGGACGGGTCGAGGCCGCGGAAAAGTTTTGACCCAGCGCGACCAATGGGCTGGCTGAAGGGTGAGACATCGGGGCCTTCCGGCAATTCAAATTGGGCACAATCGGCGATGTTGCCTCCGGTCTGAACTTCTGTTCCACTTGAAGGAGTCGCAACTGTCCACTGCGCTGCAAATACAATGGAATGGGAGAGGAGAGGAACAATGAGCAGTAAGAGGGAATTGCTCGCGCAAGCTGGCGCTTATAGTGGATTTACGCGGCTGGCCGAAGCGATCCCCGGTCCACCTTTGCTGCTCATTCTGAACTACCATCGCATCGGGGATGCCGCGAAAACGCCGTACGACTCGGGAACTTTTTCCTGCACGGTCGACGAGTTGGACTGGCAGGTGAGTTACCTGAAGCGGCGTTTCCCGATCGTGACTCTGGAGCAGGCTGCGGACATCGTGCATGGCAGATCGGCGCCCTTAAAAACTTCAGTACTGATTACGTTCGACGACGGCTATCGCGATAACTACGATGCGGCGTTTCCGGTTTTTGTGAAGCACCAGGTCTCGGCTTCTTTCTTCCTTCCGACGTCGTATATCGGCACCGGCTATTTACCGTGGTGGGACCTGATCGCGTATATCGTCAAGACCTCTTGTGAAAGCCGGATCGCGCTTGCGTATCCTGAGAGCGCGGAGTTCGATCTGACGCCTGCTCGGCGTGCTCGGTCCGTGATGGAGATACTCAAGCTGTTCAAGCGACCGTCGATGACCGATGCCGAACGGTTCATCAGCGAGCTTGAGGCTGCCTGCGGCAGCACACGGCCCGCGGAAAGCGCGGAGCGCTGTTTTCTGAATTGGGACGAAGCGCGGGAGATGCAGCGCGGCGGGATGTGCTTCGGGTCGCATACGCACACACATGAGATTCTTGGCAAGCTTTCCCTGGCCCGCCAGACTGAGGAACTACAGACTTCGCGGGAGATACTGGAACGCGAGCTCGACCGCACGATCGATACTCTCGCTTACCCAGTGGGCAAGCTGGATACGTTTTCGGCGGACACCTTCACGGCGCTCCGCAATGCCCGGTACGAAACAGCGTTTTCCTTTTATTCCGGCGTCAACCACCCGGGTCACATTCAGCCGTTCGACGTTTTACGCTGCAGCGTCGACCAAGTCAGCCGACCACTGTTTCGACTTCGCATGGCCCTGCGTACGGCAACAGGGCGGAACATTTTCTGACGACCATGGCAAAACGCCGCATCCTCGTCCTCGGTGAGGACTCGCAGTCCTTCCTGACTGTGATTCGTTCTTTTGGCCGCGCCGGTATCGAGGTCCATGTCGCGTGGTGTCCGCTCGATTCGCCTGCGCTTGCTTCGCGGTACATCCACAAGATTCACCGTCTACCGGCTTTCAATGCCGACAATACAGAGTGGATATCCGCCTTCCAGCAACTGTTTCGCGAGGAGCGCTTCGACTTGGTTGTGCCTACAACCGACAGCGCCACGCTTCCGTTCCAACTGCATCGCCGGCAGTTTGAGCCGCTGGTGCGGATGTGTCTTTTGCCGGACGACGTGTATCGAATCTGTGCCAACAAGGATGAGACCTGGGAACTGGCCAACCGGCTTTCCATTTGCGTTCCGCGGCAGGCCATCGTTGCCTCTGCGCAGGAGGCTCTGGATGCGGCGGCGACGTTCGGGTATCCGCTGGTATTGAAGCCCAGAGCTTCGTCGAACGAGCGGAATCCGATGAAGCGGCAGAAGGTGCTGAAGGCGGAGAATGAGGAGGAACTGCTTAGGCTCGCAGCCGAAATGACGGCGAACGGAGCGGTTCTCGCTCAGGAAAATTTTATTGGCATTGGCGTTGGGGTCGAAGTGCTTTGCAAGGACGGGCGCATACTGATGTCCTTCCAGCATGAGCGTGTCCACGAGCCTTTGAAGGGCGGCGGCAGCTCGTACAGGAAGAGCGTTCCACTCAGCCCCGACCTTCTCGATGCCACGGCCAGGATGATGCAGGCGCTGGAATATACCGGCGTCGCCATGGTCGAATTCAAGCTGGACCGCGCGTCCGGCCGGTGGATTTTGATCGAGATCAACGCCAGATTCTGGGGTTCGCTGGCGTTATGTGATGCGGCCGGTTTGGACTTTCCGATCGCTCTCGTCAGGCTTCTGCTTGATGGACAAGAGCCTTCTTCCAGTCACTACCGCACCGGACTCTATTGCCGGCATTGGAGCAAAGACCTTCAGTGGTTCCTCTCCAACCTGAGGGCCGATAAGTCCGATCCCACATTGCAGACTCGCAAGTTGTCGAGCCTGTTGCTTGAAGCGGTCAACATACTGACTCTGAAAGAGCGTAGCGACACGCTGGTGCTCTCCGATCCCAGGCCCGCGTGGGAGGACCTTAGGCTCTTCGTCGGTGAAAAGCTGTTTCGCGTACTTAAGCTTCTGAAACCTTTTCGGTCGCTTCACGGTTCGCGTCTCCGTCGACTCTATCGCCGCGCCGGCAGCGTTCTTGTGCTCTGTGATGTAAACATCTGCCGCAGTCCTTTCGGGGCAGAAATTTTGGCGCGGCGTTCCGGGAAGACGGTGATTTCCGGAGCGATTTATCCCAAGCCGGGGCGCACGTCGCCTGATGCCGCGATCGCGGCAGCGGGGGAAAAAGGAGTCGACCTCGCGGGCCATCGTTCGAGCCTGGTGACGACAGAGGACCTGCGCGCAGCGGACCTCATTTTGATCTTCGATCGCAAGAATTGGCTCGGTCTTCGCGCGTTTGCTCCGGAGTTGATGGACCGGGTTGCGTTTGTGGGCGCGGCGGACACGAGAAGGCCGCTGGAAATCGCCGATCCGCTTGGCGGAGATATCGACGAGTTCCGGCATTGCTATGCGCGGATTCAGGATGCACTGAATCGCCTTCCATCGTGAGATAGCGTTGCGAAACTGCCTACGGAGTAGTTCGCGGGTTAAGCGGCTGGGAAGCCGGACAATTGTCCGCACCGTAGAGTGTCAAGGCTCCGAACAAGCGGCACAGGCCTTGCGAACTCAAGCAGCGGCCGGAGTGATGAATTCTACAGTTGCCAGATAAAGGCGGCGCATAGA
The DNA here is from genome assembly GCA_035648695.1 of Acidobacteriaceae bacterium. Lineage (GTDB taxonomy): Bacteria > Acidobacteriota > Terriglobia > Terriglobales > Acidobacteriaceae > Granulicella. The sequence continues at coordinate 14,256 of DASRLB010000314.1, read as the reverse complement.
GCCGGGAAGGCGGTTGCCGAGGGGCTTGAGACGCTGACGATCGGATGCCTCGAGGCCACGGAAAAGTTTGACGAGCATAAGGTAAATGGGGGCCGCCGCCGCGACCGCAGCGATGAGGCCAAGCACACCGGGAATTGCGTGGGAGATGAAGAAAGCGATGGCCGCCATGATGAACGCGGCAGAAGATAGCCGGAGGGCTGAACCGATGGGAAAACTGAAGTTGTAGAAGCGACGCGCCTGCCGCCAGACGAGCATGATGCCAAACGCTTGCGAGAGGCCGTTTCCCCAGGCGGCGCCCACTGCGCCGTAGCTGCGGATGAGAAAGAAGTCGAGAACGATATTGACGACGCCGGTGATCGAAAGCCAGATGAGGAGTTCATTCTGGCGATCGGCGGCGCGGATCAGGACTTCCGAGATTTCCCGAAAGGCGCGCGGGAGGGAGAGAACCGAGGCAATCATCATCACGGGTATCGCGGGAAGATATCTTGCATCGTAGGCGAAACCGACGGCCGATTTGGCAATCGCGGCCGCTCCCAAGTGCACCGGAAGTGCGACGAACAGGAGGTACCGGCAAGCGTTTTTCACGATGCTGTCAACACGCGAGGGATCGCGGGTGGATTCGACCATGAGACTGATTCCGGTGGCATTCCCGAACGTTTTTGGGATGACGAGAAGATTGTTCACCAGCGTGAAGCTGATCGAGTAAAAGCTGATTTGCTCGAGGCCTGAAAAATAGCGGAGAAACCAGATTTCCGAACGGTCCCATACGACGGACATCAGAAGCTGAACGCCGATGGACTGAATGCAAAAACGGCGGATGCGACCGATCAGTTCCGCGGGAAGATTCGCGAGCGGCATCTTGCGAAGCCTGGCGCGCAGAGGAATGGTGCGGAGGACGACTTCGATGGAGCGGGCAACCAGCATCGCGGAGGCCACGCCGACGAGGTCCCATTTGAAGTGGACCGTCAAGACGATGACGATGGCGTAAGAGACGAGGTAGCCGAAGGCGCTCAAGGTGTTGTTGGAAACATCTTCAAATGCCTGATTTGCCTGCGCGGGGACCCACGACATGACGCCAGGGATGATCGAAGCGATGAGTATGCAGGACATGAGGCGGAAGTCGGGATCGCCAAAGAGCACAACCGCGCCGATGGAGAGCGAGGTCACGAAGACCGTGCCGAGGAACTGATAACGGTAGGCCAGATTGTAGACTGCGCGAGCGGTGCCGGGCTGGTCGAGCGCGAGGAACTCCGACATGTACTTGCGGGTGGCGCTGGAGAGGCCGGAGCCGCTGGTGCGCGTGACGACGTTGACGAACAATCCGATGTAGCTGTAATAGCCGAGTTTGTGCGGCCCCAGATAGCGGGCGACGGCGATCGAGGTGCCGAGAAATACTATGGTTTCAAGGATCGTTTCGAGGCCGTACCAGAAAGAGTTGTGGAGGATCTTTCCGGAGATGTTCTTCTTTTGACTGGCCATATTGAGAGGATAGCTGGCTTCGGTAGAGACAATGTGTCCTTGCGGAAAAAAAGAAAAGTTATCTCTGAAGACACCCACGAATGGGGCAGAGGAAATCGCGCCTGACGGTGTACAGTTGTGTCGATGGTGGAATCTTTCAAGGGCGATTTTGAAGAGCTTGCGCATGTCGTGAACCAGTCGTGGGCGCAGAACCAGCAGGGATCGTTGCTGTATTCGGAGAGCTTTCTGCAATCGGCGCTGCAACAGCCGGGCGCATCACTTGATTTGTGTCCTGCTGTGTATGAAGACGGAAAGCTGGTGGCGTTTGGCGCGAATTTTCGCAGACGTGTGCGGATGGATGACCAGGATTGGGACCTGGTGCTCGATAGCTTTATTACGGTGGCTGAGAGCCATAAGGGCAGGGGATTGGGCGCGGCGATCTGGCGGGGTCTTGCGGAGAGCGGCCAGCGCGATGGGGCCGATGGACTGATCACCATGTGTGTCGAAGGCGACCTCATGAATTCGTTGCTGCCGAAGATCGCGGAGCGCAGTGGTCTGCACACCGTGAAGGCATTGACGATTCCTTATATGGGACGTCCTGTGCCAAAAGACCGCGCGGGCCGGCTGCAGGAGGCCGATGCCGGCTTGTTGATGCGCGGCGCTGGCGCGATCAATGAGGGCGTGGAGTTTGGCCGCGTCTGGACACAGCAGGAGGCGGAGTGGCAGTGCCTGGAACGGGAGGGCGCCTTTGGGTGCAGTCTCGGCACTGGCACAATCAGCGCCTATGGACAGCTCACTGCTGGAGCGTCGCCAACGCTTTGCGGGTTGGTGGACGATATTGTGTGGGGATCTTTGGAGGCGGACGATCGCAAACGTCTTGCCGGAATGCTGTTGGAATCGGCGGCTACCGCGGGCGTGGACCTACTGCTGACGCCGGTGTTGAACTACACCGATATGACCGCGCTCAAAGAAGTGGGGTTCCGCAAAACGAGGAGGACGCTCAACATGTATTTGACGTCCTGGAACCCGCACTTCAAAGTGCATGAACTATCGAGTGCGTATATCGACGTGTTTTAAGCGAAGGCGGCAAACTCCGAAGCAGAGCGCATGGGCGCGGGCCACTCGGCGACGTTGATCCCATGCTGCTGGATGAAAGCGTAGACCCAGCGTTCGAGGCCGAACGCGACGCAGACGCTGTGCATGGGGCCGTGGCCCTCGATGTCGACGTTGAAGGCGCGGCCGAAGAAGTCGGAGTGATGATTATGCGAGCCGACCGCCAGCTTTTTGCCGTCGGGTAGGAGCATGGCGATTTCGTACTTGGTCTCGGAACTGAGCTGGAAGTAGGTCTTGGCGGAGGCATCCGGCGCGATAAAGAAGGGATCGCTGGCAGTGCGGATTTCAGCGGCGATTTCGTGCGACTCGAGGAACTTGCCCATCTTTTCGATAGAGCGCGTGCGATGCTCCAGCACGACTTCGCGCGACCCGATGAAGACCAGCTCGCGCATGGTGAAATCCCAGAGGCGGCGGAGGTCGGCGAGGTTTGTGCCTTCGTAGCGGAAGCACTTGCCGCATACGGAGTAGATGAGGCCGGCCGGCGGGAGCGTCCTGCCGCGGTTGATGTAGTAGGAGTGATAGCAGGTGGCCGGCGAAAGGCAGGCTTCCGGGGTAGCCATGTGGGACATGGCGTGGGAGTCGAGGTGATCGGATTCGCGATAGCGCGCGCGGAATGCATCGATGTTCTCGGCTTCCTCGGTGAGGTGGCAGGCGAAGGTGACGTTGTGCGGGAACGAACGAAAGTAGTCGCACTTCGCGAGGACGTCCGCCGGGATGAGGGTGGGCGTGCGGAGGTATTCCGGGTTCCACTCGTCGCCAAACTCGGTGAAGACACGGTCGAAGTAGTTGAAGACTGCAAGCGCGAGGCCTTCGAGCGCAACAATGCCGTTCGCCATGGGAACCACGCCGGGGATGTCCGCGCATGGCTTGAATGTGGGGTTTTCCATGCGCGATGAGCTGTAGACCATCTTGCGCGTGAGCGTGCGGAGGGAGCGCTGGACGTTGGTGGCGGTCTCGAGAACTTTCGCTTCGAGTTCCGGCGTCGGCTGGGTTTCGCTGGAGAGGCTGAACTCCATGCCATCGTCGGAGAAACGCATGTCCGTGATTCCCTTGGCCAGGAAAGCGACCTGCTTGCCAATTTCCTCCCTCGCCATTTCGGACGCGGGCTTAGGGAGCGTGACAGTCAATCTGTGCGCGGTGCTCACTATTTCAACTCCTCGATGAGAAGAACGATATCGTTGACGCTTCTACAGTTGATGAAGCGCTCGTCGGAAATGCCGATGTTGAATGCGTCTTCGAGCTCCAGAAGAAGGGTGAGAGAAGCGAGCGAGGTGAGGCCGGCGTCGTAGAAATCCTGATTGGGTGTGAGGTCTGTGATGCCGCCTACTCGTTTGACGGTGTCCTCTACTGTTTGTATGGTGCTGCTGTCTTCAGACATTCTGAACCTTTGCCAATGATTTCATTGCTCTGGCGGGGTTGCCGCCTACCACTGTGTCCGCCGGGACGCTTGCCATAACGGAAGCGCCCGAGGCGACCACACTATTATCACCGATGGTGACGCCGGGGAAGATCGTCGCGTTGCGTCCGATCCATACGTTGTTGCCAATCTCAATTGGCCTGACATCCTGTTCGGAGGCAGACTCGCCCGCTTTGCGGTCCTCGGGATTGAGGGGGTGACCCGGAGTATCGAACATGATTACGCCGGAGGCAATCCTGCAGTGGTTGCCGATGGTGATGGAGTTGGCGACGGTGAAAGAGCACCCGTGGCCCAATCCAGTGTTGTTGCCGATCCGCAGGGTTGGGTTGTCCTTATAACGGAATGCGAATTTGAGGCTGCACCTTCCATCGATCAAGACGTCATCGCCCACGACCAGGCGCCCCTTACCCTGCACCCATGGGACGAAGATATCGGTGTGCAGGCGTTTGCCGTAACTGTGGCAGTAGGACTTGAAAATGGGCTCCGCTATGAAAACGCGACGAATAAAGTAGATGATCGAGCGGAGGGACTCGTAAAAAAAACGAAATAGACGAAAAAGGGGCTGGATGTTAGGCAGGCTGAAGGTAGAGGGGAAAGCATATACTGTCCTCGCAGCCCGCGCCGCGGGATGGTTGGAGAAGCGAAGTGTCCTTCTGAGTTCCGTGCCCATGTTGCATAACCCCGGTGAAATCGCTAACGGTCGCACCGAGCATAGGCGCCGCTTTTGCAATTATCCTACAGTTCTCAATTTACACGCGTGCCCAAACTTTGAACAGGCGAAATCGCAGCGCCCATACTCAGGCGTAAAATGACTGTATGAATAAGGTCTCGAAGAGCATACTCTCGGCTTTCATTTTTGCTTTCGGTCTGCCACTTATGGGGCAGGTCGCGGTGTATGTCTTCCCCCAAAAGCGGCAGATCGCGGTCAATGGAATCCAGACATTTACAGCGGTGGTAACGGGTGCGTCCAACAAAGGGATTTCATGGTCGGCGAGCTGCGGAAATATCATAAAGGGCCTCAATAGCACGATCGGGCTTAAGAACGGCACTCAACAAGACTGTACTGTTACTGCAACTTCTATAGCCGATAAAACTAAAAGCGCGTCTGGCGCCGTCTCCTATGTTGCCTCTCCGCATTTTCAGGAGGGAATCCATCCGCGCCTGCTACTGACACCGGCAATGGTGGAAACCATGAGGACTGGGGGATGGGCGACCGCCGCAAATCCTTACTGGAAAAACGGCCTCGCAAAAACGGCGGCGAATGCAGTCGCTGAAGTGGATGCGAAGTGGTGCTTTTCATTCGGAGGATACTGCCCGCCGGGGTCGAAACGAGGGCAGCCGATGCATTTCTACGCGCCGACACTCTATGCCGCACCCGCAGTCAAGACACTTTCTCGCGATGCTTCCGGTACGGTGACGGCGACGATGGGGTCCGCGTTCGACATCTGGAAAGGAGCGACGGTAACTATCACCCCCGCGCCCGCGGATCGAGCGAACTTTGCCAAGGGTCCGGTAGTTGTAACGTCGGTCTCCGATGCTACGCATTTCACTTACAAGCAGAGTGGCCCCGCTGGAGTCAGCGCCGCCGATGGCGCACTCTCCTTCAGTTGCGGCCGGTTGAACGGCGACACATGGTGCGATACCGGGGGGTATAAGACTCCGATCTTCGATGCGACTGAAACCTATACTGAGTTATTCGCATTTTTATCGCTGATTGACCCAAACGCCACCAACCAGGAGCACTATCGCATCCGCGCGCACGACATGATGATGTGGATGATCAACCTGGCTGGAGATACAACCCAGGAAACGTGCACGGCCTCCGCCCACCATGCGCCATCTACTCCCTTTCAAAATTGCGCATTTCCCATCAATGACCGGGCGCATCAGGCTGGGATGGAAGCCTTTCCACTTACAGTCGATTGGATATATTCCGCATTCACGCCCAGCGAAAAGAAGAAGATTACTCACGTATTCCGGTGGTGGGCGCATCAGTGCATTACTACCAGCCCGACGGGGATACCTTATCCATTGCCTTTTGGCGTTATGAATGACCCTGTGCTGCTTTCCAACCCGAAGCGGCTGCGTTGGCTGATGAATAACCTTGGAGACAGTCAATATCGTACACTGACGATGCTGGGGGTGGTCATGGATGCCGCGGACGACCCATCGGATGATGGAGTTGCAGCGCATCGTGGCGATGTAACTCCGCTTAAGGATGGTCTGAAGACCAATTCTTTGGAAGGATATTCCGAACTTTCGCAGGGCGCATGGACTTATATTCATTGGGCTGAGGCCGAGGACCCAGGAATAGTCTCCACCGCTCTCGGAGTTTCGCCCGCTGGATTGGGGGAAGCGCAGGGCGGCCTCTCACCGGAGGGTTCGGAATACGGCGGTAACTACGGCTATATCGCAATGGGACTGTTGTCCCTGTACACGGCAGGGGCGGATGATCCGACGCACATGCCGCAGCTATCATTTATGAACTCTTCGAACTGGGATTTATGGATCGATGGTTTGTTGAATACAATCTCACCGGTTCCGAGATCGGATCGGTCTGGAAGCTACTATGAATCAACCCAATTTGGGGATGACCACGTTGGCAATTTCCTTTCGGCAAATTACCTCAAGCTCTTGATGCCGCTCGGCCTTTACGATTACTACACGCGGACAGATCCGAGGCGCCTAAATGCTATTCGGTGGCTCGCCAAGTATGCGGTGCGGGGAGGCTGCGGTGACGGTCCCAACGGCGCTTGTGGCTCATCGAGCCAATTTCTCTATCGCCGACTGACTTCGACAGTCGCCACTAACGATTTCAACATGCCGATCTATACGTTCCTGCTGCTCGATCCAGCAGCGACACCGAATTCTCCCACAAATCCGTCGGGCGATATCGATCCGCGGCCGCAGTATCCTACCGAGTTCTACGCTCCGGGACACCACGAAATGGCGGCCCGCACGAGTTGGCAGCCCGATGCTTCCTGGATTGTGACTCATTGCAACTGGCTTGGCATCGATCATCAACGCGGCGATTGCGGACAAACGGAGTTCTATCGCGATGGGAGATGGCTGAGCAAAGCCCATGCGACCTATATGAATGTAGTAGGGGCATTGACGATGTTCAGTAACTCCGGCATTACGATAGGCAATCCAGACAATGACCCGCGTGAGGATGATCATTACTACCTCGCGGCGAGCCGGGGCTCGCAATATGGTTCCGGGGGCGCAGGTGGTTTTAGTCCTTCTCCCTTGCTTTCAAGCGGGCCTACTTATGTGCATGAATATTTCGACCAGACCGAGACACATAACGACAACTTGCAGAACCACTTCCCAACCAGCGACGTACTGCATGCGAGCCGCTCGCTGGTTTGGCTCAAGCCCGACATCCTCATCTATTACGACCGCGGGATTTCGCGGAGCGCGGGAATGTTTAAGAGAGACAGTTTCAACTTCACAGCCATGCCAGTCGTGACGGGCCAGGTCGCAAAGGTTGTCGACTCAGTGACAAAGCAAGAGACCTTTCTTACCAGTCTTCTTCCGTTGCCTCAGGATTTCGCAGCCATGGTTTGCGCCTACGGGAGCAGTGTTGGCGATTGTGCAGGAAGTGACGTTTCCGCGGGGGGCGACGAAAGCGCTTTCCTTTACCAGGTGAGCTACAAGTCCCCTCCGCTGGCCGCAGATTTTCTTTCCGTCATGGAAGGCGCGGATCCGGGGCGGCCTGAAACGCCTGCATCCTTGGTAGAGGCCAATGGCACTCCCATGGATGGGGCCGTCGTTGGGAATTCGATTGTGCTGTTCACGAAGACGCCGTGGCTCGCGATCCGTTCCTTCACGACGACTTCTTATTCTGTGCCGGTCAGCGTTTTGAACCACTACGTCAGCGGGCTTCAGCCGGACACGGTGTACGGTGTAGAAATTCAGGCAGCCGGCGACAAAATAAATGTGTCCGTTACAAAACGATGCAGCGCAGATTGTTTGGCGACGGACAATGCGGGACTGCTGGCATTTACGGCTACGGCAGCGGGAAAAGTGACAACCGGTTCCGCGCCCTATAAAGGTACCCATTGATTCTCTTAAATCGATCCAGCAACTCGTGCCGCCCCGATTGAGTTCCAACGAACCCGATTCTGGTAGGACTACCATCAGATTGACCGTCTATCGATCATGTTTCCGCCGCTTCACGGAGACGGGTCGATCGGCCCTTAGCGGCTATTTGCGCCGCCATTGGCATTGCGGGCCAGCGACTCCCCAAGGATGGAATAGAGGTCCTGTGCGACATCGGCCCAGGTCCTGCTCCGGCTGGACGAAATGGTGTCCGCACTCCAGGCCTGAGTGAGGACTTCGTCGAGGACCCGCGCGAGCGCGGGCGTGTCCCTTGGTGGGACGAGGCGGCCGCAGGTATCGTCCATGAGTTCGGGGATTCCGCCGACGTTGGTGGCGACGACGGGGCGGCCGGCGGCGAGGGCTTCGACGACGACGTTGGGGCAGCCTTCGTTGTAACTGGGCAGCGTGACGAGGTCGGCGGCGGCCATCCATAGAGCGACCTGCGCGGTGGGACAGGAGGGAGCGAAGATGATTCGTGAGGCGGCATCGTGGCGGGCGATGGCTTCGAGGAGTGCGGGCTTGTCCGGACCGTCGCCGACCATGTAACAGAGGAGATCGGGGTGCTGGGGAATGAGTTGGGCGACGGCATCGATGAGTTCCCTGAGGCCCTTGTGGAGGTCGAGGCGGCCAACATAGACGATGACTTTGGCGTTGGGACCGATGTTGAGGGTCGTGCGCGCTTCGCGGCGATCGCGCGGGTAGAAGATGGTGGTGTCGCAGCCGTTGAGCTTGGTCCGAGTGCGGGTTGGGTCCGCTCCGAGTGCGATTGCCTTGATGCGGAGGTCTTCGCTGACGGTGCTGACGAATGCGGCGTTGCGCAGAGTGGAGCGAGTAAGTCTACGTCCTATTGGGTCGGGAATACGGTTGATGTCGGAGCCGACTGCCGTGACGACGGCGGGGATCCCGAGGGTGCGGCCGATGCGAACGGCGGCGTATCCGTCGGGGTAGATGAAGTAGCTCAGCAGGATGTCGGGGTTGAATCGGCGGACGTGAGGCAGAAGGCGGTGGGCGATCATTGCGCCGTTGAGCGAGCGCGAGATGAAGGGCAAAACGGGGAATGGAAAGTAGGTGACGTCGACGCCGGCGGGACTCCATGTGCGGTCGAGCGACGGTCGGCGGCTGGCGCGAGGCGTGAGGAGCGCGGGGTATGCAATTTCGGGATAGAAGACGTGGAGGTCGCAGAGCGTGGCCAGCACGCGGATGGTCTGATAGGCGGAGTGACCGGCCCATTGCTGGTGGGAGTTGGGGAAGTGCTTCGTGACGACAGCAACTCTCACGGATGCACTTTCTCCGGCTGGATAAGGGCATCGACCGCCTGGAACATGTCGAAGGCGCTGGTCCAATGGAGTTCGAGGTTGTGGCGCTGCGCGGCTTCGCTGATCCACCGGAACATGGGGCCGAGCGTCCCGGGTCGAGAGTCGTTGCCGAGGAGAACCGCGGCATTGTCTTCGCGTGCGCCGTGGGCAAAGAGTTTGAGGAAGATGTCGTCGCCAAGGCGCGGCGCGAGATCGAGCCAGCGCTTGACGCGGTAAGCGATAGGCTCGGCATGCGCCGCAAGTTCTCCAGCTTCCAACCAGGGCATCAAGCGGTTTTTTTTGTAATGCAGGCCGGCGGGGCCGGTAATCATGAGGAGGCCGTCCTGAGCTCCGCCGCCGACGGTTGCCTCGATGCCTGTATCGAAGGCGCGAGGCTTTTGTGGGTCTCCGGTGGCCCAGTAGATTTTGTTGATGATGCGGGATTGCGATGCCGAGGGCAATGAGGGCATGGTGAAGTCGGCGTAGCAGCCGAGGTCGCGGAGGAGCTGTAGCTCGCCGGTGACACCGCAGCCGCGGCCGCCGGGAAGGGAGTTGCCGAGCGCCCAGTTGCCGTGGATGAAGCCGAAAACGAGGCGGCCATTGTGGTGGTGGAGAAGGCCGTGGCCGTCGTGGAGTTGCGAGCAGAAAGTCCTAATTTTTTCGGTGAAGCTGGCAGCGGTGTCGTTCTCGTGGTGGATGTGGACTTCGACGTCGGCGGTGCCGTTGCGAGATAGCTCCGCGAGTGCGTTGAGGGTGCTTACTTCGTATTCTTCCTGCGGGTAGAAGAATGTGTAGCAGGGCTGGCGACCGGTGGCATCGGCTGGGGCTTCGGAGGCGATGGAGGGCCAGCGGTCCCGCCAGGCGGCGACGCGATTTGCGGCGACTTGCGCTGAGACGCCGCCTCCCCATGGCTCGTAGTGATCGGTGATGGCAACCCAAAGCCGCTTGGCGGGAGGGCGCGGAATGAGATTTCTGGCGCGATCGAGAAGGTAGGCCGGAAACCATAAATCTGCGTGCTTGGGAAACTTCACGAAAATCCTATTCTGGCAGTTTGCCTTGCAGAGCCGATCCCGGTCGCATACGGTGGGATTCAGGCTTTGAAGGTTATTTTACCTGTATGCCCCGATGCGTAGACAATCCGGTGAAATACGCGGACGTGTCAGAATGGTGCAACTATGGGGTCATGAAGATGGGCGCACGAGCAGATAAAATCTAGTTGCGCTCTCTTCAACCCAACGCACACCGGAGTTTGTAATTCTATGCCGACCGAACTGGTCACGAGTGTACCCGAGACTTCCCCTGTGGCCGCGCGGGGCCTTCGTGTGTTGCATATTCTCGATATCTGTTTGCCGATGCTGACCGGATATACGATTCGCAGCCGCGACATTATTCACGGCGAGCGCTCGCTGGGGATGGAACCTTCCGTCATTTCCAGCCCGGTGTATAACTTTCGGTCGCCTGGGGCCGTCGATGCGGTGATCGATGGAATTTCGTATAAGCGCACGCCGATCGATGGGGTGCTGGGGCTGGCGATACGGAAACAGTGGCCTGTGTTGAAAGAACTTGCCGCGATCAAGCTCTTGCAGAGCCGGATTGTGAAGGAGCTTTGCAGCGGCAAGTACGACGTGGTTCACGCGCACTCGCCTGCCATTTGCGGCATTGCCGGGTTGCGCGCTGCGCGGAAGTGCGGCGTGCCCTTTGTGTATGAGATTCGCGCCTTTTGGGAAGATGCGGCTGTCGACCAGAACCGTACGGGGCAGAAGTCGATGCGGTATAAGGCGAGCCGCGGGCTGGAGCAACACGTTGTCGAAAATGCCGATGCCGTTGTCGCGATTGCGCAGCCTCTGCTTTCGGATTTGAGGGAGCGTGGCATTCCGTCGGAGAAGCTGTTTTATGTGCCGAACGGCGTCGATCTCGAGCGGTTCAAGCCGCTGGTGCGCGATGAAGCGCTGGCTGCGGAGCTTGGGATCGGCGATGAGCCCGTTATGGGATTTATCGGATCGTTTTATTTCTTCGAGGGTGTGAGCTGGCTGGTGCGCGCCGCGGCTGAGTTGCATCGGCGTGGGGTACGGTTCAAATTGTTGATCGCGGGACATGGCGAGGACACTGAGAATCTTCGCAAGGCGATTGCGGATGAAGATGCGGCGGAGTACGTGTTGTTTGTCGGGAAGGTGGATCCTTCGCAGATTCAGCGGTATTACTCGCTGGTGGATGTGATGGTGTATCCGCGGCACAGCAGCCGGCTGACGGAGCTGGTGACGCCGCTGAAGCCGCTGGAGGCTCTGGCGCAGAAGAAGGCCGTGTTGGGCAGCAATGTGGGCGGCATTCGCGAGTTGATGAATAACGGCGAAGGGGATATCGGGCTGCTGTTCCACCCGGATGACGTTGAGGATTTTTGCAAGCAGGCTACATTGCTATTTACCGACCGCGAAGCACGGGAGCGGATCGCGGAAAATGGATTTCAATATGCGCTGAACGAGCGCGACTGGCGGCAGAATGCCAAGCGCTATATTCCGGTTTACGAGTATGCGCGAACGCATCGCACAACAAAGCACTGATCGCGGGATGCGGCACTTTATAATCGACACGACTCTATGAAAAAGTTTTTGCACGTAGTGGGCGCTCGCCCGAACTTTATGAAGGTTGCTCCGGTCTATCGCAGCCTTGCCGCGCTTGGCGCTGAACAGGTGCTGGTCCACACCGGACAGCATTACGACGTCAACATGTCGGATGTATTTTTTCGCGAGCTTGAGATTCCTCCGCCGGACATCAATTTGCAGGTTGGCTCGGGCTCTCATGCGCAACAGACGGCGGAGATCATGCAGCGGTTCGAGCCGGTGTTGCTGGAACAGAACCCGGATTGCGTTGTTGTCTATGGCGACATCAATTCGACGGTCGCGGCAGGAATCGTTTGCGCCAAGCTGCTGGTGCCGGTTGCGCATGTGGAGGCTGGGCTGCGGTCGGGAGACCGCACGATGCCGGAAGAAATCAATCGGCTGCTGACGGATCAGATTGCGGACCTGCTGTTTACGCCGTCGGTGGATGGCGATGCGAACCTTGCGAAGGAAGGTATTCCGGCGTCGCGAATTCACTTCGTCGGCAACGTGATGATCGATACGCTGGTGCGCATGTTGCCGGCGGCTCGGGCGATTACGATGTCCGATCTGCCGGAGAAGTTTGTTCTGGTCACGCTGCATCGGCCTTCGAATGTGGACGACATTCCGTGGCTCACGCGGGCCATCGCGCTGCTTACCGAGTTGAGCGAGCAGATGCCGATTGTGTTTCCGATCCATCCGCGGACGCGGCAGCGGCTGGAATCGAGTGGGGTGAACCTCGAAGGCAATCCGAATTTGATTTTCTCGCAGCCGAAGCCTTACCTCGAATTTCTTGCGTTGCAGACTCGCGCAGTCGCGGTTGTGACGGACTCGGGCGGTATTCAGGAAGAGACGACGTACCTGAAAGTGCCGTGTATCACGGTCCGCGAGAACACGGAGCGGCCAGTCACGGTGGAGCAGGGAAGCAATGTGCTCGTCGGCCGCGATCTTGAGCTTTTACGCGTGGAGCTTGACAAGGTATTGAGCGGCAAACGCAAGACGACGTCTATTCCCGATCTGTGGGACGGTCACGCCGCGGACCGCATCGCGGAAATTCTGTTGCGCGCTTGATGAATCGAAGCCGATGAAGATCGTTCATGTCGTATACAGCCTGGAGATGGGTGGGGCGGAGGTGCTGGTGGCGCAGCTCTGCCGGATACAACGCGCGAATGGACATGATGTTTCGGTGTGTGCGTACTCGATGCTGGGGGCTGTGGGTGAAGCGTTGCGCGCCGAGGGATTCGAGATTCATGTGCCCGGGGAAGCGCATCCCGCGAAGACCATGCTGCGGTACTTTCGGCTGTTTCGCAGGATGAAGCCGGACGTGGTGCATTGCCACAATGTGGCGCCGACGCTACAGGCGGCGATGAGTGCGCGGCTGGCCGGTGTGCGTTGTGTAGGGTCGACGCGGCATAGCCTGGTGAAGCCGCCGTATGATCGCGCATCGGAGATCAAGTACAGCGTGCTGGCGATGTTCTGCGACTGGATTGCCGGCATCTGCGAGATTACATGCGAGAACCTTCGCGGGGCTCCGCTGGCTCGGAAGAAGAAGATTGTGCGCGTCTACAACGGGAGTACAAGTGTGCAGCGCGTGAGTATCGAGGGGTTGGGGAAGCGTGGTTTTACGCTGGTGTTTATCGGGCGGCTGGCGGCGGTGAAGAACCTTCAGACGTTGATACGGGCCGTGGCGCTGGCGGTGGAGCGCGTGCCGGGGCTGGAGTTCTGGATCGTCGGCGATGGCGCCGTGCGAGCGGAGTTGGAGGCGCTGGCGCAAGAGTTTGGCGTCGAGAAGCAGGTGCGGTTCTGGGGGCAGCGGATGGATACGGCGCAGTTCTTTTCTGCCGCCGATGTGTTTGCCATGAGTTCGGTGTCGGAGGGGTTGCCGATGTCGCTGTTGCAGGCTATGTCGTTAGGCGTGCCGGCGGTGGTGACCGATGTTGGCGGCATGGCAGAGGTGGTCAGGCTCGCGGACTGTGGGTTGTTGGCGCCGGTGGGGGACTCGGCGGCGATGGCGGATGCGATTGTGCGGCTGGCGGAGGATGCGGATTTGCGCGCGGAGTTTTCTCGAAACGCTGTTGCAACGTATGAGGCGCAGTTTACGCTCGAACGCATGAACGCGGGATATATGGAGCTGTATTCGGAGTAGAACGGGTGGTCGTTTGGCTTTGAGCCGACAGCTTCCAGTTTCCAGTTGCGAGTTGCCAGTTTAAGGGCGGAAGTGGCTGTCGGTGGGTGCGGCGGTGGGAAGCCAGGTTTTCCAGAGAGGGCCGGAGGT
>DASRLB010000313.1:0-3529 GCA_035648695.1 Acidobacteriaceae bacterium | reverse complement strand
TCCCCCACCCATCTCCATCCGCTCACACCATGAAGCGGCGAGCGTCCGATCAAGCGCAGACAAGTTCTCCACCATCCGGGCACGTATCTGATTCTGCAGAATCCCCCGCGACGCAAGCCACGCCGGCAAAGCATGTTGCACGGGAGCATTCATCGACAGAAAAGTGTCCGCGATCATCTCCAGCCGCGCCATCGCTGCCGAAACTTCAGCTTCCGGCCCAGCGGCCGCAATCCACGAGCACTTCATCTGCGGCAGCGCACAAACCTTGCTCAACCCGCTCAACACGAACGTCAGCGCCGAACTCGATCCGGCAGCAAAGCTCTGGGCCGCAGTGCCCGGCAGAGCATAGTCCAGAAAAACTTCATCCACAATCAGCGCAACCCCCCGTTCCGCGCACAACGCCCGCACCGCCTCGCCTTCCGCCGCGGAGCAGAAATGTCCCGTCGGATTGTTCGGATGCACCACAATCAGCGCTCGCGTGCGTTCCGTAATCGACGCCTCCAGCGCATGAAGATCGATCTGCCAGCCATCGTGATACAGCAGCGGATACTCCACCAGCCGCACATCGTCGAGCCGCGCAATGTAGTCGAACAGCGGATAACTCGGCGAAGCAGCCAGCACCTCATCGCCGGGATCGCACAGCAGCCGGAACAAATAGCTGTAAGCCTCGCTGGTGCTGGTCGTTAGACACAATCGATCCACGGCAACCTCAGCACCCACGTCGCGATAGTACGCAGTCACCCCAGCCCGCGCACTCTCCATCCCCAGCGGAACAGGTTCGTACAACAGCGCCGCCGGCTCAGCCAGCGGCGCAAGCAACGTCCGCTCGTCATACGCAAAGCCACACGCTGTCGGGTTCGACACAGTGAGATCGACCAACTCGCGCCCCGAAGCACGCGCCTCGCGCAGCTTGCCCGCAAACGCATTCTCGCCGAGGTCCCAAGCTGTCCGTTCAGAGAACCGCATACGCACATCGTATCCGCTGTGACCTGCAATCGAGGCTACGAGTCTCTGCTCAACCTCTGAAAACCTGGGCCATTTTCTCGCAAGGTAACGTCGCCAATTCCCGATTCGGCAAATGGTCCGCTCATCAACAGCCGAGTCCCAACTTGGGACAACATCACTGGAGCGTTTTCAGATGGTATGGATACAGGCTGCAACTTGAGTTGTACCGCGCCTGACGACCATTCATGAAGACACTCCGAATCCTCGCCATCTGCGTCGCCGTGCTGCTCGGGCCGTGCCTCGCGCACTCGCAGGCCGTCAACACGTCGCAGCAGGCAACGCTCGCGGGTCTTCGCTCCGGCAACGGCAACGGCAGCTTTCCCGCCGCTGCCTACGCCCCTGACGGCAGCCTCTACCTCCTCTACGACCAAAAGGACGGCGTCCGCGTCCTCAAGCTCGACGCCGCCGGAACGACCGTGCTCGCGCAGGCCCAGCTCGGTGATACAGGAGACGCCGCACTCGCATTGACCCTCGATCCCTCCGGCAACGTCTACGTCGCGGGCACGTCAACCAGCGGCACCCTCAGCGGGACCTCAGGCGCAGCCTTTCCTTCCCGCGCGGACACTTCCACCAACTCCTTCCTCGCCAAATTCGACGCCAACCTGAACCCAACATTCCTCACATTCCTCGGCGCGGGGCGCACATCCGTCGTCGGCGTCACGGCCACTGCCGACGCAGTCTTCGTCACGGGAATCACCTTCAACCCAGCCTTTCCCGTGACCGGCAGCGGCATCCAACAAACACCCGCAAACGGGACCACCGAAAACGGCTTCGTCGAGCGCTTTACCACAGACGGCGCAACGCTCGTCTACGCAACCTACCTCACCGGCGCGAAAGGCGCCACCGCTCCCGCCGCCATCGTCGCCGACGCACAGGACAATACATATATCGCCGGATACACCTCCGCCACGGGCTATCCAACCATCGCCGCGCTCACGCCCGAAATACTCGGCCCCGGCTCCGGCTTCCTCACCAAACTCACGGCCGCCGGCGACGGCTTCCTCTTCTCCACCTTCATCCCCGGCGGAGGAATTACCGGCCTTGCACTCGACGCATCCAGCCAGTCGTTGCTGCTCTCGGGAAGCATCGCGCTGGGACAGTTTCCCATCGCAACCGTCTCCGCTCCGCTCGCCGCGACCAGCTACCAAAGCCTCCTGCGCATCCCCATGGACGGCCAATCGGTGACCGCCTCCGTGCTTCTCGTCCCCGGAACGCAAAGCTTCGTCGCCGCCGGTCCAAACGGGACCGCATGGATCGCCGGCACGCTCACCACACCGCTCTTTCCGGGAACCAGCCAGCCCCTGGCCCTGCTCGGCGACAGCTTTGCGCTCCACATCACCGCGGCCAACACCATCGACCAGACACTCCGCTTCGGCGGCCAGTCGGCCGGAATATTCGGCAACACAATCCTGACCAGTCTGCTCAGCGCGCCAGCCGTTTCGCCGGACGGCACAACCGTGGCCTTTCCCGGCAGCGTGACCGCAACGCTCAGCCCTTCGCTGGCAAGCTCGCAGCGTTTCGATCTGCCCACAGTCCAAACACCCAACGCCGCTCTCCCCAACACGCTGCGCGACCTCGCCGCAGCCTGCGCCGGCAGCAGCCAATGCCTGTTGAGCGCAGGATATCTGACGCTGCTCTCGACCGCCGCAAGCGCATCCAGCCTCAGCATCTCGGCGGACAACGCACCCAACCTGATCGTCCGCAACCTCGGCTCCGCCACCGCAACCGGCCTCGTACTTGTCGCCAGCGGCCAAACCATCGCCTCGGACTGCGGTCCCACCCTCGCCCCATCGAACTCCTGCAACGTCGCGCTCACAGTTGCAGGAGCGGGAACCTTCACCGTCTCCGCCGCCAACGCCGCAACCGAAAGCGTTCCGCTCCCCGCGAATACGCTTCCTCCCAACGCGTTCGCAGTGAGTCCGGTCGAGCTGGGCTTCGGCATTCAATCCTCCGCAAGCCCCGCTGCGACGCGAACGCTGACAGTCACCAACCTCAGCGCCACGCCGCAAACCTTCACGTCGGCGCTGGACAGCACCGTCCGCACTCCCCACTACAGCCTCGCGGAGTCGTCCAGCGATTGCGCCACCACCGGCAACGCAACCAAACTCCTCGCCGCCGGAGCAAGCTGCCACATCACCCTCGCCCTCACGGCGTCCTCCGCGAGCACCGACGACGGCGCCGTGTCCACAGCCTGGAAAGTCGGCTCGACCGACGTCGCCATCACCGGCATTACGCAAGCGGCCGCGCTGAACGTGTCCGCCACCGAGGTCGACTTCGGCACGCAGTTCGCCGGCGGCCTGCATCTCCCGCGCTACCTATACCTCTCCAACAACTCCGCCACACCAACCTCGCACACAGCAGTCGTCGTTCCGCTGCGCTCGCCGTTCTCGGTCCTCGACGAATGCCCCGGCACGCTCGCCGCGCACACCGTCTGCCGCCTGACCCTCAACTATCAGGCAGTCCTTGTACCCGCGACGGACTCAACCGTCCTCGCGCTCGACCAGGGAATCTCGGTGCTGGTAAC
>DASRLB010000312.1:0-9110 GCA_035648695.1 Acidobacteriaceae bacterium | reverse complement strand
ACCCCATCGTCCTCGACCGCCGCTCGCCCGTGCTGCACGTCATCCAACGCATCCGCGACGAGAGCCACCGCTTCGCCGTCACCTACCACCGCAAGCGCCGTCAGATGCGCGACCGCGAATCCGAACTCGACAGCATCCCCGGCGTCGGCCCCATCACCCGCCAACGCCTCCTCGAACACTTCGGCAGCGTCCGCGCACTGAAGCAGGCCGCCGAAAAAGACCCTGACTCCCTGACCGCAGTAGTGCCCGCGGCGGCTGCTGAAAAGATTCGCAAATACTTCGCAGCCGACGCTCCGGCGGATTCGCCGCTGCCGATCCTCCAGTAACGCCCAGGTCTTGCCGATTCACAACGACAGAACCCTTTCCAGCGGCAACCGCGCCTTCTACCTCTACGCTCAAAATCTCTGAGCTCTGAGCTGAACAGGACCCGCCTTTCCACATCGGTCGTAGCTCTTCGTCCCTCCACGGCCCCAGACTGGCAACTGGTAACTGGCAACTCGAAGCTGGCAGCGAAATCGACCACGCCGCCTACCAGCCTTTACATACGGAAGACGCGCAACTCCATTGCTACTGCGAAGCCCCGCCGAACGTATTGCACTGCGACATGTCCCCGCCGATCTCCCCGCGCTTGAACCACGCCGTACGCTGCGCCGCCGACCCATGCGTCCACTTCTCAGGGCTCACCGCCCGCCCGCTCATCTTCTGCAAATGATCGTCCCCCACCGCGGCCGCCGCATTCAGTGCATTGGCGATATCGCCGGCGTCCGCCTTGCCCCGCGCCACATACGAATGCGCCCACACGCCCGCATAACAGTCGGCCTGCAATTCGGTATCGACAGAGAGATGAAATTTCTGATCAGGCTCCTGCTGTTCGAGGCGCGAAACCTTGCCTTCAGTCCCCAACAACTTCTGCACATGATGGCCAAGTTCGTGCGCGATCACATAAGCCTGCGCAAAGTCCGCAGTGCTGCCACCGAACCGCCGCAGCTCGTCCCAGAAGTCGAGGTCGATGTAGACCTTCTCGTCCGCAGGGCAGTAAAACGGCCCCGTCGCCGCCTGCGCCGTCCCGCAACCGGAGTAGGTCGCATCGCGAAACAGCACCAGCTTTGCATGGCGATACTGCTTGCCTTGCTTCGCAAAAATCTGCGTCCACTGCTGCTGCACATCGTCCAGCACGACGGAGATCAGGTGCGCGTCGCGGTCCTCCGCGGCACTGTGCGTATGCGGCGTTGCCGGCCGCATCTGTTGCGCAGGCTGCGGACCTCCGCCCCCGGAAAAAAGTCCGCGGAGAAGGTTATGCCCAGTGATGAGGCTTACGACGAGCAGCACAAGAACGCCGACAATCCCCAAACCGCCTCCACCGCCAAATCCGAAGCCACCGCCGCCGCCGGAGTCGTCCCTGCGGTCTTCGATGTCGCTGCTCATGTCTCCAGGCGTCCATTCCATCTCGAATCTCCTTTGGCAATGCTGGTCGAATATTACGATGCCACCGGCGCGTTCCACACACAACGAATTTCTGAAGCCTCCGATCGCCGCCAACCGTGCTACTCTCCACCCATCGATGGAGAACGAGCCGCCACATATCGCTGGAGACCTGCCACGCGTCCTGAACGCAACCCACGCAACCGCGATCGTCGTCGGCATCATCATCGGCTCGGGAATTTTTCTGGTCCCCCGCGAGATGATGGCCGCCGTCGGCAGCTCGCGCATGGTCTACGCCGTGTGGATCGTGGGCGGCCTGCTCTCGCTCTTCGGCGCGATGACGTATGCCGAAGTCGCGGCGATGAAGCCCCGCGTCGGCGGCGAATACGCCTTCCTGCGCGACGCCTACGGCGACCTCGTCGCCTTCCTCTACACCTGGACCTGGGTAACCATCGCCAAGCCCGCGTCGATAGCGACCATCGCGGCGGGCCTGATGAGAGTGCTCGGAACATTCGCCATGTTCGGGTTCTTCTCCCAGCCCGCTTTCGCGCACCTGCTCTGGAGCCAGGTATTCGCCATCGCCGCGACCTGGGCAATTACGGGGTTGAACATCGTCGGCACGCGCGAGTCGGCCGACGTGCAGACATTGCTGACATGGCTCAAAGTCCTGATGATCGTAGTCATCGCAGGCTTCTGCTTTTGCAGTTTCGAGCACGGCTCGTGGCACAACTTCGCAACTCACTTCAACGGCGCGAAGGGCGGCTTCACCGGTTTCATGACCGCGCTCGTTGCCGCGCTGTGGGCCTACGACGGCTGGTCGGACGTATCGCAGATGGCCGGCGAAGTGAAGGACCCGCAGCGCGCTCTGCCACTGGCACTCGTCGGAGGCGTGACCGTCGTAGGCGCTCTCTACATGCTGACCAACGGAGCGATCCAGTACGTCCTGCCCTCCGCTGCGATCGCGGCTACGGACCGCCCCGCCGCCGACGCGATGCAACTCGTCGCAGGACACTTCGGCGCCGCCCTGGTCTCGATCGGCATGGCCGTCAGCATCTGCGCGACGTTCGTCGGCAGCTCGCTCTCAGGCGCGCGCGTTCCGTTCGCCGCCGCGCGCGACCGGCTGTTTCCAACTGCGCTGGCACGCATCCACCCGCGCTTTCAAACCCCATCGTCGAGCCTCATCCTGCAAGCCGTTTTGAGTTCCCTGCTGCTGCTCGCCATCGGAAGATTTCAGGCCCTTTTCTCCCTCGCAATTTTTTCAGAGTGGCTCTTCTACGCCCTCACCGCAGCTACCGTCTTCGTCTTCCGTCACCGCGAGCCGGACACTCCGCGCCCTTACCGCGTCACCGGCTACCCTGTTGTGCCCGCTCTTTTCATTGTGGCGGCAATCGTCCTGCTGGTATTCAGCTTCCACGATCAACCTCGAAATTCGCTGATCGGCACAGCGGTCATTCTCGCGGGGATCCCGCTGCATTACGCGATGCAACGCCGCACGCGTAGCATCTGAAGTGAATGCCCTCGCGTAAACCGAAACTCGGCCAAAATTTCCTCGTCGACGAAGCCGCGTGTCAGCGCATCGCCCAGTCTTTGGGAGACACTTCGGCCCGCACCGTCGTCGAAATCGGCCCCGGCCACGGAGCCATCACAGCCCTCCTCGCCGCCCGCTGCCGCCGCCTGCACTGCATCGAGTTCGACCCCGCCCTCGCCCGCGAACTTTCCTTCCGCTTCCGCAACCACGCCCACGTCACCATCCACACCGCCGACATCCTCGAAACTGACCTCACCACGCTCCTCACCGAGAACCCACAACCGGCAACCCACAACCTCGACGTAATAGGCAACCTCCCGTACTACATCACCTCCGACATCCTGCTCCACCTCTTCGCCGCCGCGCGCACCGGCGTCCTCAAGCGTGCGGTCGTCATGATGCAGCGCGAGGTGGCCGACCGCATCGCCGCTGCACCCGGCTCAAGCGACTACGGCGCACTCTCCGCATTCACGCAAATGCACGCCCACGCGGAACGCCTGTTCACGCTGCCCCCAAGTTCCTTCTCGCCGCCGCCGGACGTATTCTCAACAGTCCTGCGCCTCGATTTCGCCCCCCGCTTCGCAGAGTTGCATGTCGAGCCGGAAGGCTTCAACACCTTCCTGCGCTCAACCTTCGCGCAGAAGCGCAAGACCCTGAGCAACAACCTGCGCGCAGCCGGTTACGACGCGGAACGCCTCAAAGCCGCATGGCCCGCGGCGATTCCCCCTCAGGCGCGGGCCGAAGCTGTCACTCTGGAATCGATGGCCGAGCTTTACCGCGCACTCGCCGGCGCCTGAACCCCCGCAAGTTCCAGCAAACTCTTCGCCTTGCGCCGCGAGGGCGACATAATCTCATCGTCGTCCACGATCGATTGCAGCACCGGCGCTATGTTCTGCACTTCGATCACGTTGCCGTCCTTCGCCGCCGCCAGCAGCGCATCCAGGTCGGCGTCCAGGCCGAGGTGATCGAAGCGGTGATCGTGCTTGAGTCTGTCGCCTTCCTGAAGCGTGTACGCAATCTCCTGAAACGTCGAAGCGACGGCGTTGATCTTCTCATCGTCGGAGTAGTTGAAGACACACACCGTCTCCCGATCGTTGTCGTAAAAAGTAAAAGTCTTCTTACCGGTCTTCGCGACATTTTTGAGATGCGTCTCGCACTTATCCGGCGCAATAAACGACTTCGCCGCGAATATTTTCGCCACAGTCGGCGCGCTGATCGTAAGCGAAGCAACCCGTCTCGCCGCACTCTCATCGGCCGGATAAGCGCCTGTCCAATACTTTCCGGTGCCGTCCGCGTTTACGGCGATGGTGTAATCAGGCACCGGCGCAAACGCGCTTTCAAAGTGGAACGCAATCTCCTGGCGCGGTCCGCCCGGACCCGCGGGTAGTAACGCGAAATTTGCCAATAGAACAAAACCGGCCAGCCATACTTTCATCTCCGCAGCGCCTCCGCTGTTTGCGCGTGGTGTATGTGGCAGATCGCGATCGCCAGTGCGTCGGCGGCATCCGCGGGCTTCGGAACGACTTCCAAATCCAGCAGCCGGCAAACCATAAACTGCACCTGCTCCTTGGCCGCCAGGCCATAGCCTACAACGGAGCTCTTGATCGTCAGCGGAGCGTATTCCGCAACCGCCAACCCGCAATTCGCCGCCGCCAGCATCGCTACTCCGCGCACCTGCCCCAGCTTCAACGCGGACTTGGCGTTCGCGGAAAAGAACACCTCCTCGATCGCGACCATTTCGGGCGACCACAGCTGCATCAGCGCAGTCAGCTCCGCGTAAACCTGCGCCAGCCGCTGCGCCGTCGAGTCCTTCTTACTCAGCTTCACAGCTCCCGCACACAAGTAGCGCAACTTCGGCGTGCGAGCGTCGCAGTCCACCTCGACCACCCCGTAGCCGGTGAACTCGGTCCCGCAATCGACGCCAAACACCCTCATGCAATGAAGTTTACGCTGCCGCGTCGCCGTCTGGCACTCAGCCCGCATCCAACCCGTTACAATCAGCGTCGTATCCACCCCCAACGTTGTACGACCTTAAGCACCATGTAACCCGACGAGCACCGACACTTTGACCTTTCCCCAACATCTGACGCTGCTTCTGCTCGCTTCGGCGTCGCTGACTGCACTCGGCCAGCAGGCCACGCCCGCCCCGGCGCCTGCCCAGCCTCCAGCGCCAGTAGTCCGTTTGCCGCCAAAGCCGGCGCAGACCGGCACCGCGGCGCCAACGCCGCCGCACCTTACGGTGTCTTTTCCTGTCGCGCCGGCCGCCACGCCCGCTGCTCCGAAGCCCGACGACACCGCACAGCCCGCACCCCCCAGGCCGCCCGAAAACCCCGCCGCGGCCCTCGCCCAGCTTTCCCCCGGAGGCTTCAACCGCACCGTCATTCTTCTGGATCCCGCACACGGCGGCGGCGACACCGGCTCCCGCATCAACGACCAGATCGTCGAGAAGGACATCACGCTCGCCCTCGCCTTCCGCCTCCGCTCGCTGCTGTCCGCGCGCGGTTTCACCGTCGTAATGACCCGGGACAGCGACTCCGCGCCCGCGGGAACTGCCGCGCCCGCGGCGCCGCTCTCGCTGGACGATCGCGCCGGCATCGCCAACCATGCTCGTCCCGTCGCCTGTCTCTTGCTGCACGCGACCGCCAGCGGCAACGGCGTGCATCTCTACACCTCCGAGCTGGATCCAACCGCCGGCGAAACCGTTCCCGCGCCGTGGCTGACGGCCCAGGCCGCGTGGGTCGGCGAAAGCCAGAAGCTCGCAAACCAGATCGGCACAGCGCTCGGCCGTGCACAGATTCCGTTGGTAGCAAGCCGCGCTTCGGTGCGGCCCGTCGACTCGCTCACCTGCCCCGCGCTGGTCGTCGAGCTCGCGCCCGATGGCAGCGATGCCGCCAGCATCAACGACACGGGCTATCAACAGCGCGTCGCCGAAGCGCTGGCCGCTGCGCTGGTCTTCTGGCAGAATCAGGCCCAGCCCCCAACGCGCCTCGCGCCGCCCGCGCCCGTCGCCCCAGCCACCGGGGTCACCCCATGATTCCACGCTACCAGCGCATCACCTTCTGGACCCTCATCGCCTGCATCGTCGCGATGGGCTGCTTCCTCTTCTACGAGCACCAGAGCGCCCGCAACCGCCTCAGCTCCCTCGCCGACGAGACGCCCATCGACGCGCCCTACACCGTCTCCGAGAGCATCACCTTCGACCTCGCCAACGACTCCGACGGCTCCATCACCGCGACCGACCGCCTCATCGCTCTGCCCTCCGAGCCAACCGCCCGCGCCCGCGCCCTGCTCGAGCACCTCGTCGCCGACTACGCTCTCCCCGGCTCGCCGCATCCGCTGCAATCCGGCGCGGCGGTCGCGGACGTATTCCTCGTTGCGTTGCCCATCACCGGCCACACCGTCGACACCAGCGGCGGCACTGCGCCCGACGGCAGTGCGGCAACCACAATCCCCGTCCGCTCCGCCGACCCCAACGCGCTGCAGCCGATCGCCCCGGGCGGCGAACTCGCCGTCATCAACCTGCACAGCAGCTTCGTCAACGCGCATCCCTCGGGCGTCGAGGTGGAGTCGCTGACGCTGCTTTCGATGATCGGCACGCTGCACGCAAACCTGCCGCAGATCGAACAAGTTCGTTTCCTGGTCGACGGCCAGCCCCGCGAAACCCTCGCCGGCCACGCCGACTTGCTCCGCACCTATCCCTCCCGCGACACCACCACGAAAGGTTCCACCTCATCCAGCCAATGACGAACCCAAAGGGTCCCACCATTGGCGTCTTCGATTCAGGCTTTGGCGGCCTGACCGTCCTGCGCGCGCTGCTGCCGCTTGTCCCCGGAGCCCACTACATCTATCTCGGCGATACCGCTCGCCTCCCCTACGGCTCCAAGTCGAGAGCGACGATTGCCCGCTACGCCGTCGAAAGCGCGCTCTACCTCGAATCCAAAGGCGCGGAGATGCTGGTCGTCGCCTGCAACACCGCGACAGCGCTGGCGCTCGACGAGATCAAGGCCGCAACATCGATTCCGGTCGCGGGTGTCATCGACCCCGTAGTGCGGGCCGCGCAGCAACGTCATCCCGGCGCGACAGTGCTGGTTCTGGCCACTTCCGCGACCGTCCAGTCGCACGCCTACCTGCAGCACTGCCGCGATTGCGGCCTCGAGGCCATCGAGAAGGCCTGTCCGCTGCTCGTCCCGCTGGTCGAAGAAGGCTGGACCGGCCACGCCGTAACGCGCGAGGTGCTGCGCATTTACCTCAGCGAGGCGCTGGAAGTCTGCTCGCCGCAAGCGGTTCTCCTGGGCTGTACGCACTATCCGCTGATCGCCCCGGCGATTGCCGCCGTGCTGCGCGAACTCGGCTCCAGCGCCGAGGTAATCGACTCCGCCGAAGCCACGGCTCTCGCCGTCACGCAACCCTTCAGCGTCGAATCCGCCTCCACCATGCCCGCGACCTTCGAGTGCTTTGCCACGGATTCAGTGGAGAAATTCGCCCGCCTCGGCAGCCATTTCCTCGGCCAGCCAATCCCCCAGGTGGAACTCCTCGACCTGGGCGGCTAAACTGTACTTGCCTTATTCACTATTCACTACCAACTATTCACTGCCTATGCCTTACCTCCTCAAATCCGAGCCCGGCAAATACTCCTTCGACGACCTCCTCCGCGACGGCGAGACCCCCTGGGACGGCATCAAGAACCCCCAGGCGCTCATCACCCTCCGCAACATGAAGAAGGGAGAGATGTGCGTCATCTACCACTCCAACGAAGGCAAAGCCGCGGTCGGGACCGCCAAAGTCGTCTCCGTCAAGCTGGACCCGCCTGTCCCGCCCTCCAAAATGACGACCCCCATCGTCCGCCTCAAAGTCGGCAAGCGCCTCAAGCGCCAAAAGCCGCTCGCCGAAATCCGCGAAGCCGCAGTCTTCAAAGGCTCGCTGCTCTTCCGCCAGTTCCGCCTCTCCGTCGTCCCCCTCACCGACGAGCAGTATGACTGGCTCCTGCACGGCTGAGCGGTTCACGCTTTCTTCCGCACCCACACCAATTTGTCATCCTGAGCGAAGGCTCGCGCTTTTGCGGGCCGCAGCCGAGGGACCTGCAAAGCCGTCCGCATTACCCAAAACGCTAGACCCGTTCAACCACCGGCGCCGCCTTTGCCTCGGCGATAATCCAGACTTCACGCCCACCATCGCCCCGAATTCAGCCTCTGAAACATGCTCTCGCGGCGCCGCGTAACCGCCCCGCACGTTACCCGGATTACCAAAGATATAAATAAACCCTCGCTCTCCGATGGTAAGTTTTACTCACCATGTCCCACGGCGAAGCTCAACTCGCCTCGCCACCGCGCAAGCTGTTCGGACATGCCATCGCTTTCCCTGCAACCACCCAGAAAGGGCCATTATGCGTCGCCTCCATCATTTCGTCAGTCTCTTCTTCGCGCTCGCCGTAAGCGCAGCACCCGCCATGCACGCTTCAACCAGCCAATGCGACGCCATCTCTGGAAACCTCGTTACAAACTGTGGATTTGAGGGAGGCTCTCGCAACATTCCCGGAAGCGGGTTCGCGCCCGCGGATTGGACCGTCCACAACTGGGGGGCCTACGACTTAGTCGACGCATCCCCTTACAGCGGAAGCTCTAACGTTTCTTTCGGCAACTACTTGTCCGACGGCGCCGCGGACCTATCGCAATCTATCTCGGACACACCCGGGGAATACCTCGACTTCACCTTCTACATGAAGAATGGAGCTCACGGCTATGTGGACGAACTGTTCCAGGCCTCCTTTGGCGGTTCAACTCTGTTGAACGACGACGGATCAACAGATTCCGGAAGCTACACCGAATACTCCTACTTGGTCCTCGGAACAGGATCGGACACGATCCGTTTCGCAGCCTACAGCAGCCCCGGCTTTTTCCTCCTGGACGACGTTTCGGTCGTAGAGGTCCCGGCAACGCCGCCAGCCGTCCCCGAACCTTCCTCCATCGTCCTCCTCGGCACCGGCGTCCTCTCCCTCGCAGGAGCAGCCCGCCGCAGGTTCCTCAAAGCCTAAATCCCAGGATGAGGCAACCGCCTCACCCTCACCTGCAACCTCTGCAACAACAAGGCCCGCTCTCACCAGCGGGCTTTTGCCGTTGCACTGGCATTGCACTGTCCCTACCCCCCATCCCCTGTTTTCCTG
>DASRLB010000311.1:0-12692 GCA_035648695.1 Acidobacteriaceae bacterium | reverse complement strand
GCTCGATTACTGCATGTTTCGCGATGCGAGAAGGAACCGCCTGCTGTTGAATTTGGGTGGCATTGCGAATGTGACTGCTTTGCCCGCCGCGTGCAGCGTCGCGGACGTGCTCGCGTTCGACACCGGTCCGGCGAACATGGTCATCGATACAGCCATGCAGAAACTTTACGGGCGCGACTATGACTTCGATGGCGCTGTGGCGTCACGCGGACGCGTACTACATTCCGTCATTACGAAGTTTATTGCAACCAGCTACTTCCCCGCCCCGCCACCAAAATCTTGCGGGCGCGAGGAGTTCGGGGCCGCATTCGTCGCGCGCTTTCTCTCCGCGTGCGAGCGCGAAGGCGCGCGCAAACAAGATGTCATCGCAACGGCTACAGTCTTCACATCGGCCACCATTCTCGACGCGTACGCGCGATTCTGCTGGCCTCATCTCGGACAGCACGCTCCCCTTGCGCGCGCGACCGAGATGTTCGTCGCCGGCGGCGGCGCTCGCAATGCGACGTTGATGCGCATGCTGACGGAAGGCTTTTCGGCGTTCGCTGTGAGTGTGGCGCCGATGGAATCTGTTGGCATCGCCGCCGAAGCGAAAGAGGCCGCTGCGTTCGCTCTGCTGGGCTGGCTGACGTGGCATGGGCTGCCCGGCAACGTGCCAAGCGCAACCGGCGCACGAAAGCCCGTGGTGCTGGGCAAGGTGACCTATGGAGCGTGAAGCGGGCCGCGCCGCCGCCAAAAGCATTTGGATTTTCGCGGCGGCACTTCTCCTGTTGACCCTGCCAGGTTGTGGGCCGCGTCGCAGCGATGTGAACACGCTGCGTTTCATCATCGAAAGCTCGCCCAACAACCTCGACCTGCGCCAAGGCACCGACGCGCAGAGCGAGCGAGTTGGCGCAACGATCTACGACGCTCTGGTTCGGAAGGACGAGCACTACAACCTACAGCCATGGCTCGCCACTAGCTGGGAGCGGCCTGATGCGCTGACGTGGATCTTTCACCTGCGCGACGGCGTGCGCTTTCACGATGGCAAGCCGATGACCGGGGAGGATGTTGCGTGGTCGATGAGCAGCATGATCGATGGGAGTTTGATCACGGCGAAAGGCGGTTCGTTTGCCGCGGTCGATCGCGTCGAGGTGCGTGATCCTCTGACGGTGGTCGTACATATGAAGCATCCGGACAACGCGCTGCTGTTCAACTTGAGCGATGGATTGTTCGGTGTGGTCGAACGCGGCGCGGGTAAAGACGAAGGTCTGCATCCGGTCGGCACGGGGCCGTTTCGTTTCGTTAGCCAGGTGCAGGATAAGGAAGTTGTCGTCGAGCGCAACCCCGATTATTGGGCGGGAGCGCCGAAGATCCAGCGTGTCCGCTTCGTCGTTTCGCCCGACACCATCACCAGCGCGCTGGAGTTGAAGAAGGGCTCCGGCGATGTGTTGAGCAACGTGCTCACGCTCGACATGGTTCATGCATTGCGCGATCAGCCGAACCTGCGGACGGAGACCGGGCCGGGGTCGCCTGTGATTTATGCGAACTTCAATGTCACCGATCCGGCGTTGCGCGACAAGCGTGTGCGGCAGGCGATCGCCTGCGCCATCGACAAGCCGGCGCTGATTCGCGCGCTGTGGCGTGGACAGGCTGTACCGGCGGATACATTGTTGCCGCTGGGCCATTGGGCGGCCGCGGACGAAAGTGAGCTTGCGCAGTATCCGCACGATGTGGCGCGGGCGATACGGCTGCTCGACGCGGCGGGATTGAAGCCGGATGCGAAGGGCATTCGACTGCGCTTCACGCTGAAGACTTCGACCGACGAGACGACCCGCCTGGAAGCGCAGGCGATGCAGGAAGAACTGCGCGCCGTTGGGATCGATTTGACGATACGCTCCGCGGAGTTTGGGACGTTCTATTCGGACATCACGCACGGCGCGTTTCAGATGTACATCCTGCGCTGGATCGGCTCGAACGAAGACCCCGACATCTTCCGCTACGCCTACGCGACGCAAAGTTTTCCGCCCAAAGGCGGCAACCGCGGGCGCTACTCCAATGCGCGCGTCGACGCGCTGCTACAGGCCGCAAGCGCGGAAACCGACCAGGACGTTCGCCGCAAAGAGTATGTCGAGGTGCAGCAGATTCTCGCCGACGAGTTGCCGAGCATTCCGCTCTGGTATCCCAACAACGAGGTGTTGCACTCGACCCGCTTGACGGGCGTGAAGCTCGACCCGGGCGGAAGCTTCGCGTTCCTGCGCAGCGCGGAGTTCCGATGATGCAGGCGTTGGGCGCATCGGACGCTATGACACAGAAGCAGGAATCTTCAAATCTGAACGAGTTGCAAACCGCGACTCTGAGGAAATAAGCCAATCCGGATTTTCTCAACCGCTCGCTCCCGAGCGTTAACCAAGCCGAAGCGACAGTTGCCAATAATCAATTACAACTGATTGACACGGGTCGAAGCGTGTGCTTATAATTCCTCTCGGTTCAGCGTCCATCCTCCAAAGGTCAATAAGAGTCAATTGCTCGGCAATGTTTTTGGTGCGAAAATGAAACCGATTGCATTGAGTCCGAAAATCCCCGCTATGCACTCTCGCTTCCGTCGGGCCTCGCTGTCGATTTACGCTCCCGTCAAGGCTGGCCGGTATCTTCGGGTCGCGTAGCCGGAAGAATTGCAATCGCTCTGGTATCAAATGTCGTGAACCGTTACGGGAGCGCTCCGCGTTCACTCGGCACGGGCATCGCGATGAAGAACGAATCTTTCAGGAGGACATCGCTGTGAACCTGCTTACGCATAAGCACAAGAATCTGGGGCCCGCCGTATCGATCGTGGCGGCGCTGGTCCTGGCGACCCTGTTCGCAGGCAACACGGCGCAGGCCCAAACCGTGACCGGCTCCATCTATGGCACGGTTACCGACGCCACCGGGGCCGCGGTCCCCGGCGCCACTGTAACGGTCACCGCCCTAGAAACCGGCGCCGTTACCGCCGCCAAAACGAACAGCTCCGGTGACTATGTCTTCCCCGTGCTCAATCCCGGCGCTTTCAAAGTCACCGCCGGCATGACCGGGTTCGAGACGATGACCCAGAACGATCTTCACCTCGCCGCCAACCAGAATGTGAATGCCAGCTTCACCATGAAAGCCGGCGCCGTCGCTACCGAGGTCACAGTCGAATCCTCCACCGATCTCATCGACACTCGCGAATCCCAACTCGCCCAGACGATCGACCAGAAGCGCATCGTCGATCTCCCGCTTATCGGACGCAACGCCTACGACCTTGTGCAACTGGTTCCCGGCATCTCCAACTTCTCTGAGAGCGCCGTCACCGGCGATACCGTTGGAACCACCTTCTCCACCAACGGTCTCCGCGTCAACTTCAACTCGTTCTATCTCGACGGAGCTTACGACACCGAGTTCTTCCGCGGGGGCGGCAACATCCTTCCTCCGCCGGACGCCTTGCGCGAGTTCCGCATCATCACCAGCAACTTCGACGCCGAGTTCGGCCGCTACCCCGGCGCGGTGGTCAACACCGTCACGCGCTCGGGCACCAACACCTACCACGGCGTCGCTTACGACTACATCCGCAACCGCGTCTTCAACGGCAGAAATTACTTCACCCAGATCGGCACCACCGCCCCCCAATACATCCAGAACTACTTCGGCGGCGGAGTAGGCGGGCCATTGCTCCTTCCGCACCTCATCCAGGGCCGCGACAAGCTCTTCTTCTTTGTCTCCTACCAGGGCATGCGCTTTCACACTCAGACCACCATCAACCCCACCGCTCTCGTGGTCCCCACGGATGCCGAACGCGGCGGAGACTTCTCTTCCAGCGACACCAAGCCCAATGCTACCTACTGCCCAGCGTTTCACTGCCCCATCGATGCTGCCATCAAGAACGTGCTCGCGTTCGTTCCTCACGCCGACCTGGCCCTCACCACCACCACTGGCAGCGGAGCCACACTGAAGCATGCGTATCATCCCGACGCGCAGCAATTCTCTACGCCCACCATCATCAACCAGTACATTGGCCGCTTCGACTACCAGATCAACCCGGCCCATCATGCGCAGTTGACTTACTTCCGGTCGATCGGAAGCGCGGTCAACGCCACCCAGAACGGCAATCAGATTCTGGATTTCAGCGTCGCCAGCACCAACGTCAGCCAGGTCAATTACGTCCTCGGCGACAACTGGATCGTTTCGCCGAAGGCCGTCAACACCATCACCGGCTTTTACACACTCAACAAGAGCGTCATCAACAATGTCATCACTACCGGCTACTTCGGCAGCGGTCTGGGCATGACCGCCCCCAACGGCGGTGCGCTCATCGCGCAGCCCGGAATCACAGTCACCGGCTACTTCGGAGTTGGTGGCGCCCGTCCCAACGTGACCGCGCAGTTGTCCTGGGGCGTGGAAGACACCTACAACTGGACATTCGGCAAGCACACCCTCAAATTCGGCGGCGCAGGCATCTACAACCGCTACAACGAGACCGCCGTCTTCCTCGCTTCCTCCAAGGAGACCTTCAACGGCAGCATCACCGGCAACGCCCTGGCCGACTTCATCACCGGCCGCGCGCAGACTTTCCAGCAGAACAACGGCTCGCTGCATCGCCTCCACGCCTGGGACCCGTCGCTCTTCGTGCAGGACGACTACCGCCTCAGCCGCCGCCTCACCGCCAACCTCGGCTTGCGCTGGGAGATCTACTACCCCTTCACCGGCCCGTTGAACTTCGGCAGCTTCATTCCGGGCGAGCAATCCGTTCGTTTTCCCACCGCTCCCAAGGGCTACGTCGTGGAAGGCGATCCCAATGCGCCGCCGGGCCTGCTTGACGTCTCGCTGCGCAAGTTCGCTCCCCGCGTCGGTTTCGCGTGGGACGTCTTCGGCACCGGCAAGACCTCCTTCCGCGGCGCCTACGGCCTCTTCTACTCCTTCAGCCAGGAGCCCTTCGTCGGCAACCTGGAGCAGCAGCCTTTTGCGCTTTCCATCACGCTCAACAACACCACCCAGTTCGTCAACCCGTACGCCGGCCAGGCTCTGGTGCCGACCAGTCCGTTTCCCTACACTCCCAATCTCACCAATCCCACCTTCTCCCAGAATGCCACCTTCTCCGGCATCCGCCCCGGCACCAAGGCCATTCCGTACGTGCAGCAGTTCAACCTGACTCTGGAGCAGCAGACCGGCTCGAACTGGAGCACGCGCATCGCCTACGTCGGCAATCTCGGCCGCCACTTCTACGTCAACCGCGATCAGAACTCGCCGATTTACAGCTCCACGGCCACTACGGCGAATGCTCCTACCCGCCGTCCGTACTACAGCCAGGGCTACACCGCAGCCATCAGCATGCTCGACCCGATCGACAACTCCTCCTACCATGGGCTACAGCTTACGGCGACGCGCCGCATGCAACACAACTTCTCCTTCCAGGCCTTCTACGTCTGGTCCAAGGCGATGGACTTTCTCTCCGCCGATCCCGGCAGCGCCACCGATTTCTCGCCTTCGGACCAGTTCAACATCGGCCGCGATTACGGCCTTTCCACCGTCGACGTCCCCCAGCGTTTCGTCGCCTCGGTCCTCTACGAACTCCCCCACGTCAAGCGCTGGGGCCTCTTCGGCAAGGAGGTGCTGAACGGCTGGCAGGTCAATGCTATCGAGACCCTCTCCACCGGCAACCCATTCAACGTCGTCTCCAACAAGGATACGAACTTCGATACGATCGCCACCGGCGACCGCCCCAACGTGACCGGCAATCCTGTCATTCACGGCAAGCGGTCCACCGCCGCCCGCGCTGCGCTGTTCTTCATTACCTCGGACTATTCACCCGTGCCGGCGGGAACGCCTTATGGCAACAGCCCGCGCGACCCGATGATCGGTCCGGGCACCGAAAACACCGATCTGTCCGCGTTCAAGCGCTTCGTCATCTACGACCGCCTGACGCTACTGTTCCGCGCGGAGGCTTTCAATGCCTTCAACCACACCAACCTCAACAACCCCAACGGCACACAAACCGCCGCTGCCTTCGGCACCATCACCGGCGCGGGCCAACCGCGCATTATGCAATTCGCTCTCAAGGCTGAATTCTAGCCCGGAGCGATTTTTGAGCACAAACAGATCGTTCTCGGCCACGCCACGTATGATGGAGGCCACCGATCCAGCGCCCGATGCCATACTTCCGGGCAGAGGCCGTTTGCTGCCGGTCCTATATTCGAGTCATTTCAGAAAAGGTATTTCCATGCGTTGCAAGATCGGGTCTTCCTTTTTCAGCTTCGTGCTGACTCTATCTCTTTTTTCGACTGCGTTTGCGCAGCAGCATCGGCCCCCTGCTGTTCCTCTCATCGCGAACGATCCATCGTTCAGCCTCTGGTCTATGGCGGACAAACTCACCGATGGCCCTACAAAACATTGGTCGGAGGCGGTCCAACCCTTCACTGGCCTCGCGCGCATCGATGGCCAAACGTTTCGCTGGATGGGTGGCCCGGCCCGCGGCTTCCGCCTGCCGGAAGTCAAACCCATGCAACAGGAATCCGTCGAAGTAACGCCGCTGCATTCGCGGTACCGCTTCACGGCCTCCGGACTGGAATTGCGCGTCACCTTCTTCACGCCGCTCTTCCCCAAAGACCTCGATGTGCTCTCGCGCCCCGTCACTTATCTCACCTGGAGCGCTGTCTCCACGGATGGCAAGCCGCATCGCGTCGATCTGCTGCTCGATATCGACCCTGCCATCGCCGTCAACGATCCCGCGGAGCAGGTAACGTGGTCGCGTGCCCATACCGGCGGACTTACCGTACTCAACATTGGCACACGCGATCAAGCCGTGCTCAATCGTTCCGGCGATCGGATACGTATCGATTGGGGCTACTTCCATCTGGCGGTTCCGGATACCGAGCCCTCGAATACCGAACTCTCGGCGAGCGCTGTTGCCCAGTTTATCGGCAGCGGAAAGCTCGATGATGCCGACGATCTCAGCATGCCGCGCCCGGCTGGTGGGTCGGGTCTCCGCGCGGCGCATCTTGCCCTTAAGCTCCCATTGGGTGAAGTATCTTCCACTCCCGTAGAGCGCCATGTCTTGCTCGCCTATACAGAAAACGATGCGATCGAATACCTCGGGCAGCGTCTTCACGGATATTGGCAGCGCAACGGCATGACGGAATCGGAACTGCTCGCGACATCGGAGAAGGAGTATCCGGCGCTGGAAAGCCGCGGCGTCAAATTCGATGCGGACCTCACCGCCGACATGCGCAAGGCCGGCGGTGACGACTACGCCTACCTCACGGCACTGCTGTTTCGCCAGACCATCGCTGCCCACAAGCTGGTCGCGGACGTCAACGGCACTCCCATGCTATTTTCCAAGGAGAATGACAGCAACGGATGCATCGACACTGTCGACGTAACGTATCCCTCGTCTCCCTTCTTTCTTTTCTTCAATCCACAGTTGCTCAAGGCGCAGCTCGAGCCGCTGATGCGTTACGCGGCGTTGCCGCGTTGGAAGTTCCCCTTCGCACCCCATGACCTGGGCACGTTTCCGCTCGCAGACGGCCAGGTCTACGGCGGCGGTGAAGTGAATGAAGACAACCAGATGCCCGTTGAAGAAAGCGGCAACCTGCTATTGATGGTCGCCGCATTGGGCCGCACTGAAGGCAACTGGGACTTCGCGCGCCGCTACATGCCACAGCTCACGCAATGGGCTGCCTATCTGGGGGCGAAGGGGCTCGATCCTGAGAATCAGCTGAGTACGGACGACTTTGCGGGCCACCTCGCGCACAACACCAACCTCTCCATCAAAGCCATTGAAGCTCTGGGGGCGTTCGTCCAGATCGCTCGCGGCGTGGGCGATACGAAGCTCGCAACGCAGTATGACGCCGTCGTAAAAAAGATGCCCGCGGAGTGGGAGCGCATGGCCCTCGACGGCGACCATTACAAGCTCGCCTTCGACCAGCCCGGCACCTGGAGCCAGAAGTACAACCTCGTTTGGGACAACCTCCTCGACCTGCATTTATTCCCGGCCAAAGTGATGCAGACCGAGTGGGCTTTTTATGCAAAGCAGATGCAGCCTTACGGCCTCCCGCTCGACAACCGCAAGAGCATTACCAAGCTCGACTGGGAAGTATGGACGGCCACCCTCGCGCCGGAATCGTCGCAGTACCAGGACCTGATCCATCGCCTCGTCGTCTGGGCAGATTCGACTCCGTCGCGAGTTCCCACCACCGATTTTTACGACACGATCAGCGGCAGACAGATGGGCTTCCAGGCGCGGTCGGTCGTGGGCGGTGTTTTCATCAAGGCCCTCGCCGATCCAGCCATCGCAAAACGCTGGTAGCCGCGGAAACTCGCTAAAGCCGAGTCCAGGACTTTTGCGCGACCTTACCTGTTGCTTTCCCAATGGAGTTATGGCATCCTCCTGTTGGTAACCAAAATGGCCGCGACACGGAACGAACTCGCATGAAGCACAAAAAGGATGTCCAGCAAGGAACGCTTGCCCTGATGCTCCTCAAGACCCTCGATGTCCTGGGGCCGCAGCACGGCTACGGCATCGCCCGGCGCATCGAGCAGATCAGCGGCGACCTGCTTTCGGTCAATCAGGGCACGCTTTATCCGCTGCTGCTCCGGCTGGAACAGGAGGGCGCCATCGCCTCCGAGTGGGGCCCTTCGGAAAACAACCGCCGCGCACGTTTCTATCGCCTGACGCAAGCCGGACAAAAATTACTGCAAGCCGAGAAGCGCGACTGGGAGCAGACAGCGGCAATCATCGCCCGCTTCTTTGAAGTGAAAGCGCAGGACCTGCCATGAGCGCAGTAAACCGCTTCTTCACCCGCCTTCTCAACGTCACGGGCCGACGCCGCGGCGACGAACGACTCCGCGAAGAGATCGAATCGCATATCGCGACCCAGACTGAAGACAATGTCCGCGCCGGAATGACACCGGCGCAGGCCCGCCGGCAAGCCCGCTTGAAGTTCGGAGCGGTCGAAGCAGTTCGGGAAAACTACCACGCCGAAAAAGGCTTGCCATTTGTGGAGAACCTGCTGCTCGATGTTCGTTATGCGCTTCGCGTGCTGCGCAAATCTCCCGCATTCACGCTCGTAACCATCGTCACGCTGATGCTGGGCATCGGCGCCAACGTCGTCGTTTTCGGAGTGCTGAACGCCGTCCTGCTGCACTCGCTGGACGTGAGCGATCCATCCAGCCTGTATCAGATACGCCATCGGCAATGGACGCAGGGCAAGCTGCTGACGACTTCGTATCCCGCGTTTGAAGATTTTCAGCGGCGCAACGGCACCTTCAGCGGAATGGCGGCGATTTATGCGTATTCCGATGCATCGATAAGCTGGCGCAATGCGGTGACGAGCGTCCATGGCGATGAGGTCAGCGGCAACTATTTCGATCTCCTCGGAGCGCAGCCGGCGCTCGGGCGCTTCTTCCACGCGGCGGATGAGCGTGGCCCGGGTTCGGCTCCTTATATTGTGTTGAGCAACTCTCTGTGGCGCACCGCATTTCACGCCGACCCAGGCGTCATCGGAACGACCGTGGAGATCAAGAAGCATCCGTTCACGGTGGTGGGCGTAGCGTCGCCGGAGTTCCAGGGCACCGAGCGGTTCGTGTGGCCGGATTACTGGCTGCCGATGGTGAATGAGCAGCAGGTGCAAAGTTGGGATTACCTGCATAACCGGACATCCAGGGTCACCGTGATTGGCCGGATCAAGCCGGGTGTAACGGAGCGGCAGGCGACTGACGATCTGAATAAGATTGGGGCGCAGTTAGCGAACGAGTATCCGCAAACCGACGATGGACAGCCGCTGCGGCTTGTTCATCCGGGACTCTATGCCGACGAGGGCGATGTCATTCGCGGCTTCCTCTGGAGCATCACGGCGCTGGCGCTTCTGGTGCTGGCCGCGGCGTGCGCGAACCTGGCAAGCCTGTTCGCCGCGCGAGCTTCCGACCGCAGCCGCGAGCTCGCCCTTCGCGTGGCACTTGGATCGAGCCGGCGGCGGCTGGTGCGGCAGCTGCTGACAGAGGCGGTGCTGGTCTCGCTGGCGGGCGGCGCCGCTGGCCTGGTGGCCGCGTATCTGCTGCTCGGTGTGTTGGACCGCACAGCGCCGTTCGCCGGCAGCCTTACGGTGCATGTGGACGGTCGTGTGTATGTGGCGGCTCTGGTGTTGACACTGGCAAGCGCGCTGCTCTTTGGAATGCTACCCGCGCGGCAGGCCTGGCAGAGCAGCCCGTTGCAGATGATGAAGGGAACGCATGCGCAGTCGACGCACCTCGGACGATTTGCCTTGCGCGACCTGTTGCTGGGGGTACAGATTGCGATCTGCACCCTGCTCGTGACGGCTTCACTGGTAGCCGTGCGCGGCATGACCCGCGCGCTGCATACGCCGCTCGGCTTTCAGCCGCAGGGAGCGATGCTGGTCTCTCTCGACCTTAGCCAGGTGGAACAGCCAGATGACGTCGCACTTGAGAAAGAGAAAGCGATCCTTGAGGCGATGCGGGACGTTCCCGGCGTAACTGCCGCCGCTGCTGTAAACCGCACGCCCATGACCGGTGGTTTGCATGGAACGCCGATCTTCCCGCCGGGAACTGCGGAGTTCAAACTGAACAACTCCGTGCTCGCGCCGTACGTGTTTTCGATGTCGCCGGGATACCTGGATGCTGCCGGGACGCGGCTTCTGGGAGGCCGGGATGTTTCCTGGCAGGACACTGCGAAGACGCCGTATGTCGCTGTCGTCAACCAAACTTTTGCGCGCAAGATGTGGGACGAGACTCCGGCAATTGGGCAACGCTTTATCCTGAACGCCAACCTGACGGAAGTGGTGGGTGTATCCGAAGACGGCAAGTACCACGATATGCAGGAGTCGCCGCAACCGGTGGTGTATCTGCCGCTGTCGCAAAGCTATAGCGAGGCGGTTTTCATAGTGCGCTCTCGACGCACGCCGACCGAAATGTCGGCGACGCTTCAGCGGACTCTGAGCGGCATCGAGCCGAATGTGCCCATCACGGTGCAGAGCTGGTCCGATTCGCTGGCGGGCCAATTGTTCCCGGCCAAGGCGGCGACTGTGGCGCTGGGCATCATGGGCCTGTTGGCGGCAATGCTCGCGGTGACGGGCATCTTCGGCATGGCGGCGTACAGTGTGAGCCGGCGGATGAAGGAACTCGGCATCCGGATGGCATTGGGCGCGCGCAGGACGCAGGTGATGAGCGCGGCAGTGGGCCGGCCGATAGTGCTGCTCGGCGTGGGATCGTTGCTTGGCCTGCTGGCGGGAATCCTCGCGAGCCGCCTGCTGCGGCAGATCGTGTATCAAGCGAATCCGGGCGATCCGGCGGTACTGGGTGGAGCGGTGCTGACGATGGCGTTGCTGGGCGTTGTGGCGTCGGCCCTTCCAGCCCGGCGAGCGCTGGCTATCGATCCATCCAAGCTCATGCGCGAAGAGTGAAGCAAACGCCTCGGAAAAGCTAGCAGCGGCCTCCGCCGCGATACACTCAAAAGCAGCCGCCTGAGAACCCTTGTAACCGTGCGCATCCTCACCAGATACATTCTCCGCGAAGTCGTCACCTACGCCTTGCTCGGCGGGGTGCTGTTCACCTTCGTGCTGTTCATGCGCTACCTGCTGACGCTCATGGAGCTGGCCGTGCGCGGCTCGGCGAGTCTCGGCGATGTTGCCCGTGTGACCGGATTTCTGCTGCCGAACCTTCTTACCCTCACCATCCCGATGGCCGTGCTGATCGGCATCCTGCTGGGCCTCAGCCGCCTGGCATCGGACAGCGAGATCACCGCCATGCGCGCCTGTGGCATGGGTGTCCCATCGTTCCTGCGCATCGTCGGCATCTTCGCCGCGGTGGCGTTCGCCATCGGCCTTGGCAACACGCTGTACGTCGCCCCACACGCTGCCCGGGCGCTGCTCCAGTTTCAGGCCGAGCGCCAGAACACCCAGGCATCCTTCGCCGTCCAGCCGCGCGTGTTCTACGAAGACTTCAAGAACTATGTGCTCTACGTGCAGGACGTGATCCCTGCGCCCGGCGAGACCGTTTGGAAGCATGTCTTTCTCGCGGACCTGACCCAGCCCGCGACCCCGCATATTACTACCGCCGACGAGGCCGTCGTGCTGAACGACGGGTCGCAGACTCTCCGTCTGCACATGACCGACGGCTCGCGCCACGACGTCTTCGCCAACGACCCCAACCGCTACGACATTTCCACCTTCAGTTCCACCGACCTCCCCATCCAGACCGGCCAGCAGGAAGACGCGCATATCACCCGCCGCGACACTCCGCTCAAAGCCAAGGACACCCGCGAGCTCTGGCAGCCCGCGCCCGACGCCGCCACGGCGCGCTCCAACTCCATCGAACTGAACAGCCGCTTCGCCTTTCCGGCTGCGTGCTTTGTGTTGATGCTGGTGGGCGTGCCGCTCGGCCTCTCGTCCAATCGCGGAGGCAAGGGGACGGGCTTCGTCCTGACGCTGTTCCTCGTCATCCTCTATTACGTTTTGTCGGAGATCGGCATCGCGCTGGCGACCCAGGGCAAGCTGTCGCCGTTTCTCGGCGTGTGGGGCGCCAACATTCTCTTTACTGCCGCGGGCCTGCTGCTGGTGCAGCAACTGACGCGCGGCGGCGTTGCTCTCACCGTGCTTTCACGTTGCGGAAACGGCCTGATGAAGCTGCTCGGCCGGTTGAGCCCCAAGGCCGCGCAGGGCTTCGGGGTCTCGGTTGTCGGCGGAGTGACGCAG
>DASRLB010000310.1:0-43687 GCA_035648695.1 Acidobacteriaceae bacterium | reverse complement strand
GCGAGGAAGCGGTTGCGCTGGTCGCCGGGGTCGTTGAGCTCGGAGAATGCGTTGCCGACTTCGAAGCCTCCAATGTAGAACTCGAAACGCTCGACCCAGTCGGGTTCGTCGGGCTTGATTTTGGAGAGGGGTGAGACGGCTAGTGGGAAGTCGTAGATGATGGTGGGTTGGATGAGTTCTGTCTCAGCAACCGCTTCGAACAGCTGCGCAATAACTTTGCCGTGCTCGCCAAACCGGCGCATGGTTTCCGCGCAGAGCGCGAGGTCCCCCGCTATTCCTTCTAATTCGTTTTCCCAACTGCCGTCTTCCGGGTCCCAGACTGTGAGCTCATCCCATGTCGATGGTTTTCCATATGTTCCTACGGCTCTCCAAAGGAATGCCTGCAGCTTTTCGGGATCATTGAGTTCGTTCTCCGTAGGCGCACTGCCAAGCTCTTCGGGCCAAAACTTGATGACCGCTTCGCGCATCGAGAGCTTCGTCCACTTGCCGAGGTCAATTTCGTTGCCGTTGAAGTGGGTGATCGTCGTTCCGTTGACTTCCTGCGCGACGGTGGTGATGAGTTCCTGGGTGAGGTCCATCAGGTCGTGGTAGTTGGCGTAGGCCTGGTAGAACTCGAGCATCGTGAACTCGGGGTTGTGTTTGGTGGAGACGCCTTCGTTGCGGAAGTTGCGATTGATTTCGTAGACGCGGTCGAGGCCTCCGACGACGAGGCGCTTGAGGTAAAGCTCCGGGGCGATGCGGAGGGAGAGTGGGATGTCGAGCGCGTTGTGGTGGGTGGTGAAGGGGCGCGCGGCGGCCCCGCCGGCGACGGTGTGGAGCATGGGGGTTTCGACTTCGAGGTAACCGCGGTCGTCGAAGAATTTGCGGATGGCGCGGAGGATTGCGGCGCGCTTTACGAAGACTTCGCGGGCGGGAACGCGAGTCGAGAATGGCGAGCCTTGAGCGGGCTCGATGTCGTCCCGATCTTCCGGGTCAAGCTCTTCATATGGCGCAGCAGGCTCACTCTCAGAATCGCCCGTATCAGTAAAGAGGTCGAGGTAGCGGCGGCGGTAGCGGAGCTCGATGTCTCCGAGGCCGCTGAATTTGTCGGGCAGCGGGAGCATCGCCTTGGTGAGGAACGTCAGCTTTTCGACGTGGATGGTGAGTTCGTTGGTGCGGGTGCGGAAGACGTAGCCCTCGACGCCGATGTGGTCGCCGAGGTCGAGGAGTTTGTACAGCTCGAAGCCGTCCTCGCCGACGTTGTCTTTGCGGACGTAGATCTGCAACCGCTGGCCGCCCTGCTGGAGCTGCGCGAATCCTGCCTTGCCCTGGAGGCGGAGGGCGACGATGCGGCCGGCGATGGCGACGGGGGGCTTGTCGGCTTCCAACTGCTCGCCGGAAAGGCCGTCGTATTGGCGGCGGATGGCGGGGATGTCGATGTTTTCGGGCGAGAAGCGGAAGTGGTTGGGGTACGTCGCCTCGGCTGCCGAGAGGCCGGATTTCTGGCCTAGCTCCGAGATTTTCTGGAGGGTTTGCTGGCGGGCGTGGTACAGGTCTTCTTCGAATTGGCTTTCAAACTGGGACAAGGTGGGCTCGCTTTAGGTGTCGATGTTGAAGTTCAGTATAGCGACTGGCGGAGGGCAAAAGCCTTGACGCAAAGTTCGCGAAGTTGGCGAAGTTTCGCGAAGGGGTGCGCCGGTCGGGTTCGGGGTGGTAAGTTTGGACGATGGAGGATAGCGGCAAAAAGAGTGGAGGGCTCGGCGATCTGGTGAAGGCCGAGTCGATTCTCCAGGTGGCGATTGCCCTGCCGGCGGGGTGCCTGATCGGCTGGTACTTTGGCAGCCTGCTGGACAAACACTTTCAGACCGGATGGATCAGCATTGTGGGGATTTTGCTGGGAGCGGTGGCGGGGTTTATTCAGATATACAAAACGGCTTCGAGCTTCATGAAGCGGAGTGGCGACTGATGGAGACGATTGGGGAGTACAGCGACGACGATTTCCGGCAAACGATGCTGCGGACGCTGCGGCTGCTGGCGGTCGTGACGCTGATTGCCGCACCGGTGGTCTGGTGGAAACTGGGGTGGCATACCGCCTTGCTGCTGGCTATTGGAGCGGCGATTTCAGGGTCAGGATTGTGGGAGTGGCTGCGATTGATGACGGCAGTAATGGTGAGGATGGACGCGGGCGGGACACCGCGGCCGACGGGGCTGGTGCTCGGCGGTTTCATGCTGCGGCTGGGACTGACTCTGGCGGTGCTCTATGTTAGTCTTAGGTTTCTGAACGGTTCTGTTTACGCACTTGCCGCGGGGCTCGCACTGGGTGTGTTTGCGCTCGGTTTCGAAGGCCTGAAGCTGGTAAAGGCGTGGACGGTTTAGTCTCTGGGCCGAGCGCGCACCGAGTTGAATATTCAAAAGATTTGACCTGTTTTTCCTATGCCGACACAGTTACTTTTTACGCGACTTCTGAATCAGTACCTCGCCGGGCCGGTGGACTCGCTGCTGAACGCAGTGCATGTGACGCCGCTCTATCCGCGCGCCCCCATTACCAACGCCGTGGCCATGGAGTTGCTGGTTTTTCTGGTGCTGGTGGCATACTTCATCGTCGTGCGGCTCACGTTGAGTGTGGAGACGCCGAACGGCGTGCAGCACCTTGCCGAGATCACCAACGAGTTCGTGACGGAGCAGGGCGAACAGGTGATCGGCCACGGGCATGAGCAGTTTACGAGCTATTTGACAGCGCTCGGGATGTTCATCCTGTTGAGCAATCTGATGGGGCTGGTTCCGGGGCTCGAGTCCCCGACGGCGAATGTGACGGTGCCCCTGGGGCTGGCCCTGGTGACATTCGTTTACTACCATTTCTATGGGATCCGGGCGAACGGGTTCGGCTACATCAAGCAGTTCCTGGGACCGGTGTGGTGGCTTTCTCCCTTGTTGCTGCTGATCGAAGTCATCTCGCACTTTGCGCGAATCCTGTCTCTTACGGTTCGCTTGTATGCGAACATGTATGCGGGCGACCTGGTTGTGTTGGCCTTCTTTTCGCTGATTCCCGTCGGCATTCCGATCATTTTCCTTGGGCTTCACTTCGGCGTTGCCATCATCCAGGCTTACGTTTTTATGCTGCTGACGATGATCTATCTTTCGATAGCAGTGGCGCACGATCACTAGATTTCAAGTTCACCGGCCGCGGGGCGCCCCCTCTCGGCTGGTCGTTTTACTCGCCCCAACAGAAGCGGGAACACCTGGCGGCGGACATTCTGACGGGGGCCTAGGAGCAACAATGCGTAAGCTGCAACTACTTTTCTCGACTTTGGCTGTGCTGCTGATTACGACGCCGGCGTTCGCGCAGGGCGCGGGTGCGCCGCCCAGCTATTGGTGGGTTTCCATCGGCGCCGGTATCGGCATGGGCCTTGCCGCCGGGCTGTGCGGCATCGGCCAGGGCAATGCGACGGCGTCCGCCACACTGGCGCTGGCGCGCAACCCGGGCGCGCGCCCTGGAATCATGGTCTTCCTGATTCTTGGACTGGCGTTTATCGAGTCGCTGGCACTGTTCACGTTCGCCATCATCTTCGCTAAAGTAAAATAGGCGGCCCCTTCGGGGGCCAAATCGAAAGGCCTCCCGCGTGGAGGCCTTTCTGTGTTTGTCTGCGGGCTTATTGCGCGGTGGGCGCGGGTGGGGTGGGGATCTCGATTGTGGAGGGCGTGCTGCGCTGGGCGAGGTGCAGGATGCGTCCGGGGAGGATGCCGAGACCCAGTGTCGCGAGCACCGTGGCGGCCAAGGCGAGGCCGGCGGCGGGGCTGAACATCCGGCCCGGGGGTGGGGCGATGGATTCGCCGGAGACCGGGCGGGTGTAGAGCGCGGCCAGCAATTTCAGGTAGTAGAAGCAGGCGACGCCGGAGTTGGCGAGGCCGACGATCGCGAGCCAGACGTATCCCGAGTGGATGGCGGCGGAGAAGACGTAGAACTTTCCGAAGAAGCCGCCGGTGAACGGAATTCCAATCAGAGAGAGCAGGAAGAAGGCGAAGATCGCCGAGAGGATGGGGCGTTTGAGCGCCATGCCGGTGAAGTCGTCGATGGAGCGCGCGCCTTCGCCGAAGCCGGAGATTTGCGCGAGGACGAGGAAGGCCCCGACGTTCATGGCGGCGTAGGCGGCGGTGTAGAAGCAGACGGCGGCGACGGCGTCCTCATGGAAGCAGACGAAGGCGACCAGGATGTAGCCCGCGTGCGCGATGGAGGAGTAGGCGAGCAGACGTTTGACGTCGGTCTGGAGCATGGCGCCGAGGTTGCCGATGGTCATCGAAAGGACGGCGAGGATTTCGATGAGGACGACCCAGTGGCCGCGGAGCATGGGCGCGCCGTTGAACAGGATGCGCAGAAGGACAGCGAAAGCGGCGGCCTTCGGCGCGGTGGACATCAGGGCAACGACGGGAGCGGGAGCGCCCTGGTAGACGTCCGGCGTCCAGACCTGGAAGGGCGCGGCGGAGACTTTGAAGCCCAGGCCGATGAGGATCATCGCGACGGCGAGCAGGCCGAGCGTGGGGTTGGCAAAGCGGCTCGCTGCCGTGCCGGTGAGCGCGAGC
Organism: Acidobacteriaceae bacterium; assembly: GCA_035648695.1. GTDB lineage: Bacteria > Acidobacteriota > Terriglobia > Terriglobales > Acidobacteriaceae > Granulicella. Next base: position 39,130 of record DASRLB010000310.1, on the reverse strand, counting down.
CCGTCGTGGATGGCGGCGATGGAGGTTGAGCCGGTGGCTCCGAAGAAGAGGGCGATGCCGTAGAGGAAGAACGCGGTCGCAAAGGAGCCGAGCAGGAAGTATTTGAGTGAAGCCTCGGACGCCGTGGCCTGGCCCTTGCGGAATCCGGCGAGGATGTAGGTCGAGATCGAAGAGATTTCGAGGCCGATGAAGACCATGAGGAGTTCGACGGCGCTGGTCATGAACATCATGCCGGTGGCGCCGAAGAGGACGAGGGCGAAGTATTCGCCGGCGTGGGTAATTCCGAGGCCGGGAGCCTCGAAGTAGTCCAGTGAGCCGAGCAGCGTGACCAGGACGATGGCCGCGATCAGCAGGTGGAAGAAGATGGAAAACGTGTCGACCTGGATGGTGCCGTAGAAGCCGGTGAGCGGGCCGCTGGTGTTGACGATCCGAAGCTGGAAGTAGGCGGTAATGCCGGAGAGGGCGGCGCCGAAGATGGCGACCCAGCCGAGCGGCTTGCGGGAGCGGCCGGGGGCGATGAGCGGCTCGGCCAGCATGATGATGATGCCGGTGATGGTGAGGACCAGTTCAGGAAGGAGCGTGATGAGGTTGGCGGAGAGGTGCGGCATTTAGCGAACCTCCTTTTCAATCTTCACACTGGTGAACCTGCATTGGTCGGGATGGTTCAGACACCAGGGCATGGAAACGGTGTTCTCTCCGTAGGTTTCGGTTTCGATGTGCTTGATGTTGCCGGGTTGCAGCAGGGCGGGGCGGTCGGCGGTCGCGGCGCCGAAGGTGTCGATGGACTTCATCCAGATGGTTGGGGCGAGGCCCATGATGAGGAACAGCACGGCGAGCGGCCAGAGTTCGAGATGTTCGCGGGCGGTGAGGTCCCAGCCGCGAACTTCGTCGGGGCGGTAGCCGAGCGCGCCGTAGAAGACGCGCTGGATCATCCACAGCATGTAGGCGGAGGAGAAGATGACGCCGGTGGTGCCGATGACTGTCCAGAGGATGTGATGGCTGACGATGCTTTGCATCGTGCCGCTGAGGATCAGGAACTCGCCGACGAAGCCGTTCATCATGGGCAGGCCGACGGCCGCGAGCGACATGACGACGAACATCGCGACCATCCACGGATGGCGCGCGGCGAGGCCGCCGTAGTCGCGCATGTCGTATGTGCCGTAGCGCTCGTAGAGCAGGCCGAGGAGGATGAAGAGGGCGGCGCCGATCAGCGACTCGTTGAGCATTTGGAATGTGCCTCCATCGAGGCCCGCAATGGTGAAGGTGAAGATGCCGAGTGTGACGAAGCTGACGTGCGAAAGCGTGGAGAACGCGGCGAATATCGTGAGGTCGTTCTGGATGAGTGCGTTGAGCGCGCCGTAGACGATGCCGATGGCCCCGAGCGCGATCAGCAGCGGCGCGATGTGGCGGGATTCCGCCGGGAAGATGCCGAAGCTGAAGCGGAGGATGGAGTAGAGACCCAGCTTGCCGGCGAGCACCATGACGACGGCTGTGGGGCATTCGGCGATGGAGTCTGAAAGCCAGCCGTGCAGAGGGAAGATGGGAACCTTGACGGCGAACGCGATCAGGAATGCGAGGGAGCAGAGGAAGAGCGCGTGGGTGTTCGACGAGATGGCGTGGCCGGCGGCGAGGGCTTGCAGCTCGGGCATCTGGAAGGTGCCGGTCTGGACGTAGAGCCAGATCATCCCGACCAGCAGGATCGCCGAGGGAATGAAGGCGTAGAGGAAGAATTTTATTGCAGCCCGGCGGCGGTTTTCGGTCCTGCCGAAGGTGGCGATCAGCAGCGCCATCGGGACCAGCGAGAGCTCCCAGAATCCGTAGTAGAGGAAGAGGTCGAGGGCGATGAAGATGCCGATCATCGCGACCTGTTGCAGAAGGAAGAGGACGAAGAAAGTCTTGGTGCGGGTCTTGATGGCTTTCCAACTGCAAAGCACGCCGAGTGGCGCGAGGAAGCCTGTCAGCACGACCAGCCACATCGAGAGGCCGTCGACGCCGATGTGGTAGCGGATGGCCGGGGACGCGATCCACGGGACGTTCTGGTCGAACTGGAAGGCGTTGAAGGTGTGGTCGGCGTAGGCGTAGTGGAAGGGCAGGTGCAGCGTAAGGCCGAAGGTGATGAGCGTGACGATCAGCGCGCCGATGTGGTGGGCCTTCGAGCCTTCGCGCTCGGGCAGCAACGCCAGCACCGCCGCGCCCACGAGCGGGGCGATGAGGATGAGCGTCAGGATGGTGTGGTCGAGGTTCATTCGGGTCCTGTGGTGGTTCTAAGGGCAACAACAACGGCCTTGACGCAAAGTTCGCGAAGTTAGCCAAGTTTCGCGAAGGAAAGCAACGGCGTTAGTGCCTTAATGGGTGGAGGCCGAAGATGGTGACGAGGATGACGGCGGCTGCTCCCAGTGCGAGCCAGCCGGCGTAGGAACGGATGTTGCCGGACTGCATCCGGCGAGCGAGAGAGCTGAAGCCGCGGGTGGTGCCGGCGGCGGCGGAGCCTGTGCCCTGGACGATTCCGGCGTCAACGACGAGGCCGAGGAAGTAGCGCGAGAACAGGAGCAGAGGAGTGATGATGAGTGCGCCGTAGATTTCGTCGACCCAGAATTTGTGGGCGAGGAGCGAGTAGGCGGGCTTGAATTTGTGGGCAAGTTCGTTGGCGCGGCCACGCTCGCGGACGTACAGGAACCACGCGGCGAACAGGCCGAGCAGCGCGGCGGCGATCGAGATCGCGGCGAGAACAGGTTCCGCGTTGCGACTCGCAACGTGCTCGGCGACGTGTGTCGCAGGAGAGAACACTGGCCCCAGGAAGTGCTCGAATTCGTTGTGGCCGCCGAAGGCCAGCGGGATGGCGACCCAGCCGCCGACGAACGAGAGGATCGCAAGAAGGATGAGCGGAACAAGCATGATCCAGGACGATTCGTGGACGCCGTGCGGGTGCGCCGCCTGGCCGGAGTCGTGCTCGGCTTCCATAACGAGCGTCGATGTGCTGCTGGAGTGTACGGGGGCGCCGTGATCGCCGAGGTCGTCGTGCGCGGGTGCGTGGCCGCTGTAGATTGCGCCGTGGCCGTGGGCGGCTGCGTCCTCAAAACGGTAGGGGCCGAAGAAGGTCTTGAACCAGAGGCGGAACATGTAGAACGACGTCAGTGCCGCAGTCAGCAGAGCGACTGCCCAGAGAAGCTTGGCAAGTGGATTGTCCCAGATGTAGGTCTGGTAGAGAATCTCGTCTTTAGAGAAAAATCCCGCGAGGGGTGGGATGCCGGCGATGGCGAAGACGCCCGCGGACATCGTCCAGAAAGTGATGGGGATTTTTTTGCGGAGGCCGCCCATGACGCGCATGTCCTGCTCGCCCGACAGCGCGTGGATGACGGAGCCGGCGGCCAGGAAGAGCAGCGCCTTGAAGAAGGCGTGGGTCATCAGGTGGAAGATGCCGGCGGAGTACGCGCCGACTCCGCAGGCCATGAACATGTAGCCGAGCTGCGAGACGGTGGAGTAGGCGAGGACGCGCTTGATGTCGTGCTGGACCATGCCGATGGTCGCGGCCATCAGTGCGGTTGCCGCGCCAATAATCGCAACGACTGTCAGCGCGGTCGGCGAGCGGTCGAAGAGCGTGTGGCAGCGGGCGATCATGTAGATGCCCGCGGTCACCATGGTCGCTGCGTGGATCAAAGCGGAAACCGGCGTGGGGCCTTCCATCGCGTCGGGGAGCCAGACGCAGAGAGGGATCTGTGCGGATTTACCGGCGGCCCCAAGGACGAGGAGCAGTGCGATGGGTGTGATCCAGGCAATGGAACCTGCTGGGAGCGCCGTGATCTGGCTGAAGACGCTGGAGAAGCTGAGGCTGCCAAAATGCTGGATTAGGAGGAACATCGCGAGCAGGAAGCCGAAGTCTCCGATGCGGTTGACGATGAAGGCTTTCTTGCCGGCGTTGGCGGCCGAATCCTTTTTGAAGTAGAAGCCGATCAGCAGGTACGACGCGAGGCCGACGCCTTCCCAACCGACGAACAACAGCAGGAAGCCTTCGGCGAGCACCAGCACCAGCATGAAGAACATGAACAGATTCAGGTAGGCGAAGAAGCGCCAGTAGCCCTCGTCCTCGGCCATGTACGAAACCGAGTAGACGTGGATGAGGAAGCCGACGCCGGTGACGACGCCGAGCATGATGAGGGTCAGGTGGTCGACCGCGAAAGTGAAGTTGACCTGGAAGCCGGTGATGGCGATCCATGCGCGGCTGCTGACGGACAGCGCGAGCGGCGCGCCGGCTGACTGCATGTACATCCAAAGCTGGGCGACGATGTACGCCGGGTACGCCGTCGCAAGCAGCGCGATAGCCGCGACGGCGGGGCGCGGGAGCTTGCGGCCGATGGTCCCGTTGATCAGGAAGCCGGCGAAGGGAAGCAGCGGGATGAGCCAGAGCAGTTGAAGATTCATTGGTTCTCAGGTTCGGCGGTGGTGCGGGTGACGCAGATCCCCTGCGGGGATGACAACAAAAAACTAGTTCTTCATGAGGTTGACTTGGTCGACGTTGAGGGTTTGGCGCGAGCGGAAGAGCGCGATGATGATGGCGAGGCCGACCGCGGCTTCAGCGGCTGCGACGACCATCACGAAGAAGACGAAAATCTGTCCGGACACCTGGTGCCACATGTGCGCGAAGGCGACGAAGGTCAGGTTGACGGCGTTCAGCATCAGCTCGATCGACATGAAGATGCTGATGACGTTGCGCTTGATGAGGAACGCCGCGATGCCGATGCAGAACAGCACCGCTGCGAGGACGAGGTAATAGGCGACAGGCACCATCAGTTGCTGTCCTCGTTGCTGGCGTTCTTGCGCTTTTCGCGGACGATGACGATGACGCAGCAGGATACGGCGACCAGGGTGGTGAAGATGATGATGAGCGTCCCGGTTTGAGCGGCGATGATGGCGGAAATTGGGTGTGGCATGGGTTAGAGTTCCCCCTTCTTCTTCTTTCCGGCGATGTAAATCCAAAGGCAGACGCCGACCAGTATGAGCGCGACGGCAACGGCGATGATGGCGGGAGCGGCGACTTTCATGTCTACAGCTCCTTCCGCGCGAGAACGACAGCGCCCAGAATTGCGATGAGGATCAGGACCGACGTCACTTCAAACGGCAGCAGAAGCGAGGTGAAGAGCATGTGCGAGACGTCGCGGATGTTGTTCGAGGCGTTCGAGAGGTAGCCGCCGATTTGCGTCTTGCCAAACGCCTGGCGTTCGGAGAGGAAGACGAAGGCGAGCAGGCAAAAGATGGCGGCGGCGCCGGGGATTCCTGCGATGTAGGCGATCTTCGAGCCGTGAGTGCGCTCTTCTTCTCCCGCGTTCAGCAGCATGACGACGAAGACGAACAGCACCATGACCGCGCCGGCGTACACGATGACCTGGGCGGCGGCGAGGAACTCCGCGCCGAGCGACCAGTAGAGGACTGCCAGCGACATCATCACCACCACCAGCGACAGGGCGCTGTTGATGGGATGGCGCTGGAAGAGCAGGTTCAGCGCTCCCGCGACCGCCAGCAGACCGAAGATGATGAAGAGAGCAAGTTGCATTGTGTTGCCGGTAGTCCTTCTTCGTGTGAATCGATTGTAAATGTTAGCCGTGGTACGCGAGCGCCAGAGCGGTGGCGAGGATGTTGAGCATGGCGACGGGCAGCAGGAACTTCCAGCCGAAGCCCATCAGTTGGTCGTAACGGAAACGCGGAAGCGTGCCGCGCACCCAGATGTAGAGCAGAAGAAACGCGAGAATCTTGATGACGAACCAGAAGATGGAGAACAGAACGTGGAGTATGGGGCCGTTGGCGAAGCTGTCGAACACATGGCCAAAGGGCGATGACGCACCGCCGAAGAAAAGCAGCGTGGCGACGCAGGCTACGGTGATCATGTTCGCGTATTCGGCCATGAAAAACATGGCGAACTTCATGGAGCTGTATTCGGTGTGATAGCCGGCGACGAGCTCTGATTCGGCCTCGGGGAGGTCGAAGGGCGAGCGGTTGGTTTCGGCGTAGGCGGCCATCAGGTAGATGAAGAAGGCGACGATTTGGCAGCCGCCGAAGACGTTCCACGAGAACGCGCCGTGATGGGCTTGCGAACTGACGATGTCGCGGAGGTTGAGTGAGCCTGCGCGCATGACGACGCCGACCAGCGAGAGTCCGAGCGCGAGTTCGTAACTGATCATTTGCGCCGTGGCGCGGAGTGATCCGAAGAGAGAATATTTGTTGTTCGAACTCCAGCCCGAGAGCGCGATGCCGTAGACGCCGATCGAGGTTACGCCGAGTATGACGAGCAGGCCGACGTTGATGTTCGCAATCTGCGTGATATCGACGCCGCGATAGATATAGGGCGCGCCGAAGGGAACGACGGCGATCGAGATCAGAGCGCAGCCGAGCGCGATGATCGGCGCGAGCACGAACAGCGGGCGTTCGACGGCGAGGGGCATCATATCTTCTTTGAGGAAGAGCTTGATGCCGTCGGCGAGCGGCTGCAGCAGGCCGAACGGGCCGACGCGCGATGGGCCCCAGCGGTTCTGCATGCGGCCGAGGACTTTGCGCTCCAGCAGCACCGTGTATGCGACGGCCGTCAGCGTGATGACCAGCACGACGGCGATCTTGACGATGCTGATGAGGAGAAAGACTTGAAATTGGGTGAAGTGACTCATTCAGTTTGTTTCGCTCAAAGATATTTGCTCTACGTGAACTGCAGTGCCATAAGCTATGAGGCTCTTTTCAAGCTCTCTGCCAGCAATTGAATAACGAAAGCAAATGACCGCATTTGCTCCTAAATCATGCGCAGCTAAAGCAATTTCCTGCTTCGCGTCGAATACCATATCGGAAAGTCCACCCCCGTCCACCACGCCAATGCCATGTATCGCCGCTTTGCTAAATCCCTTTTCAATTACGGCTTCCACTGGACCAAAGGTTTTAATCACTGAATAGCCTGCAATAGTCTCCGCCGTCGCGATCATCTTCTGTGCGATTTGTGAACGGCTGTTCGTAATGTTCAAACTTGTCATAATGTAGTTAGTCCGCTGCTAAGTGGTCAGCCACTTCACGGTCCTGGTGGCGCTGCACGTCCTGCAGCTGAGGCGAAAAACGCGTGAGGGAGCCGGAGGTGAAGAGCGTGTCGTGCGACGGTAGAACAAGGTCGTTGCGGTTGGAAATCTGTACGAGGTCGCCGGCGTTGGGGGCGATGTGCTGGTCGTTGCCGGAGAGCAGTTGCAGGCGGCGGAGTTTGTCGTAGCCGGGGACGAGGCGTTGGATTTCGTCGAGGATGGCGAAGGGATCGAAGGGCGAAAGCTTGGGCTCCAGGTTGTTGGCGGTGAGCCAGATGGAGTGGCGGTCGGCCTCGCCGGACTGCGCGCCGCGGCTTTGGCCCATGTCGGCGCGGAGGCCTTTGCCGAACGGAACGAGCTGTTTGATCTCGTGGCCGAACTTGTCGGCGAGGCGGACGATGATCTCGAAGTCGGAGCGGGTGCCGGCCTTGTCGGCGGCTTTTGAAACGAGCTGAAGGTCGCCGTAGGAGTTGGTGACGGAGCCGGATTTTTCGTAGAGGTTGGAGGCAGGGAAGACCACGTCGGCGAGGAGCGCAGTCTCGGTGAGGAAGAGGTCCTGCACGATGAGGAAGGTGTTCGCGAGCGACGAGGGGTCGACGTTGTAGCGGGCGACCGGGTTTGAGCCCACAACGTAGAGCGCGGAGAGATTGCCGGCGGATGCGGCGTCGAACATTTCGACGAGGTTGAGGCCGGGGTTGCCAGATGTCTGATATTCGTTGGCCAGCGCGGACGTACCGAGGGGCTGGTAGCCGGGGAGCACGTCGGGCAACATGCCCATGTCGGCCGCGCCGCGGGAGTTGGCGTAGTCGGCGAGCAGCGCGAACTTTGCGGTGGGCAGAGCGGCGATGAGGTTGGTGAGATCGGCGCCGCGGAGTTCGTTGCCGATCAGGACGATCAGCTTTTCTTCGGCGCGCAGAGCGTCGGTGAATTCATTGCTGGCCGAGAGGCTTTCGACGAACGCGTCGTAGCCGAACTCTTCGACATGCGCAAAAGCTTTGGCCTGGCGCTTGAGCTTGATGTCCTGGTGGTTCGCAATGTAGAGGCGCGCGTTGTTCAGCCGCACATTCGTACGCAAATTCCAAGCCGTGAGCGGGGCTTGGTTGGTGGGGTCGCCGCCGACGATGAGCAGCGACTTCGCCTTCTGCACGCAATGCTGCGAAGCGAAACGGCCGGTGGTACCGGCGAGTGCGGAAGCGAGAGTGACGAAGTCTGCCGTGCGGTGGTGGTCGATGTTGTTGGTGCCGATGACCGTGCGCGCGAATTTCTGGAGGAGGTAATTCTCTTCGTTCGTCGTGCGGTTGGAGCCGATGACGCCGATGGAATCTGCGCCGCGCTCGTCGCGAAGCTTGCGCAAATTTGTGCCGGCGAAGGTGAGCGCTTCTTCCCACGAGACGGGCTTGAGCTTTCCGTCAGGCTGGCGGAGGAGCGGGGACGTGAGGCGCTCGATGTTGTTGGCGAAATCGAATGCGTAACGGCCCTTGTTGCAGAGGAAGTCGCCGTTGATGCCGGACTTGTCGCGGTTGTCGCCGCGAATGATTTCGGAGCCTTCGGAGACGGAGCGGACGCCGAGGGTGGTCTTGCAGCCGTCGCCACAATGGGTGCAGACGGTGGCGACGTGGTTCATCTCCCAGGGACGCGTTTTGTAGCGATAGGCGCCGGAGGTGAGCGCACCCACCGGGCAAATGTCGATGCACATGCCGCACTGCTCGCAGTCGAGTTGCGGGATGTGCTCGGGCGAGAGCTCGGCGGGAACATTGGGCGCGATGACCGACGAGCTGTTGCGGTTCTGGATGCCGAGCGCGAAGACGTCCATGCCTTCGCCGCACACACGCACGCAGCGATAGCAGAGGATGCAGCGCGGGCGGTCGAAGTAGACCACCGGCGACCACTTTTGTTCGTCGCGATGATTTTTGGGCTCGGTGAAGAAGCTGTCGGCGGCGCCGTACTTGAAGCTCATGTCCTGCAACTCGCACTCGCCGCCCGCGTCGCAGACGGGGCAGTCGAGGGGATGATTGGCGAGAATCATCTGCAGCATGGCCTTGCGGGACTGCGCGATCTCGGGAGTTTCCGTGTGGACGATCATGCCCTCGGCGACCGTGGTGGTGCAGGCGGTGGCGAGCTTGGGCACCTTCTCGATGCGCACGATGCACATGCGGCAGGCGGCTTGCAGCGAGAGGCCGGGATAGTAGCAGAAGGCGGGGATTTCGATGCCCGCAGACTTGCAAGCGTCAATTAGCAGCGTGCCCGCGGGTGCGGTGAGCTTCTGGCCGTCTACGGTGAAATTTACGTCTGGCATAGGTTCCTTATGCTGCCTGCTGAGAGAGGTCGTTGGAATGAACGACGCTTTCCGGCAGGTCAACCGTCATCCATTCGATCTCATAGTGGCTCTGTTCTGGATTTGGATCGAACTCGGAGAAATCGATGGCCTTCGATATAGCGGAAGGAGCTTGCAGTCCCCGTTCGTTGAGGTCCTCCAACTGAATGGCGATACCCTCGCGAAGGCTTTGGCGGGCGAGTTCGAGAGTATCTCCCGCGCCGACCGCGCCGCCGATGTCAGGCGCCCAACCGCCCCAATTGTCTTCCGCTACTCGTTCGTAGACGACCATGTAGATGCGCTTCATCTCAGACCTGCCTGCTTAAGGATAGAGTATGCCAACTTGCCGAGGTCCTTACCCGAGTGAAAAGGCACGATGACCAGGCCCGGCTTCATCGCATGACGAAAATGAATGTGACTTCCAGTGCGCTTTATCTCGAACCATCCGTCGTTTATTAAGACTCGTATGATCTCCGCCGGTCTCAATGTGCAGCGCCAATCAAATCGGGCTCGCCGACGGGTTGAATCTGAATAAGAGGATGCTCGACGCGAGCGCCTTCGAGGTACTCCTCAAACTCCTTGCGGAACTTCTTGACGAAGCCGAGCGTCGGCATCGCCGCTGCGTCTCCAAGTGGGCAGAACGTCCGGCCCATCATGTTTTCGGCGAGGTATTGGATGTTGTCGATGTCTTTTTTATTGCCGCCGCCGGCATGGAAGCGGGTCAGCGTTTTTTTGATCCAGTCCGTGCCTTCGCGGCAGGGGATGCACCAGCCGCAGCTTTCGTGCTGGTAGAAGCGGATGGTGCGGAGCGCGAATTCGACGATGCTGACCGTTTCGTCGAGCACGACGATGCCGCCCGAGCCGAGCATGGTGCCGGCTTTCGCCATCTGGTCGAAGTCGAGGCCGACGTCGATCTCGTCAGCAGTGAGGATGGGGCAGGATGCTCCGCCGGGGACGACTGCCTTGAGCTTTTTGCCGCCCTTGATGCCGCCGGCTACGTCGTAGATTGCCTTGCGCAGCGGGTAGCCCATGGGGAGTTCGTACACGCCGGGGCGCTCGACGTGGCCGCTGATTCCGAAGAGGCGCGTGCCGCCGTTGCGTTCGGTGCCGAGCTTGGCGTAGGCCTCGCCGCCCATCAGCAAAATGTGCGGGGCGTTGGCGATGGTTTCGGCGTTGTTGATGACGGTGGGGCCGCCGTAGAGGCCGACGACCGCGGGGAAGGGCGGACGGATGCGCGGGATGCCGCGCTTGCCTTCGAGCGATTCCATCAGCGCGGACTCTTCACCGACCTCGTAGGCCCCGGCGCCGGTCTGGGTGATGATGTCGAAGTCGACGCCATCTTTGCCAAAGATGTTCTTGCCGAGGAAGCCCTTGGCGTAGGCGTCGGCGACGGCCTTGTCCATGATGTTGAGCAGGTAGCGATACTCGCCGCGCAGGTAGATGAAGCCGGTTTTCGCGCCCACGGCGAGGCCGGCGATCATTGCGCCTTCGATGACCGCGTGCGGGTCCTCGAGGAAGAGGACGTGGTCCTTGCAAGTGCCGGGCTCGGATTCGTCGCCGTTGACCAGGATGTACTTCGGCTTGGCCGACTCCTTGGGGACGAAGCTCCACTTCAGGCCGGTGGGGAAGCCCGCGCCGCCGCGACCGCGCAGGCCGCTGGCTTTCATCTCGGCGAGAATCCACGGCGCCATGTCCGCGCCTTTGCCGAGCGCGTTCTCGACAGCCTTGTAGCCGTCGAGCGCGATGTATTTGTCGATGTCGGCGGCACCCTGGCCAAAGCGCCGGCTGATGATTTTGACTTCGTCGGGATGGGAAACGAGCGTTGGCATTTATTTCGCCTCCTGGCCGGCGCTGCCGATGGGCGGGCTGGGCGGAACGTTGCGGCCGCGGCCGGCGGCGTAGTCGTCGAGAACTTTATCCATCTTCGCGGGCGTCAGGTTTTCGTGGAAGTCGTAGTTCACCTGCACGGCGGGCGCCCAGCAGCAGGCGCCGATGCACTCGACTTCTTCGAGCGAAAAGAGGCCGTCGGGCGTGACGCCCTTGTGGCCGATGTGCAGCGTGTCCTTGCAGTGCTGGAGCAGCTCGAAGCCGCCGCGCAACATGCAGGAAATGTTGGTGCAGACCTGCACGTTGTACTTGCCCGCGGGCACGGTGCGCAGCATCGAGTAGTAGCTGAGGACGTTGCGGACATCGAGCTCAAGCAGGTCGAGGCGCTGGGCGATTTCCGCGACGGCGGCGTCCGAGACGTAGCCGATTTCGTCCTGCGCGTAGAGCAGCATCGGGACGAGCGCGGAACGCTTGAGGGGATAGATCGTCACCAGCTTGTCGAAGCGGGCGGCGAGTTCGGGGGTGAAGATGGTGTCGGCGATTGCGCTCATACGATTCCTTGTTGCTGGGAGGGCCTTACCATCCTCCGCGATATGCGCCTAGAGGGGGCTCCTCATATACAAATGCGACTAGAGAATTACAGCCCCTGTCGGGTTTCGACTTTCACGACCCGCTCATGGAGCATCAAAAGGTCTTCATGCACCTCGCGCCTAAAGGCGATCATTTCGGCCCGAAGCGAGTTCCCCATCTTGTCGATTTCGCCTCGTAGAGTGTCGCCGAGTCTGTCCATCTTATCGTTGAGCCGATTGATGTCCGAGCGATTTGAAAGCCATGCGAGGATGACCGTCAGAGTCGGAATCCCGATGGTCAGGTAGAGCTGTGTGTTGTTCATGAAAACTCCTCGTTCACTATCTTACGACGGACTTCAATGAATGCTCATCATTTCGCGCGCGAAGCGTTCGGCGGCGATGTCCATTTCTTCTTCGGGTTCGTTGTCGATGCTGACTGTGCCATTCTCGTGCAGGGCGAAGGTTTCGGGTGGGGCGTCGTCGTGTTCGACTGCGGTTACGGTGAAGCGGAGCCAGTGGGTGCCCACGCGGAGAGTGATTTCGTCGGCGCTGACTTCGACCACGGCGTGCTGCGTGGAGTTGAGTCCGTGGGCGGCTGCGTAGGAGCGGAGCAGGGAAGCCCAGGAGGTCCAGAGTTCGGTGTGGAGTTGGGCGGTCATGGCAGCGAAATGAGCGCAATGCTGTGCAGCATGTCGAGAAAGTAGACGAGAGGGCTCCTCTTAGAAGGCATCGATGGCGTCCTCTTCCGCGCTTTCCTTGATGATTGGCTTCAGGAGCCTGCGTGTCGAGAGATCGACTCTTTTGTTGAGGATGTCCTCAATTTTATTCTGCAACTTGCAGATGTCCAGAAGGCTCAGGCGGAAGGCGGGGTCGTACTCAGCCATCAAATCCACGTCGGAATCAGGGCTGGCCTCGTTGCGGGCGGTTGAGCCGAAGAGCGCAAGATGCAGAATGCCCTCGGCCTGTAGTTCAGGCGCATGGTGTCGAAGTTTGGCGATGACTTCGTCGCTGCTCATGCATCCAGTTTAGCCGAGATTTGCGGTGCGTTGAGCCCGTGGGCGGCCGCGTAGGAGCGGAGCAGAGAAGCCCAGGAGGTCCAGAGTTCGGTGTGGAGCTGCTCTGTCATGATGTGGGCCCATCCGGAAATGTTCACGGATTGTCGCCTCGACGGCGGCATCTGAGACGTAGCCGATTTCATCCTGCGCGTAGAGCAGCATCGGGACGAGAGCGGAACGCTTGAGTGGGTAGATCGTCACCAGTTTGTCGAAGCGGCGGCGAGTTCGGGGGTGAAGATGGTGTCGGCGATTTTGCTTATGCGGCTTAAGCTGATTCTAAGACAATTTAGTGCATCATGGTTCTGTGCCTTTCATTCTGATAGTGATGAACATAGGCAAAACAACAAGGAGGCCCTTGAGATGCAAGGAATTATGACGATGCGAGCCTGTTGGCTCAGCTGCGGGGCTTTCCTACTGCTTGCGCCCACTTGCGCCGGAAAGCAAAATCCTACGCCTCACCCAAGAACCACATCGGCTGCGCGAGCGAAGGTAACCGGTCGTGTTTTTGCTATCACTGCGGGAGGGGATTTGAAGCCAGCCAGAATTGCCGATGTATATATATTTTTCATGTCAGGTTCTGGCGATACAGCCGGCCATATTTACTATCGCGAGAGCGGCAGAGCTATCGAGGCTTTCTCCAAAGATCTCGACGCTAGCGGAGGAACGTGGACGCAGAAAATGATTTGTCTGAAACAGCTTTACATGTTCCAGCCCGTTTTGCTAAAAGTTCTCGACTGGGCCGAGGCGAATAAAAAGATGTCCCAGATCACTATTCTGAAGACAGATGAGGACGGCAACTTCACGACAACTCTCGCGCCCGGCGCATACACCATAGCTATTCGAGGTAGAGCTGGTTTTGACGAAGCGTTATGGGAAAGCGGGCCTTTGAACGACATTTCTGTTTCGCCCAATCATAACCTTGATTTAAAGTTCTCTTCGCCAAGCCAGTCTTGCCCTAGCGAACCCAACCCCGGCCAGTAGAGCTAATCAAGAACGACCAGATAGCATCTCGCGTGCCAACCGCTCCGCTGCGAAATCCATCTCTTCTCGCGCGGCTCGGGCGATGGTAACCCCGCCATCTTCTGTGAGCGAAAACGGGATTGGAGTTTCGTCGTCGTGCTGCATTGCGGTTGCGGTGAAACGGAGCCAGTGAATGCCTACTCGTAGAGTGATTTCGTCCGCGCTTACTTCAACGATGGCGTGCTCTGATGCATTAAGTCCGTGGACGGCTGCATAGGAGCGAAGCAGTGAGGCCCAGGATGTCCAGAGTTCGGTATGGAGCGCCTTAGAGAGCATTTGCTGCAAGTTTCGGAAAAAGCATCTTTGCAAGGATTTGCTCTGCCAATTGGTGATGAAGAGACCACTCCATGCTATTTTTTTCCGGTATCGTGAAGCCGCCGGAACTCTCAACACAATGGACAGTCCATCCCTTCTGACTTGGCATTCGTCTTGGGCCGTCTGGCCCAAACTCCACAAAGGCTCGGTTTACCAAGGTCGCATCGACTGGGCCGGCCAGTGCCGACTGGTAATGGTTTGGTATCACAACAACTTCAACCCGAAGAAGGGCTTTGTCCAAACTCAGATAAAGTTCTCGTCCCGCGTACTTGATGATTGCTCGGAACACTCCATCCGTTTCGATGGTGACGTGACGCGACTTTGCAGTCAGTTCCTCAATCATTGCGCTGAGTGCATTACCCAATTCGGACCAGAACTCATCGCACATCGCATCAGAGAGTTTCTTTTTCGAAAATGCTTGATCGAAACCAAAGCTAAATTCACTCATCGGTCAATCGCTCCTAACACAATATCTATCGATCCAATAACGGCGACCACATCCGCGATCAACCGCCCCCTGCACATCGTCTCCAGCGCCTGCAAATTCGAAAAATCCGCATTGCGCATGTGGACGCGATAGGGCTTGGCGGTGCCGTCTGAAACGACGTAGTAGTTCATCATGCCGTGTGGCGCTTCGATGGAGCTGGTCGCCTCACCGGCCGGGACTGCGAAGCCTTCGGTGACGATCTTGAAGTGATGGATGAGCGACTCCATCTGCGTCTTCATCTGCTCGCGGTCCGGGAGGATGACCTTGGGCGAGTTGGCGACGATGGGCGTGCCTTCGAGTGCGGGCAGCATGGCCAGCGCCTGGTTGCAGATTTTTACCGACTCGCGCATTTCATCCATGCGGACGATGTAGCGCGCCCAGACGTCGCAGTCGTGCGAGACGGGCACGTTGAACTTGTACTTCTCGTAGCCGGAGTAGGGCATGTCGCGGCGGACGTCGAAATCCACCCCGCTGGCGCGCAACGGCGGGCCGGTGACGCCGAGAGCGATGGCGTCCTCGGGCGAGAGGTAGCCGACGCCCTTGAGGCGCGAGATCCAGATGGGGTTGTTGTTGAGCAGGCCTTCGTACTCGGCGATCTTCGAGGGGAAGTCGTCGAGGAAAGTTTTGATGGTGTCCCAGAGGCCCGGCGGCGGTTCGAGCGCGAGGCCGCCGATGCGGATGTAGCTGGTCATCATGCGCTGGCCGCTGACGGCTTCGAAGATGCGCTGCAACTGCTCGCGCTCGCGGAAGCAGTAGAGGAAGACGGTGAGCGCGCCGATGTCCATGGCGTGCGTGCCGAGCCAGACGAGATGCGAGTTGAGGCGCATCAGCTCCATGAACAGAACGCGAATGACCTGGGCCTTCTCGGGGATTTCGAGGTCGAGGAGCTTTTCTACGGCAAGCGCGTAAGCGAGGTTGTTCGCCATCGGCGCCAGGTAGTCGATGCGGTCGGTGAGCGGCGTGACCTGCGCGTAAAACTTGGCTTCGCAGGTTTTCTCGATGCCGGTGTGCAGGTAGCCGATGTCGGGTGCGAGGGAGACGATGGTCTCGCCGTCGACCTCTACAACGAGGCGCAAAACGCCGTGTGTCGACGGGTGTTGCGGGCCCATGTTGAGGACCATTGTCGAGTCGGAGATGGGGTCGGAACCGTGCGGCTTGTGGTGCGATGTCGATTCGGCGACCACGTCCTCGACGCCGGGGATGAGCATATCCTCGGCGGAGCGGAAGCCAGCGAGGTTGGTGCCGGTGGTGTCGCGCACGCCGGTGGTGTGCGTCATCGGTGTATTGCGTGCGACGGGTTTCTCGAGATCTTCTGCGATAGCCATGCTAGCGGTATCCCTCCACCGGGTAGTCCTTGCGGAGCGGGTGGCCGTTCCAGTTGTCGGGCATCATGATGCGGGTGAGGCGCGGATGGCCGGCGAAGCGCACGCCGAAGAGGTCGAAGACTTCGCGCTCGTAGAAGTTGGCGGACGGCCAGACGGAGGTGATGCTGTCGATGTTCGCGATGTCGCCGTGGACGCGGGCGACGATGCGGATGCGCTGCTTCAGACCCATGCTGAGGATCGAGTACGAGATCTGGAAGCGCGGCTCGGAGGGGTACCAGTCGACGGCGGTCACATCTTCGAGGAAGTTGTAGCCGTCGGCCTTCGCAGCCTGCGCGGCGGCGATGATCGACTCCGGCGCGACGGTCAGGGTGAGTTCCTTGCGGTCCCACTTGGCGTCGGTGATGAGGTCTTGCAGCGCGCCGACGGCGACGTGGTCGGCTAGCGCTTCGGTAACGGCTTCCTTGCCGAAGATGGCTTGCGGTGTTGCGGGGTCAGTGATGGGATCAGCCATGATTTACAGATCAGCCTTATCGTTGGACCAGTTGAGGATGCCCTTCTTCCACACGTAGAAGAGGCCGACGGCGACGAAGCCGATGTAGACCAGCATCTCCCAGAAGCCGAAAAGCTTGCTTCCGGTGATGCCGTACAGTTCGCGGTAGACGACGGCCCAGGGCAGCATGAAGACCGCTTCCACATCGAACAGGATGAACAGCATCGCCACCATGTAAAAGCGCACGGAGAAGCGGCCGCGGGCGTCGCCGACCGGGTCCATGCCGCACTCGTACGCGCCGAGTTTGGTGCGCGAACGTTTGTGTTTGCCGATGAAAAACGATGCCGCAACCATGCCGCCGGCAAGCGCCAGCGCAACAAGAATTTGCAACACAAGAGGAAGGTATTGCCAGATATAGGGGGTCGTCTGCATGGCCAGTTTTAAGTGTAGGAGCGACTTCGTCAAGGGTCAAGCAAAGCAGTGGGTAGAGGGTAGAGTGTAGAGGGTAGAGAGAACGGCGTACGCTGACAAGAAGACGATGAACGTTACAACTCTGGAAGTGCTGCTGATCGCGTTTGTCGCGACGTTGATTCGTTCGACATTCGGGTTTGGCGAAGCGTTGATCGCGGTGCCGCTGCTTGCGCTGATTCTGCCGATCGAAGTTGCCGCTCCCGTCGCCGTGCTGCTGTCGATCACTATCGCTGCCGTCGTGGTCGTGCAGGACTGGCGGAAGATTCATTTGCGCAGCACGGGGTGGCTGTTGGCGCCGACGTTTGTGGGGATTCCGGCGGGGATATGGCTGTTGAAGAGCGCGCACCACGACCTCGTCAAGGCGGTGCTGGCGCTGGTGATCGTAGCGTTCTCAGGATATTTTTCGCTGGGAAGAAATCCTCCGCGACTGGAAAAAGACAGCCACGCATGGCTGCTGGGGTGTGGATTTTTTGCCGGCATCCTGGGTGGAGCGTATGGGATGAATGGGCCGCCGCTGGTGATTTACGGAGCGATGCGGCGGTGGTCGCCACAGCATTTTCGCGCGACGCTGCAGGGATATTTTTTGCCGGCGAGCATCGTCGGTGTTGTGGGCTATTGGCTCTCCGGACTGTGGACGGCGGCGGTGACGCATTATTTTCTGATTGCGCTGGTAGCGGCGGTGCCCGCGATATTTCTGGGGCGCGTGTTGAACCATCGGCTGCGCGGCGATGCTTTCCTGAAGTATGTCCACGCTGGGGTGGTTACGGTGGGCATCGTGCTGCTGGTGCAGGCGGTGCGGCGCCACATTTAAAGCATGCCGCGGTACCACGCGATAATCTGCGGGCCTACGAGCGCAGCCACCAGGCCTCCGGCGGCAAGGAAACTGCCGAATGGAAGTTGCGTCATGCGGTTGGCGCGTTTGCGGGCGAGCAGCGTGAGGGCGTAGGGGAAGATGAAGAGGCAGCCGAAAAAGAAGGCGAGCACTGCCGGCCAGAATCCCAGGAACGCGGCGATCATCGCCAGCAGTTTTACGTCGCCGAGGCCCATCCCCTGCTGTCCGCGAATGACTTTGTAGAGCCAGCGGATGAGCCATGGGATCAGCGCCGCTCCGATGATGGCGACGATGCGGCCGAAGAGCAGGTGCTCGGGGCCGGTGAGGAAGACGTTGCCTTGGTCCGAGGCCACCGAACCCGGGCTAGAAAGCCGCAGGCTGTGCGCGGCGGTGAGGTGGATGGCGTCCTCTCCGGGTGCGAGGAAGATGGCGCGGACGCAGATGAGGAAGAGGCCGGCCGCGATGCCGAAGAGCGTGAAGGCATCGGGCAGGCTATGCGTTTGCCAGTCCATCACCATCAGGCCGATGAGCAGGAATCCGAGACCGACCAGGCCGACGGCGGCGAAGGTTGCGTCCAGGGATTTGGCCGTCGGGGGATGCCAGGCGAACCACACTGCCATTCCGGCGATCGCAAACCAGAGCGCGGTGGCGAGTTCGACCAGCGGATAGCGCCACGGGATTCTGGCCTGGCAATCGCGGCAGCGGGCGCGCAGGATGGTCCAACTGAGCAGCGGAATATTGTCGTACCAGCGAATCGTATGCCGGCAGCGCGGGCAGTGGGAGCGGGGCTTGACGATGCTTTCGCGGTACGGCAGGCGCGCGATGCAGACGTTCAAAAAGCTGCCGAAAAGCAGGCCCAGGATGACGGCGGGAAGCTCGAAGGCTGTACGCGAAAGCATGGGTTCAGTATAGGACGCGGAAATTCGAGGCAACCCCTTGGCCGTCCGTCGCTCGCGAAAGCAGAGCAACATTCCGCCCGGGGTTGGGTTCTAACGTAATGTGAGCCGGCAGCAATGATGCCTCCGGCTTCTGGGCCTGCGTCGGATGTTGGTCCGCAGAAAGGGAAACTATGCGGTTACTCAAATATTTCGCAATACTCGCAGTTTTCGGGTTGTTCGTTGCGGCGGCGCCTGCATCGCAAGCACAGGTTTCGTTCGGTGTGGGGATTGGCGGCTATCCTTATGGGCCGCCGGCATGTACTTACGGCTATTACGGATACGCGCCGTACGCGTGCGCTCCGTATGGCTACTATGGGTCCGACTGGTTCTCGGGCGGCTTGTTCATCGGCGCCGGCCCCTGGTACGGGCGCGGCTTCTACGGTCGCGGTTACGGTTATCGCGGCGGCTATGGTTATCGCGGCGGCTACGGATACCGTGGCGGCGTGGGATACCGCGGAGGCAATGTATACCGCGGAGGCAACGTATACCGTGGAGGCAATGGCTATCGTGGTAGCGTCGGCATAAATCGTGGTGTGGGTGCCAGCCGAGGCGGATTTAGCGGCGGGGCACGAGGATTTTCCGGCGGCGGCGGTTTCCACGGCAGCGCTGGAGGCGGTTTCCACGGCGGCGGCGGCGGCGGCTTCCACGGCGGTGGCGGCGGACACGGCGGCGGACACCGCTAAACTGTTTCACAACAATGTGTTGGGACGGCTGCTCTCGGGCAGCCGTCCCCGTTTAAAAGCCGAGCAACAAGAGGGGGATGGCGATTCCGGCCAGCAGGAGGCCGGTAATGGCGATCCAACTCCGGCTGTATCGGTACGCCATGTAGAGCCCCGTGAGCGTCGATGTCATAAGCCCGATGGCGACCAGAAGGAAGAAGATTTTCATAGGGAGATGGGTCTTCGGTTTCGGGGCAGTGACATCCGGGGCCTTTGCGGGTGCTGCATTCGCCGGTTTGCCGCCTTGGGGCGTGTCTGCGGCGGGGGGCAGCTTGCGAAGCGGAACCGCAATCGTCTGATTCTTATGCAGTTGTGAGAGTCTAACCACCCAGGCCGGCGGCCTGTAGGCGCTGCCCGGGGTGGTCTCATGCAAGCTGAAGGTCTGAAGGGCTCCGGTAAAAGCAAAAAAGAGTAACGCAGGGGCGATGAAAACGCCGGCGTAGAGATGGGTCTGGCGAATGAATTTCAAAGTTGCGGCCGTAGTGGGCATAGCGATGGTCTCCATTTTATCGCAGGGATGGGGTATTGTTTTGAGGCTGCTCGGTGGATCGGAGGCTGGTGAATCCACTAAAAATCGACATGTGTGCGCACGGTCAACACGACTACCGGTCCGCGATCTTTGTTGTATCCAGGATGGGCGACAAACTGCGCGTCGAGCGAAGTGAAAAGCCCGCGCCAGTTATGTGCCGTGTAGTAGGTCTCGAGGATGTCCTCACGCGCATAGTTCAGCCGTCCATCGCCGAGCAGGAAGCCCAGGCCGCCGAGCGCGAGGTACTGCTGGTGGTCGCGCTTGATGGCGTTGGAGACGCCGACGAGGGCGAGCTTGTCGTTGGGGCGCGACCAGCGTTTGCCGGTGATGTCGGTGCCGAGTTCAACGGTCTGGTCGACCTCGGTGTAGGCGTAGCTTTCGTGCTGGCCTTCGTTCCAGCCGAAGCGCCCGAAGAGGCGGAGGTCGTCGTCGAGTTCCTGTTCGAAGTTAAGGCCGATCCCGTACTTTACGGTCGTGGCGAAGGGATGCGCGGTGATGACGGGGACGGTGTGGGAGGCGACCGCGAGGTTGTTCTGGGTGCGGTAGTCGCCCATGTTGGCATGGTTGACGAAGCCCAGCAGGCGGACAGTTGTCGCGCCGCCCCACGGCCAGTAGGTGTCGCGTTTGCAGCAGCGCTTCTTCCGCCACTCCAGCTCGAAATTGTCACCCCGCGCGCGGCGGAGGTTCCATTCGAGATCGACGCCGTTGGCGACAGTCGGCATCAGCGCGAGGACATAGCGCGCGGACCAGTCCACGTCGTCATACTCGGTGACGAAGCCGTACGTGTAGCCGCGGGTGTCGGCGGCGTAGTCCCATGCGCCGTTGGTGTCGACCGTCCAGTTCAGGAACTGGAGGTGCGAGTCGGAGCCGGGGCCGTTGATGTCCATGATGTCGGGCATGGAGAGCTTGCCGGCGCGGAGATCGAGACGACGTTCGGGGACCTTGGTCGCCAGCGAAAACTGCGTGCGGTCGGCGTCGATCATCCTGTCTGTGAAGCCGATGGTTTGGTGAAGCTGCGCGCGCGCCATGTAAGGGATGGAGCCGAGCGTGGGGTTGCGGACGACGTCGAGATTTGTGAAGCCGGCGAGGCCGAGAGCTTCGGAGATTCCGCGGCCGCCGGAGGACTCCTCGTCATAGATGGCGTCGGTGTTGTAGCGCAGGCTGTGGTGCAGCCGGAGGCCGAGGAAAAGCGTTCCGACAAGCGATGCTTTGTACTCCCCGCGCGCCAGCATGGAGTTGGTGCCGGAGTAGGGCGAATGGAACCCGGGATGCCCCTGAAAGACGATGTTGGCCTGCCCGGAGATGAGGTACGGCGCGCTGTCCGGGTGAGGGAATACCGTCAGTTGAGGCGGCGCGGGCTGCGGGTTGTTCTGGTCGGCGGAGGTGGGTTGCGGAGGGCCGGTTTGGGCGCAGATCCCCGCCGCTCCGAGAAGGCAGACGAAGAGCGGCAACCTGCGGAGATGGACTGCAGAAATCATTTCGATGGACCGGCTTAAGTGTAGCTGCTGCAATGTGCGGTTCCGTTAATTGAACGAGTTGCTCGGTGGTCAGATGCGCTCTGCGGGGTGTGCGCCGGAGCGATTTGACATGGGGTTAACTGCGCAGTAATCTACTTTCAACACGGGAAAGGAGGATGATTCAGCCTATGAAAATTGATAGTTCCAGTTGTTGCTTTACTCAACGTGAGGTGACTGAGGCTTAGAGCATTCGTGCTCTAGACCTGGAGGTCTTTTTATACGCAGCAGGAAGGGCAATTTGTTGCCTTTCTCTCCTCCGAGGCCCATCCGAGAACGGATGCCTCAAGTCAATCCCACCAGATCACCGCATAGCGGCTCGTCCTTTGGGGCGGGCCGTTTGTGTCTTTGACGCAGATATGACGTTCGCTGAGCGAATCGCAAGCGATCCGGGATCGTTGAGCGGAGCGAATCAAATTCAAGATTTTTATCGCGGTGCTAGATGCGATCCTTGCGCCGAGCTAGAGTCGCGGCCGCTCCAACCACCACGAGACCAATACCTATGCCCACGAAGAAACCCTTTTGGGTCCCCAAATACTGGTGAAATTGGGCTGATGGCAAGGTGCGCCAGGCCTGGCACCAGGCATGCAGGCGAGGTCCAAGCACTCCGATCAGGACCATGATGAGGGCGACCACTAGAATCCATTTCGTGCGAGAAGCTGGTGTTGGCATTTGAGGCCTCGGAGTAGGGAACTGGAGATGGAAGAAGATCATCTTTCTTGAAGCGTGGGTCTGCAGAATGATGCCGGGGCCCAAAAGACTTCAGGCGGTATTCCGTTCGTTCGGGGTTTCTAGTTCTTATAATACTGGCATGGCAGATGAGTTACTAATAGCGGGACGACGGTTTACGTCACGGTTGATTGTAGGGACGGGGAAGTATCGCGATGGGGCGGAGACCAAGGCCGCCATCGAGGCTTCCGGCGCGGAGCTGGTGACGGTCGCCGTGCGGCGCGTGGAGTTGGACCGCGCCAAGGAATCGCTGCTGGATTTTATTGATCCTTCGCGCTACTTTCTGCTGCCGAATACGGCTGGATGCTACACGGCCGACGAAGCAATCCGCGCCGCTCGGCTGGGGCGCGAGGTGGGGCTTTCGGACTGGGTCAAGATTGAGGTCATAGGCGACCAGGCGACGCTTTATCCTGATGTTCAGGCAACGGTTGAAGCTACCCGCGTGCTGGTCAAGGAAGGCTTTACCGTGCTTCCGTACACCACTGACGACATTGTATTTGCGAAGCGGCTGATCGATGTAGGGGCGGCTGCGGTGATGCCTCTCGGCGCGCCGATTGGAACGGGCCTGGGAATTGCCAACAGCTACACGCTGCGCATGATGCGGGAGCTGATCACCGAGGTTCCGCTGGTCGTCGACGCCGGGCTGGGGACGGCGAGCGATGCGGCGCTGGCGATGGAACTCGGCTTCGATGCGGTGCTGCTGAACTCGGCGATTGCCGGGGCTCGGAACCCTGTGCTGATGGCGTCTGCGATGAAGAAAGCGGTCGAGGCTGGGCGCGAGGCGTTTGAGGCGGGCAGGATGCCGCGGAAGCTGTATGCAAGTGCGAGTTCGCCACTGGATGGGATTTCGCGGTGAGACAAACACGGCGCGGACGGTGGTTTTGGGTTATCGGCGGAAGTATGTTCGGAGTCTCGCTGCTGCTGTGGGGCTCATGGTTCATGCAAGGCCTGGGGGACAGCGATTGTTTTTACAATAATCCGAATCCAGTGTCGAAATTGGCATGTGGCAAAGCGATCGACGCCATTAGTTGGAAACGGAATCTGTCGTTCGGCCTCGCTGCGATGGGAGTCTTGGTCTGCTCGGTCGCTTACTACGGGAATCGTCATGCATTTCAAGATGGAGAACACCGAGCCTGATCTTATTCGATTGCCGCGAAGGTTTCAGTAAGATCGAGTTGGATCGGGGAATTGGGGATCATCAGGCCGGTAGGGTCGGCTTCGTGCAAACCGTCGGCGTCGAAGGTGAACGCGGCACGCCGAACCGGATCGACTAGCCAGATGTTCTTGACACCCATGGCAAAGTAGTCGGAGAGGATTTCGACTTCGTCCTCCGGCAACTGGCCTTCCGTAATGACTTCAATACAAAGCAGTGGTGGAACTGTCGGGACGGGCTCATACGGAGCGTTTCGATCAAGGACGACGAAATCACACACGCGTATTCGTGTTGGCGAGGTTTGAAGCCGAAGGCTGATGCAAGCGGAAAGTCCGTTTTCGGTGCCGGTGGGATGGAGTGCGCCGATGATCTCCCCGACGGTTTTGCTATGTGTCCAATCTCCGAGCGTTCGAGGCAGGATTTTGCCATCAACGTAATGCGCGTCTGGACGGAAGATGACGTGACGGTACTGCTCCAGGGTTAGTGTCTTCGGGAGCGGCCAGTTTTCGTCGTATTCGCCACGATAGTCAAAGACGGGAGCGGTCGCCATGCCTTCATCCTACGCTGCGACCCCACCCCACCCTTTCGCAAAGTGCGCGAAAGGATGGGCCACCCGGATTGTGCGACTGCGGGTTGGTTAGTCCAGCGTATACATCGCGAGACCGCTGAGTAGCTTCGGATAAAAGTCCGTCGACTTCTGCGGCATCACCTCAAGGTTCATCGAGACATCTTCCATCTGCTTCAGCGTGACCGGCTTGATGAGGAAAGCCACATCGGCGTCGCCGGTGACGACCTGCACGAGCGCCTCGGGGGCTTCGCGGAGGTAGCGGACGTTGCTCCCGGCGCGGACCGTCTCTTCGTTCAGAAGGAGAATTTTCTCCAGCACAATTTTGTGGAGTTGCACGACATCGAGCCCACGCTGATGCGGTGAGAGTTCGCTGAGCGCAGCATTGATGGCGTCCGGCTTGGCGCGAAGCAGGAAGTTGCCTTCTTTGGTCGCCGCGACGATGGCGACACCATCGGTTTCGCTGAGCCGCTTGAGCAGGATCGCGGCGTCGGTCGCGGGAATTTCCTGCGCGCTGAAGAAGGGTGCGGCGACTTCGACGAACTTCTTGCCGCTAAAGACCGGCATGCCGAAGACGACGCGGTGCGTGGGCAGGATCGTAATGCCGGGGGCGTCCATGTTGACGAAGGTCATCATCATCGCGGCTTCCGGAAAGGCGGGGACCGGAAGGCCGTTCTCGCCCGCCGTCGGCGGAGCGGTCTCGCTGATGCCAAGTTCCGCGGCGCGCTCGTGCATGTAGCCTGTCGAAGTTTCGTAGCGATGGTGGCCGTCGGCGATGATGAGCTTCTTGTCCTCCATCGCCGCCAGCACTTGCTGGATCAACGCTGGATCGGTCAGCTTCCACACGCGGTGCTGCACGCCGTATTCGTCGGTGATTTCGAGGTCGGCGGGCCTCGTGATTTTGTCCTTTGCGCCGAAGATCAACTCCTCAGCGGTGAACGTCGGGTCGGAGTAGAGCATGTAAATCTGCTCGCAATACGCGCGCGTGGCCTTGAAGAGCGCGAGCCGGTCGGACTTGTGCTTGGGGAAGGTCTGTTCGTGGCGATAGACGACGTGGTCGGCGTAGTCGTACAGGTGGCCGAGGGCGATAAAGCCCCGCCGCTCGCGGACCTCATCGGTCCCGGGCACGGTATAGGTCTGCGAGTAGCCGTACAGCGCCGGCTCCGCCTCTTCGCGCAGGATGCCTTCGGCACGCCACTCGTTCAGCGTCGCCGCGGCGCGGGTGTAGACGTTGTCGGCGTCCGTGTCGCCGTCGTGGTGCTTGCCGAGGATGACGCGGATCAGGTTGTAAGGGCTGGCCGCGTAGTAGGCGTCCTGCATGGCCGGAGAAATCTTGTCGTAGGGCTGGGTGACGACGTCGTGGAGATTGACGCGGGTTGGATCGTAACGGAGAGCGCGGAAAGGGTAAAGACGAGCCATACGATGATTGTAGGCGACTCGGCGGCCCGTCGCCGCTGTGGATTCCGAGCGCGCAGGCAGGGCCTTCGGATGCAGGCGCAGTGCTACAATTCGATCTCTCGGATGAACAACTTTACCCTTCAGGATGCGGTCGGCTGCGTGGTCGCCGTGGTCGTGTTCGCCTCAGCTTTGTATGTGCCCGGCTTTCTCCTCGGGTATGCGACCGACCTCTTCGGCTTCCGGCGGATGGGGGCGGCGCACCGGTCGTTGTGGGCGATCGCGGTTTCATTTGGCGTCACGCCGTCTCTGGGCTACTTCGTGGGGAAGTACGCCGGATTGAACGTCGCCTGCGGGCTGCTCGTGGGACTCTCGATACTGTTTTTGATTGTGGCGTGGCGGCTCCGGGAGGGCGCGAAGTGGTCGCGGCGAGATGTGGTTCTGGCCGCCGTCGGCGTCACTGCCTGGGTGGCGTTTGTGGTGTTTTCGCTGGCCGATATACAGGTTGGCGGCAAGCTCTATTTCAGCGTTGTGGAGTTCGATCAGAGCTACCGCGTGGCCTTCACGGATGCAGTGCTGCGGACGGGGGTCCCGCCGGCGAACCCGCTGTACTTCGCGGGGCGCGCGCAGCCCATGCGCTACTACTACTTCTGGTACGTGGTATGCGCGATGGTGGCGCGTATTGGCCACGTGTCGGCCCGGCAGGCGTTTATGGCGAGCAGCGTTTGGACCGGGTTTGGGCTGGCGGCGTTGGTGGGGCTTTATGTGCGGCACTTTCTTGGCGTCGCCGGGAATGTGCGGCGGCAGACCTGGATCACCGTCGCGCTGCTGGCCGTGACCGGGGCGGATTTGCTGCCCGCGATCGGCAGCATCTTTGGCCAGACCGCGCTGAACGGCGAGATGGAGTGGTGGTCGGTCGACCAGGTTTCATCCTGGCAGGACTCCGTGTTGTGGGTGCCGCACCATATCGCTTCGCTGCTGTGCTGCATGATGTGTTTTCTGCTGCTGTGGATGTTGCGCGAGAATGGCCGGACGAAACACCGCATCGTCGCGCTGATTTTGGCTGGCGTGGCGTTCGCAAGCGCGTTTGGCTTATCGATTTACGTGGCGTTCGGCTTCGCGCTGCTGATGCTGGCGTGGCTGTTGCGCCTGGTGGTGGGGCGGCGGAAAGACTTCGCGCTGGCTCGGAACATGGTGCTGGCGGGCGTTGTCAGTTTGGTGCTGCTGGCGCCGTTCCTGCGGGAAATGACCGGGACGGCGTCGCGCACCGACTCCGGCGCGAGTGCGCGGGCCGGGCATGTGTTTTCGCTGAGCGTGCGGAGGATGATCGACCCCCAGTTGTTGACGGGGCTGCCGGTCTTCGCGGCGTGGAACAAGGCGCATCCGGTGTTGCTGGACCAGGCGATGCGGATCGTGCTGCTGCTGCCGGGCTTGGCGCTCGAGTTGGGTTTCTATGCCGCGGTGCTGTGGGTGCTGCTTTACGCGAGGCGGAAGAATGACGCGCGCGACCTCGCGCTCTACCTGACCGGCTGGGGATTGGCGATGGTGTTGTTGCTGCGCTCGGCTGTCATCGATAGCAACGACTTTGGCTTTCGGGCGGCGCTGCTGCCGCAATTTTTTCTGCTTTTGCTCGCGGGAGATTTGCTGGCATCGTGGTGGAGTCCGGGACGGGTCCAGGTTGTGGCAAGAACGCCGTGGCGGAGGCGAATGTTGTATGGGCTGATGGCTCTCGGGGTCGCGGGGACGGTGTACCAGGGGGTGATGCTGCGGATATTTTTACCGCTGGAGGAACATTATCCGGCGAACGGATTCAGCAGGTTGCCGGAGCAGGTTTTTGAGGCGCGGACGGCGTTTGCGCAACTGGATCGGGTGGCGGACAAGTCGGCCGTGGTCGAATTCAATCCGGTGGACCCGAGGCCCGGGACGAGGGGCGATGTGGTGTCGCCGTACACGTTTTATACGCGGTCGCTGATGATGAACGCCGGGCGGCAGATTCTGAGCGCCGAGGAAAAGTGCGCCTCGGAGTTTGGAGGCGATTCGGGCCCGTGCGCGGACATCGAGCGATCGACGGCGCGGCTGTATGCGCTGCCCGCTCCGACGGCGGCGTGGGCGTCGCAGTATTGCCGGAGGTTTGGCGTGCAGTACCTTGCGGCCGGCGCGATGGACCCGGCCTGGAGCGATGCGGGCGGCTGGGTTCGGACGCTGCCGCCGGTTGCGTCTCAGCCTGAGTTCCGGATTGTGCGGTGCGATGGAAGATGAGCGCCGGCTAGTTCGGGCGAAGCAGGTGCCGCAGCCGGGCGGAGGGTCGGCTGGACGGGCGGAGCAGAAGGAAGGCTTCCACGGCTATGGGGATGAGGACGTACTGGGGCTTGAGACAGATGCCGGCGGCGAGAAGACCCGCGGCGCACCGGGCCAGGGCCGCTACGGCGTGGCGCCGGGGGATGGATGCCGCGAGGACGTAAGGCAGCACCAGGAACGAGAGCATCTGGTCGCGCTGGCCGAAGTCCCGCGCCGGCACGACGAGCGCCAGGACGAGGAAGGCGAACAGCAATGCTGGACCTTCGAGTAAGCTCGGCAACGATTTTATACGTCTCAGGAAGTAGTAGCTCAGCGCGGCGGAGGCAGACTCCGCGAGCAGCACGAGGACCTTGGCGAACGCTGTTGCCGGGAGATGCAGGACCCGGCCAAGCACAGGCAGGGAGGAAAGCCAAACGATTGCGGGCGGATTGGAGTCGAAGATTTGTGGACCATACAAGGTGGCGCCGTCGAGCCAGCGCCGCGCCATCAGAAGGAACCAGAGCTGGTCGTGCCCGGCGGCGGGAAGCAGGGCGAGCAGAGCGCCCATGCCGCCTGCCGCAACGCAGAGTATGAGGAGCGCGGTGCGGGGATTCCCGGTCGAAGCTGCGGAAGAATGCGGCATGAGGCTCTCGGTCATCCTAATGGGTTGACGCGGCGAGAGGAGAAAAGCGGACCTGGCTGTGTACTGCATCGACCGGAGTGCGCGGTCGGTGCGATAGTTAACGAGAGTGTGACGGTGTTCGTGTCTGGAGTTTTCGATGATCGATTCGGCCCGCGCCAAGCGAAGTAAATCGAAGTGGCTCGGGCTGTGCTGCGCGCTTTTGGCGGGAGCGATAATGTGCCCGTCGGCGGCGGCGCAGGAAAATCCGCTCAGCGACGTGCATACGGCCGCGCCGCCGCCCCCGACGGCCCCCAAAGACACGCGCCCAGCTATCGTCGGTGGGGACAATGTCGCGCGGCGTGGGCCCTCCGAGCCGGGGGCGAGTCTCCACGTCAATGTGAACATGGTGCTGGTCCCGATGACGGTGACCGACCCCATGAACCGTCTCGTCACGGGGCTTGAACGCGAGAATTTTTACATCACCGACAACAACGTCCCGCAGACCATCAAGACGTTCGCCACGCAGGACGCTCCGCTTACCATCGGCATCGTCTTCGACCTGAGCGGCAGCATGGGCTCCAAATTTCTGCGCGCGCGCAAGGCGCTCAGCGAGTTCCTGCGGACGTGCAACCCGCAGGACGAGTTTTTCGTGGTCGGCTTCAACGACCGCCCCGCCGTCATCGTCGATTACACCTCCGATGTGGACGACGTGGAGGCGCGCATGGTGATGCTGCGGCCGGAGAACCGCACCGCCCTGATCGATGCCGTCTACCTCGGCGTCAACAAGCTGAAGACCGCTAAGTACGAGCGCAAGGCGCTGCTGATTATCTCCGACGGCGGCGACAATCGCAGCCGCTACACCGACGGCGAGCTGCGCCGCGCGGTCCGCGAGAGCGAGGTCCAGATCTATTCCATCGGCATCTTCGATGCATTTGCGCCGACCCAGGAAGAGCGCGAGGGGCCGGAACTGCTGCGCGATATTTCCGAAGCCACCGGCGGCCGGGTGTTCCCGGTGGTCGACCTCCAGGACCTGTCGGACGTAGCCCAGAAGATCAGCCAGGAACTGCGCAACGAGTACGTGATCGGCTACACGCCAACCGATGCGAAAAGGGACGGCACGTGGCGTAAATTGAAGGTGCGATTGGCGCCGCCGCCGGGGCTTCCGGTGCTGACGGTCCATAATCGCGAGGGGTACTATGCACCGTCGCAGTAAAGTGTGGGGACTGGGATTGCTGTTTGCCGCGTTGACGGCGGGCGCGTGGGCGCAGACGCCTGCGACAGCCGCGCCTCAAGCCCAGAGGCAGTTGCCGCTGACGGTCGACGCCGATCCCGTGCCGTCACCCGACCCGGACACCATTCCGACCGCCCCCGCCACGGCGACGGGCAAGGATGATGTGGTCAAGGAAAACGGCAAGTTCCTGCTGCATGAAAACGCCTACGAAGTGCGGCTCAATGCGTCGGTGATCGATGGCTCCGGACGTACCGTGGACTCCCTTCCAAAAGAGGCTTTCCATGTCTACGAGGACGGCGTCGCCCAGAGCATTCTGAGCTTTCGCCACGAAGACCTGCCCGTTTCGCTGGGGATCCTTATCGACAGCTCGGGATCGATGATCGAGAAGAAATCCGCCGTCGATGCGGCGTCGATCAACCTCGTCAAGCTGTCCAACCCCAGCGACGAGGCGTTCCTGGTCGACTTCAACTCCGAGGCCTATATCGACGAGGATTTCACCAGCGACATCGGCAAGCTGCAACAGGGGCTCGGCCTGATCCACGTCGGCGGCGGCACGGCGTTGTACGACGCAGTGGTGGCCTCGGCCGACTACCTCAGCAAGAATGCGAAGGAGCCGAAGCAGGTGCTGCTGCTGATTACCGACGGCGACGACAACGCCTCCAGCGCGTCGCTCGAACAGGCGATCGAGCGCGTGCAGGACCTCGACGGACCGGCGATCTACTGCATCGGCCTGCTGTTCGGCGACGACACCGATCGCCGCGAAAACCGCCATGCCAAAGAGGTCTTGCAGGAGTTGGCCCAACAGACCGGCGGCCAGGCGTATTTCCCCAGGTCGCTGCGCGACGTGAGCGATATCACGTCCGAGGTGGCCCAGGACATCCGCACCCAATACACCATCGCCTACCGGTCCACCAAGCCGCCCGCCCTGGGCGGCTACCGCGTGGTGCATGTAGAGGCCAAAGAGAAGGGCTTCCGCGGGCTCCAGGTGCGGACGCGCACCGGCTACTACCCGAAGGTTGCGTCGACCGCCCCGCGCGCCACCGGGTCGGTGACCGCGCCGCCTGTGGCGGGCCCTCCCGCGCCATCTCCCGCGTTGGGCAGGTAGCATAGTAGCCGGCTATGCAACGGAAAGTGAATGGCAAGGGGAGTGAATGCGGACCGGAAATGACGTAACAGAGTTGGTGGGCCATACGCCCATGGTACGGTTGCAGCGCGTCGTGGGCGACGACGATGGAGAGGTCTGGGCCAAGCTGGAAGTGATGAACCCCGGCGGCAGCGTGAAGGACCGCGCCGCCATGGGCATCGTGCTCGACGCCGAACGCCGCGGTGTGCTGAAGCCCGGCGACACCATCTGCGAAGCGACCGCGGGCAACACCGGCGTCGGCCTCGCGCTGATCGGCATCCAGCGCGGCTACCGTGTCATGCTGTTTGTGCCCGAGGGCTTCGCCGAAGAGAAGTGCATCCTCATGCGGGCGTTCGGCGCGCAAGTCGTGCGCACTCCCGAGGCCGAGGGCATGGCCGGCGCCATCCGCCGCGCGCTGGAGTTCGAGCGCGAAACGCCGGGTACGTTCGCGGCGCTGCAATTCGAGAACCCCGCCAATCCCGATTATCACGAGCAGACGACGGCTGTGGAAATCTTCCAGCAGATGGAAGGCCGCATCGATGCCGTCGTGCTCGGCGTCGGCTCGGCTGGGACGTTTACCGGCATCGCGCGCCATCTCAAGAAGCACCTGCCGGAAGTCCTTACGGTCGCCGTTGAGACCCAGGGAAGCGTGCTGCAGGGCGGTACTTCGGGGCAGCATAAAGTCGAAGGAATCGGCGTGTCGTTCATCCCCGCGACGTTCGACCGCAGCGTATGCGACCGCATCGTCCGCGTCATGGACGACGACGCATTCACGATGGTCAAGCGCCTCGCCGCCGAAGAAGGCGTGCTGGGCGGATCGAGCTCGGGCGCCAACGTTTTCGCGGCGGTCGAGATTGCCAAGGAACTAGGCCCCCGAAAGCGCATCGTAACCATGGTGCCCGATTCGGCGGAGCGGTACTTATCGAAGCATATTTTAGGTTGATACTGATGTACGAGTGCGTGCGGGAGAAATGAATGCTTGATCTGCAGACAGTCAACAGCGTTTTTGAGCGTATGAGCAGCCGGGGCGACGAGACCGTCGTCCTTTGGCAGACCGCCGGGCAGTGGAAGCCGATTACCTCGCGGCAGTTCTACGGCCGCGTGCGCGCGCTCGTCGAGACGCTGCAGGGCTGGGGCGTCGTCGCCGGCGACCGCGTCGCGCTGCTCAGCGAGAACCGCTGGGAGTGGGCCGTCGCCGACTTCGCCGTGCTCGCGATGGGCGCCGTCGATGTGCCGCTCTACCAGACGCTGACGCCCGAGCAGATGGGCTTCATGCTCAACAATGCCGGCGCGAAAGTCATCATCGTCTCCTCCAAAGATCAGTACGAAAAAGTCGTCGCCGCCGGGGAATTGAAGGCGCTCGAGCACGTGGTCGTCATGGACGAAGGCGCTTTCGACAACGCCGAAAATTTTTCCAAACTCATCGCGCGCGCGCCCGAACTCGAACAGCCCGACGCGGCGTTCGATGCGCTGGTGAAACAGGCCAAGCCGGAGGACCTCGCGACAATTATTTACACCTCCGGCACCACCGGCGACCCCAAGGGCGTGATGCTGACGCACGGCAACCTGGCGCAGAACCTGCGTCATTCGACCGACGGGCTCGATATCCGCAAGGGCGACATATCGATCTCGTTTCTGCCGCTCAGCCACGTCACGGCGCGGCACCTGGATTACGCGCTGTATGCGCTCGAAGCCGTGCTCGCCTATTGCCCGAAGTTCGATAGCCTGCCCAAGGCGATGAAGGAAGTTCGCCCCACGGTGTTCCTCGCCGTGCCGCGGGTGTTCGAGAAAATTCGCCAGGGTGTCGAGCACAAGTCGACAGGCTTTAAGAAGCTGGTCCTGCACTGGGCGCTGGCCCGCGGCAAGGCCAATCGCGCGGCGTTGTCGCGCGGCGAGACTCCGAAAAGCGCCGCATGGGGACTGGCGAACAAGCTCGTCTTCTCGAAGATTCGCGAGGCGTTCGGCGGGCGCGCGCGCGTCTTTATCGCCGGCGGCGCGCCGCTGGGCATCGACACCTCGGAGTGGTTCCTCGATGTGGGCATCCGCATCTTCGAGGGCTACGGCATGACGGAAACTTCGCCTGTGATCGCGCGCAATACCTACGACGCCTACCGCATCAACACCGTCGGCCAGGTGGTCCCCAACATGGAGGCCCGCATTGCGGACGACGGCGAACTCGAAGTGAAAGGGCCCGCAGTTTTCGTCGGCTACTGGCAAAACGAAGAGGCCACGAAGAAGGAGTTCACCGACGATGGCTGGTTCAAGACTGGCGACATCGGCAAGCTCGAAGACGGCTTCCTCTCCATCACCGACCGCAAGAAGGAGCTGCTCAAAACCAGCGGAGGCAAGTTCATCGCACCCCAGCCGATCGAGAACAAGCTCAAGGCCAACACCGTCATCGGACAGGCCGCGCTCATCGGCGACCGCCAGAAGTTTGCCAGCGTGCTGATCTCGCCGAACTTCGCCGCACTCGAAAGCTGGGCCAAGCAGAACGGTGTTGCAACCGGCGACCACGCGGCGCTGGTCAAGGACCCGAAAGTGCAGAAGATGTACGAAGAGATCGTCGAGAAGGTCAACGCCAATCTGGCGCATTTTGAAAGCATCAAGAAGGTCGGCGTTGTGCCCGACGAGTGGACGACTGAGAGCGGCGAAATGACGCCCAGCCTCAAGCTCAAACGGCGCATCATCGCGGAAAAATACAAGGACCGGATCGCAGCTTTCTATAAGGACTGATATGCGATTGACGCGACGCCTCATCACGCTGTTGCTGCTCGGCGCGGCCATGTCCGCCGCGCAGGCGCCGGCAGTCCCGCTAGTTCCGCTAGTCCCGACAGACCACTACGGCCCGCCCGTCTGCAACGCGGAGCCGCAGCCCGCCAACCGCATGTCGGCCGCAAAAGCCGAGGCCATTGAAGCCGCAGGCGCCGCCGATCCCACCGCGCTGCCGTCCACCACGCCAGTCGAGAACTTCGACATCGCCCGCTGCCGCCTCGCCGACTACGGCGCGTGCATCGGCAACGGCGGGTGCTATTGGGCCGACCTCGACGCGCAGTACAAGCGTGCGGAAGGCGCCCTCGAAAGGGAACTGGCCCTGCACCGGCGCGGCGAAAAGCTCGCCATTGTCTTCGACATCGACGAGACCTCGCTCTCCAGCTACTGCGAAATGCAGCGCGAGTCCTTCGGCTACATCAAGCCGATGAGCAACGCATGGGTCGTCAGCCCGGAAGCCGCGGTAGCGATCCCGGGCGCGCTCCGTCTGTTCAACCGCGCCAGGTCCGCAGGCGTCGACGTTTTCTTCATCACCGGCCGCCCGGAGTCGCAGACCGCCGCCACCGCGCGCAACCTTGAAGCCGCCGGCTTTCACGGCTGGAAGGGCCTCGCCCTGCGCAACGCCGCGGAAAGCACCGTGCCGACCATCGCCTACAAATCGGGCCGCCGCAAGCGGATCGTCGCCCAGGGCTACCGCCTCATCCTCAGCGTCGGCGACCAGTGGAGCGACCTCAACGGCGACCCCAAAGCCGAAGTCAGCGTAAAACTCCCAAACCCGTTCTACTTCCTGCCTTAGCTGCATCGCGGGTCGTATCTCCGCGGCGTCTGGAGCATCCAATCCTCTGAATGACTTATCTCAAGCGAGCGGAAAAGGACGGGCGCAAGTTTCTCAATCCCGTCCCCACGACCACCGGCGGCTTCGGCACGGTGTTCAAAGCGCTCCCGAAGGTGTGGAAGAACACGGCGGAAACCTCGCCGCGCATGCCCATCGGCCCATTCTTCACTGACCCCTCCGTCTATGCGACGCCCCCAGCCGGCGGACTGCGCGTGACGTGGTTCGGCCACTCCGGGCTGCTGCTGGAGATCGACGGCGTCCGCATCCTGATCGACCCAATATGGGAGCAGCGCGCCAGCCCGATGCAATGGATGGGCCCGAACCGCTTCTGGGCGCCCACCATGCACCTGGACGACATGCCCCGGCTCGACGCCGTCCTCATCTCGCACGACCATTACGACCATCTCGGCGCACGCACTGTCCGCAAGCTGGCTGGGCTGCCGGCAACTGCCGGGGCCAAATGGATTACCTCCCTCGGGGTCGCCCGCAGGCTGCGCGGGATGGGCGTTCCGAAACGCAACATCACTGAGCTGGACTGGACGCAGTCTGTCGAAGTGGCCGGGGCGGATCCCGGTTCGTCTCTGAAAATCACCTCCTTCCCGGCGCGCCACTTCTCCGGGCGGGGCATTCTCGACCGCTATTCCACGCTCTGGGCCTCGTTCGTGCTCGAAGGCCCGCGCCATCGCGTCTACTTCGGCGCGGACACCGGCTGGTGGGAGGGCTTCTCGGAAATCGCCGCACAATACGACCGCTTCGACCTGACCTTGCTGGAAATCGGCGCGTTCGACTCCCTGTGGTCCGGCATCCACCTGGGACCGGACAACGCCGTCCGCGCCTTCGACGCGATGGGCGCCGCCGCCAGGGCGGGGCTGCTGATGCCGATCCACTGGGGACTCTTCAGCCTTGGCTTGCACGCCTGGCGGCAACCTATAGAGCGGCTGGAACTTATTGCGCGCGACAATTCGATCCGATTATGGTCGCCACAGCCCGGTTTGCCTACCGAAGTCGACGGACCGCTCTTCAACGACTGGTGGCGATAGCGCCAACTTTGCCGATTCCTCTTGTAACCCTGTGGAAAACGGGGTACAACAGTGTCACACCGTGAACGCCCGGTAGAAATCCCTAAGTCGCAAGGTGTGAGGGTGCAATGGCAAGTGCAGCGCAGGTCGTGATGGTGACGAGGGAAGTGATGGACATTCGCCAGGCGGCGGATTACCTCGGGATCAGTGCGGACACGCTGTATCGGTATGCCTCCGAAGGCTTTGTGCCCGCTTTCAAGCTCGGCAACCGCTGGCGCTTTCGCAAGAGCCTGCTGGACGGCTGGATGGATGAGAAGAGCGGTGTGTCTTCCGCGCCTCCGGTGCAGGTGGAAAAGAAGAAGCCGGTCGTGCGCGCTAGGTAGGCTCTGGCAGCGCTTGCATCATCCTGTGGAGCAGGTTGTCGAATTGAGTTTTATCAACCTTCATTTTTCTTAATGTCCTCATAGCGGGGAGCAAGATTTAACTTCGGAATTTCTCCATTTACGGATTCGTATGCTTGAACCATTCCACTGAGCAACCTGACAAGATTCTTAGTCTGCCCCCAAGACAGAAAAACTGCTCCCTGTTCCTCAACCTTGAAATCCATACTCTCTCCGAGTACTGGCTTGAGCTGACCGAGTAAAATCCGTACATCGAAGAGGCTCCAACTTGTGTGGATGTAGTTGCTATAAATCTCAGGTATCCCTTTGGGGTTGGCGATCCAGTCCCGCTTTGGATATTCGGTTTCTTCTTCTACTGCCATATCGTCATACCTCCGGAAGCTGCTCTATTCATATCCGATAGATCAACTTGATTTAGATCACTTGCTGGCGAAAAACGAGATGCATTCACCACGTTTTCCTCATCATTACGATTTTCCCTCACCAAATCTGCCCTGTCGTGAGAGGCCGAATCCACGATATCCATTAGTAGGATTCTGTTGGCCGCCGAAGCGCTAATTTTCTCTGGGAAGATAACTAAATCATTTTGATGGGCAGCTCTCATTAGAGAGCCCCTATTCATGCCGATGACATCACCTGGCAATGAACCATATTCCTCTAAGGAAATCCGCAACCGAACATTAAGAGCCTTGGCAATCTTCTTCAGAGTCTTCACCGTCCAGCCGGAATAAGAAGCGTCTTCGACGCGAGAAATACCACCCTGCGTAGTGCCGATCAGTTGGCCTAGTTCGGCTTGGCTTTTGCCGCGCTGTTCGCGAATCACCTTGATCTGCGTCGCCAGATATGTGTCTTGGAAAACTTCGGCATAGGTCTCCGCATATTCTTCGTCGCGAAGGGATTTTGTCAGACTCTTAGTGAAATCGCTCATGGGGAACCCTCCTTTTCCTATCTGCTAGCAGAACATTTTTATTTGTGGTGGCTTGCGAAGCTGGCGGATCAAGCTTGAAGTTTTCTTCAATCGTACCCAACAGAAACGTAAACTCCTCGCCGACAGTGAACGGCCCCCGGCAGAACATTGGACGCAGCGCCCGCTTGGTCTGTATCCGCAATTTGAAAATTCCAGGCTGTTTCTCAACTGGCGAAACCAATTTAGGGATTAGATCGAGTCCATTGATTGCAAGCGAGTCCATTTTTACGTCGAGAGTAGCCCTATCACGGGTGGAAAGAGACTCCTTGCGCGCCCATTTGAGCATAAGATTGTCCGCCCCTTCGTTGCAGAAATCGTAAAGGGCGTACACAGGCTTGCTCCACATTCGAAATTAATTGTAACATCACAAACTTGTGATGTCCTTAAGCGGGCGCTCGATTGGGGATTTATACCCCCGGAGACCTTGGCGGGTTTGGAGTTCGATTCTCCCGCCCTCCGCCAGCAGCAATTGAATCACAACCACCCTGTTACGGCAATACCAACCTAAGATTTCTGTATTTCTGTGTCAAAGTATACTTGCCCCCGGATCCCATCATTCTAAAGCACTTGTCCCGGTGTGACAGAAAAGAGGGGAGGGAACCCTGCGACGGCTCTACATCCTCTGTAGCGTGATTTCGGTAATCTCCGGAGGGCAGTCGAAGCGGAACGGGACCCCCACCGTACCGATTCCCCGATTCACATAGAGTTGCATCTGGTCGAACCGAAATAGCCCGCTGACATACTTCTGGCCCATCGGCGGCAGCACCAGCGGCCCAATCCACGGCAGCCGCACCTGGCCTCCGTGGGAGTGCCCGGAGAGCATCAGGTCGATCAGCGGGAAACGCGGATGGCGGCGAACGTTGTCGGCAAAATCCGGCTCATGCGCCATCAGGATGACCGGAGCGCCCGGATTCGCTGGGACTGCCTCGGCAAGATACGGCACGCTGGTCCCGGGATCGTCGACTCCGCACAGCCACAGACGGTCTGCGCCGCGCTCGATCGCGGCAAAACGGTTGACCAGCGTCGGGATATTCGCGGCCGCCAAGGCTTGCACGACCATCCTGGAATTGACCTGTACATCGTGGTTGCCGAGGACCGCGAAACGTTGCGGACACTGCAAGGCCGACAGTTCCTCAGCGCAGACCGGCATGGCCCGATAGGCGACGCTTTCCGAGCGAGGCCCCCGGCTGATGAAGTCTCCTGTGAGGGCAACCAGATCGGGCGCCAGCTTGTTGACCTCGGCAACCACCCGCCGCAGGAACCACGGCTCGGTCCACTCCACCAGGTGGATATCGCTGATCTGGGCGATGCGAAAGCCCTGAAAGCTGTCCGGAAGGTCGCGGATCAGGATCGTCCGCCGCACAATCTCCAACTCGTGGCGGGCGTGGGTCGCGGCATAGACGCCAAAACCTCCAGCCGCCAGCATCGCCGACCGCACGAAGATGCGACGCGTAATGCTCTGCGCTTTAGTACGCGGTGCGGAATTTAGCTCGTCGAACATTCACTCCCATGATACGGGTCGCGATGGGCCAAGCTATTGCTGTGGAAGGCTCAAGGCCTTTCGGCAAGGTAGAATCAAGGGTGTGAACGAAGCTTTGAGGAGAAGGAAAGCGCGCGCCGCCGCGACGGCTGCCGGAGTCGACGGCCTGCTGCTGACACACGGCGCGGACGTCCGCTATCTGACTGGTTTTACAGGCTCAAACGGCGCGCTGGCGATGGCCGGGGGCCGCGCGGCGCTGTTCACCGACGGTCGTTACACCACCCAGGCGCGCGCCGAAGCTGCTGGTCTCCGTGTGGTCATTTCGCCAAAGCCCGCTGCCGTTGCCGCCGCCGAATGGCTCGCCGAACGAGGCATCAAGCGCTGCGGTTTCGACGCCGCCCAGACCACCGTTGCGGGACTGGACCGAATCCGGAAAGCTCTCCCGGGAAAATTGCGCCGCAGCTTCTTCGCTCCCACCGACGGCCTGGTCGCCCGTCTGCGCGAGATCAAGGACGCCGACGAAATCGCCCGCATCCGCCGCGCGGCGAAGGCTGGCTGTTCGCTGTTCGACGTTGCCCTGGAGCACATCGCCGCCGGTGTCACCGAGTCCGAAGTCGCCGCGCAGCTTGAACTTGCCGCCCGCCGCGCCGGGGCCGACGGCATGAGCTTCGAGACCATCGTCGCCAGCGGCAAGCGGTCGGCCCTGCCGCATGGCCGCGCCACCGCCGCGAAATTGCCTCGCCGAGGCTTCTGCACGCTCGATTTCGGAGTGCTGCTCGACGGCTACTGCTCCGACATGACCCGCACCGTCCATCTCGGCAAGCCCACAACCCGCGAGTGGGACGTGTATCATCTGGTGCTTGAAGCGCAAGTCGCGGCGGTCGCAGCGGTAAGGCCCGGCGCAACCTGCGGCGAAGTAGACGAAGCCGCTCGCAGCGTTTTGCGAAAGGCTAAGCTGCATACGTTTTTTACCCACTCCACCGGCCACGGCGTCGGGTTGGAGATACACGAGGGCCCGCGGTTGGCATCGAAGCAAGTACAGGTACTGGAGCCGGGAATGGTGGTTACGATCGAACCCGGAGTCTACATTCCGGGAGAATTTGGCGTCCGGAT
>DASRLB010000309.1:0-37167 GCA_035648695.1 Acidobacteriaceae bacterium | reverse complement strand
TTTTCAGATGCGCTCGCCGCGTTTCAGCAACATGCGCTCGATTTTTTCGCTCTTTTCCAGCGATCTCGCGATCGATCTTGGAACGGCCAATACGCTCGTCTTCGCGCACGGCAAAGGCATCATCGTCAACGAGCCGTCGATCATCGCCGTGAACCGCATCACGGGCGAGGTCGAAGCCGTGGGCAAGGAAGCCAAGGAAATGCTTGGCCGCACCCCGGGCAACATCATCGCGATCAAGCCGATGAAAGATGGCGTTATCGCCGACTTCAAGCAGACTGAAAAGATGTTGAACTACTTCATCCAGAAGGCGCACAACCGCAAGCGCATGGTGCATCCGCGCATCGTGATCGGCGTCCCAAGTGAGATTACCCAGGTAGAAAAGCGCGCCGTTATGGACTCGGCCTATCGCGCGAAAGCTTCGGAGGTTCACCTTGTAGAGCAGGCGATGGTGGCGGCCATCGGCGCCGGTCTTCCGATCACCGAACCCGGTGGCAACATGGTCGTCGATATCGGCGGCGGAACGACCGACATCGCCGTGATTTCGCTGGCGGGCATCGTCTATTCGCGCTCCGTGCGCATGGCCGGCAACCAGATGGACGAGGCCGTGATGACCTACCTCAAGCGCAAGTACAACCTGCTGGTGGGCGAGCGCACGGCGGAACAGATCAAGATCGAGCTGGGCTCGGCGTTCCCGCTGGACAAGCCGCTGACCATGGAGATCAAGGGCCGCAACCTGATTGAGGGCGTGCCGAAGACGATCACCATCGAGGACTCCGAAATTCGCGAAGCGCTGGGCGAATGCATCGCCACCATCATCAACGCGATCCGCGTGGCCCTGGAGCGTACACCGCCGGAGCTTTCCGCCGATATTTCCGATCGTGGCATCGTGTTGACCGGCGGCGGCGCGCTCATCAAAAACCTCGACAAGCGCATTCGCGAAGAGACCGGCCTGCCGGTTTCGATTGCGGACGATCCGCTCGCCAGCGTGGTGCTGGGCACCGGGAAGATGCTGTCGGACTTCAAGCTGCTGCGCAAAATTTCGATCGACTAAGCACGCCGGACAACCGGCAAAGACGGGCCGCAGAGCACATTCTGCGGCCTCCTTGCAGGCGGAGGAGTATCCTCGCGAACAATGCATTCCAGCTTCACACAAAAGACATGGCCCGTGTGCCTTGCCGTCTGCGCCGTCGCGTCGCTGGCCGTGTTTGTGCTTCCGCTG
Organism: Acidobacteriaceae bacterium; assembly: GCA_035648695.1. GTDB lineage: Bacteria > Acidobacteriota > Terriglobia > Terriglobales > Acidobacteriaceae > Granulicella. The sequence continues at coordinate 35,948 of DASRLB010000309.1, read as the reverse complement.
CATGTGCCGGTGGAGTTTCACCCGGCCGTTTCCGCGTCTTATATTGCGGGGTTCAACAATCGCGCCGCCTCTCTCGCCGCCGCGGCAATTGGCGGATGCGTGTTGTTGTGGGCCTGGTACCGTTCGCGCGGCGATAGCCCTTTCGTCGATCGCGACGTGAGTGGCGACCGCATCAGCCTGCGCTTCTCCGCCGTCGTCATCGCCCTCACCTGCATCTTTTTCGCTGTCTCGGGTTGGCTGGCCGCGGCCTCGCACCTGCGCTATCTTGCCGACGCTGGCTACTTCATCGAGCAGATGTCGTCGCACGCGGAGTACGGCGGCGCACTCTATACCCAGCTTGAATTTGCTTACGGGCCGCTACTTTTTTATCCAACCATCCTGCTCCAGGCGGCAATGGATTGCGGCTGGATGACAGCGTATTTCCTCACGCTGGCGCTGGACCAATCGGTCGGCCTGGCGCTGCTGGCCTACGTGTTGAACGAACTGCCGATCCGCGGCCGGGACCGCCGCATCGGCTTCGTTCTGCTCGCAGTTGGCGCGCTGAATCCGATCTTTGGTCTCAACTACACGCTCCTCCGTTTCATCACCGCGTTCGCAATCCTCCTCTTCGCCACACGCGCGCAATCGCTCGCGCGCACCATGTTTGTGCTGGTTGCGGGCGAGGTATTGCTGCTTGGAATATCCCCAGAGCAGGGCTTCGCATTCCTGATCGGAACTGTCGCGTTCGCAGCTTTGCAAGCCTGGCGCAGCGGAGCGAAGTGGCTGCTGGTCGCGGTCGCGCCGGTGCTTGGTGCGGGAGTCTTTCTGCTACTCGCAGGGCGGTCGTACCTGTACATGCTGCACTCCTTCGCCAAGGGGGCGCTGAGCCTGCCCGTCGCGCCGTACCCGCACCTTCTCATCTTTTTGTTCGCGGTCGTCTGGCTGGTTCCGTTCGCAATAGGCAAGTCGCTGCGCGTGAGCGAGCCGATCGGCGTGCGCATGGCTGCATGCTACGCGCTGGGCATTGGTCTGCTGCCGGCGGCGCTGGGACGCTGCGATCCGCTGCACGTTTTCTTCAATGGAGCGGGCCTGCTGGTGCTGTCGCTGGCTGCAATCCGCTCCTATTCGCGCGGACTGCGCACGGCGTGGATCGCGGCGCTGGTGCTGCTCATCGGCTGGCAGCAGCGGGTGAACAATCGCCTGCTGTTCGACCGCTCGACCGACACAGTCCGCCTTGCGATCATGCCGCACGTTCCGGAACGGCTGCGTGAATCTCTGCTATCGCATCTTCCCGCGAACCTCGCCAGCCAACTCCGCCCAAGCCCCGACGACGCCGACGACCAGCTCGATATCGCAGCGTTGGAGCAGGAGGTCGGCACCGCCGTGGTCGCGACGCCGCTCGAAGTCGAGCCCTCCATCGAGGCCGCGCTGAAGCGCTCGCAGCACTACCGCCCCGACTACTACGCCTACGGAGTTGACATGTTTAGTGCTCCGGCCGAGGCCAGAAAAATTCACGACATGAACGAGGCGGAGTGGGCGTTGCTGCCGACAAACCCCGACGAGCCTTTTATCGAAACGCCGGACAGACTCGACGGCGTGCAGGGTTTTACTTTCCCGTATCGAGCGAAACATCCCGTCCCGTTCTACCCCGGCCGCGCCTTCGCGGAAAACCTAAGCAGGAACTGGATCGCGGTGAAAACCCTGGACGCTTACACGCTCTATAAGCGCCGCCCGTAAGACAGCGAAGCAACGACAAGTCCAGCCGTTATCGACCGGACTGTGCCGAGTCGATAGTGGATAATCCGCTGGTGATCGTGTTATCGGGGACGGGGAAGATGCTGTCGAATTTCAAGGCTATGGGGTCGCGGCGGTCTTGAAGGTGAGTTGCAGTCCCATGGCCTGCGCGACCTTGAGGACGGTTGCGAAGCTGGGGTTGCCTTCGCCGGAGAGGGCTTTGTAGAGGCCTTCGCGGGTCAGGCCGGTGTCGCGGGCAAGCTGGCTCATGTTGCGTGCGCGGGCAATGTTGCCGAGGGCCAGAGCAACGAGCGCGGGGTCGTCGCCAGCCTGCTCCATAGCGGCTTCGAGGTAGGCGAGGATACTCTCCTCGTCCTTGAGGTAGTCGGCGGTGTCGTAGCGGGTGACGGTTTCGCGGGGCTTTGGTAGAGTCATAGGCCGTCTTGCTCGCCTAGCTTCTGAGCGGGGTTATTTTTAGCTCTTTTCCAAACTCGACCGCCATCTCTGAGCAGGCATATTGCCAATAAAAGGACGATGACCAAAGCCAAAGCATCGCCAGCAGTGTTCTCGAAGTTGGCTCGTGAATGATAGGAGAAGAGGCCGACAATATCGGCAAGCGTCATTATCGCGGAGCGTACTGCGGCGATACCAAAGAAGACTCCAACGACGATCTCCAGAACAGAGCGGATGTAAATCAGTGTTCGCATCAAATTGCCACCTCAATGCGTCTCCATTATCAACTCACCGACGCGTCCTATCTTTTCCTTCGCGGTGAACCACAGTTCTCGTGCCGATTCGTCAGACAAACGGTTGCACCCATCTTTAGTGCAAAACACGATTTCAAATCCGCCAATGATGCTGCTGTTTAGCCCTCCAGCTGCTACGACCATGCAGGCTGCCAAATGCTTTAGCTGATTTATAGGTAGCGGCTTGTAATAACTCATGCCCCAGAACACTGCTGGATTTTGGGTGTCCCCGGCTGGTATGCACCCAGTGATTCTTTGGCACTGGTTTTGAACTGTTTCGCCGATTTTGACATGTTGGAAGAAATACAAGCATGGCAATGGGTCTGCGAACACCACGATGCACTCGACATCCCTACCCTGCGCCGCCGCCGTGCCAAATTCCTTAATTTCGCGCTCACAACTTGCGTGATCTCCATGCGTCATATTGGCAAAGATCGCGTCTGCGACATCGTTCGCGGTCTGCATGTCATGAGCGCAACTGATCGCGACCCGGCCACTATCGCTTATTCTTATCTTTGGGCCGTCGTAGCTCATCCATGAAGCGTGGAAGCCTCTCAGGGGTTGGCGATTTATTCTTGTATCGCCTGCAAGGATTACACCGTTAGTTCCGAGCATCCCTACTTGCATCGTCATAGGCAACCCGGCTTCACCGGCATGGTGGCGTAGGGGAAGTCCATCTTTAGAGAACCAGAGCGCCTTCCGGTGGGACCTTCATCATGACGGGATCTTTTTCACCGAGCTCATGCGCGGATCTGATAGCAGATTCGAGTGTTTTTGCTGTCGCGACAATCCGCCGTTCATCGCTCGACAAGGCAATCCATTCTCCTACTGGCGCGTCCTTCAAGATGGTCGTGAAATCTGTGGCTGTCATGCAGAGGATCTCCTGATCCTACTTAAAGAATACGCTTCAGCGGCCCATCCAGCCCCCGTCAATGGTGAGGATAGTTCCGGTAACGTAGTCGCTCGCCGGCGCGCTAAGAAAAACCGCCGCCCCAGCCAGATCCTGCGGCTGCCCCCAGCGCCCCGCCGGAATGCGCTCCAGAATCTGCCGGTTGCGCGTCTCATCGGCTTGCAGAGCCTCGGTGTTCGACGTCGCAAAGTAGCCCGGCGCAATCGCGTTCACCTGAATTCCCACCGCAGCCCACTCATTCGCGAGCGCCTTCGTCAGTTGCGCCACGCCGCCCTTGGAGGCCGCATATGCTGGCACGCGAATGCCGCCCTGGAAGCTGAGCAGCGACGCAATGTTGACAATCTTGCCGGTCGACTTGCGCTCAATCATGTCGCGCGCCACCAACTGCGAAAGCTGGAAGACGCTGGTCAGGTTCACCTGCAACACCTGCTGCCAGCTTTCGAGTGACGTATCGACAGCGGCATCGCGGTGAATTGTTCCGGCGTTGTTGACGAGGATGTCGACGCGCCCGAACCGCTCCTTGACGCGCCCAAAAAGCGACTCCGCCCCGGCGGTATGCGAGAGATCGGCCTGAAACGCCGCAGCCGCTTCGCCAATCGTCTCCGCGGTTTCCGTGGCCTCGCGGCGATTGCCATGCACCGCCACCGAAGCGCCGGCCTGTGCGAACGCGATAGCAATAGCTGCGCCGAGGCCGCTGGCGGCTCCGGTAACAAGGGCGACTTTATTGTCGAGGCGGAAGCTGTCGAGGATCGTTTTCGTATCGGGCATATTAAATGCAATGTACGCGGACGCCTGCCCGCGAGCAACTGACCTCGCCTACGCCTTCGCGCCTTCGGCTGAAATCAGGATGAACGTCACGCTGCTCTCGGTGGTGCGCTTGTGCGGCGTGCCGCGCGGAATCACCAGCATGTCGCCTTTGTGCAACGCCACCTTCGCCGCGCCCTGAGACGCTGGAGCGAGCCATTCTCCCGGCTTGGTATTGCGCGCGTTCTGCGGCGTGCCGCCGAGCTCGTAGGACGTCGTGCCGTCAAGAATCTGGAAAATGTGGTCGCGGCCCTCGTGGTACTCAAACTCCTTGCCGGCCTTCTTTTCCTCGGTCGTCATCACAATCGTCAACGGCAGCGCGGCGTTCTGAAACAGGTTGTCATTGCCCGGATGCGCCTGCACACCCTTCATCGCCTCCGCCAGCTTGCCCGCCGTAAACACCTGGAACGGCTCCGGAGCAGCGGCTGCGGCGAACATCGGCATGCTCGATAGCGGCAGCCCAACGGCGGCTGCGGCGAGGGGAGCGGAACGTAGAAAGCTGCGGCGAGTTCGACTTTTGACCATGGGCAAGTGAAGCACATTTCAGCGCATTTTTCCAAGGCAATTCCCAAAGGCAATCTTTCGATCATCGGCGTTTATCGGATCATCGCCCCGTGCCAGCCAAACTTCAGATGGCTATACTGAGGACGCACCTTTTGAGGAGACGCGGATGAAGTTGCTACAGATGGCAGATGCGGTGCGCTACCAGCGCATGACCACGGCGGAGTTGCGCGAAACGTTTCTGCTGGAAGAGTTGTTCCGGCCGGGCGCCATTGACCTGGCCTACGTCGATCTCGACCGCACGGTGATTGGTTCAGCCGTGCCTACGGTCGCCGCGCTGCACCTCGAAACCCAGCCGGAACTGCGCTCGGAGTTCTTCTGCGAACGCCGAGAGTTGGGTGTGCTCAACGCCGGCGGCGCAGGCACGGTGACGGTCGACGGCAAGGCCTTCGCGCTGGACAAGCTCGACTGCCTCTACGTCGGTCGCGGCAGCAAGTCGGTCAGCTTCGAGAGCGTCGACGCGGAATCGCCCGCGGCATTCTATCTGCTCAGCTACCTCGCGCACGCCGAGTACCCGACGAAAATGGTCAAGCGCGCCGACCTCGAAGGCCTCAAGCTGGGCTCGGCCGAGACCTGCAACAGCCGCACGATTTACAAAGCCATCCACCGCGACGGCATCAAGAGCTGCCAGCTCGTGATGGGCTTCACGCTGCTCGAGCCCGGCAGCAACTGGAACACAATGCCCGCGCACACCCACATGCGCCGCAGCGAGGTGTATTTCTACTTCGATGTTGATCCGAAACATCGCGTGATGCACCTCATGGGCCCGCCCAACGCCACCAGCCATCTGGTGATGAAGGACAAGGATGTAGTGGTGTCGCCGGGCTGGTCGATCCATGCCGGCGTCGGCACAAAGAATTACGGCTTCTGCTGGGGCATGGGCGGAGAAAATCAGGACTACAGCGACATGGACGCGGTCGCGATCGAGGAGCTTCGATAAATGGCGGACGAAAAGAACAGCCTGGTAGTTCGTGCGCAGGCCGAGTGCAAATGGGACCTCGTCTCGCTCGGCGAAGTGATGCTGCGGCTCGACCCGGGCGACGTGCGCGTCGCGACGGCGCGGCAGTTCAACGTGTGGGAGGGCGGCGGCGAGTACAACGTCGCGCGCGGTCTGCGTCGTTGCTTCGGCCTGAAGACGGCCATCGTCACCGCGCTCGCCGACAACCCCGTCGGCCGCCTGCTCGAAGACCTGATGCTGCAAGGCGGCGTCGACCAATCGCACATTTCATGGACGAAGTACGACGGCGTCGGCCGCACCACGCGTAACGGTCTCAACTTCACTGAACGTGGCTTCGGTGTACGTGCGGCACTAGGCTGCTCGGACCGCGGCAACACGGCGGTAAGCCAGTTGAAGCCCGGACAAATTGATTGGGACAGCATCTTCGGCAAAGAGGGCTCACGCTGGTTCCACACCGGCGGCATTTTTTGCGCGCTCAGCGAAACCACACCTGAAGTCGCGAAGGAGGCGATGGTTTCCGCGCGCAAGCACGGCACCATCATCAGCTACGACCTCAACTATCGCGATTCGCTCTGGAAGTCCATCGGCGGCAAGGCCAAGGCGACCGAGGTCAACCGCGAACTGGCGTCGTACGTCGATGTCATGATCGGCAACGAAGAAGACTTTACCGCCGCGCTGGGCTTCGAGATCGAAGGCCAGGGTGACGACCTTGGCGAGCTCGACAGTGGCAGCTTTCGGCGCATGATCGAGAAGGCCTGCGCGACGTATCCCAATTTCAAGGCCGTCGGCACGACGCTGCGCCACGCCAGGACGGCGAGCGTCAACGACTGGAGCGCAATCTGCTACTACGAAGGCGCGTTCCACGAAGCGAAGCCGCTGGCCGGCCTCGAAATCTTCGACCGCGTCGGTGGCGGCGACTCGTTCGCTTCGGGGCTGATCTACGGCTTCCTTAACGACAAGGGCGCCGACTGGGCGGTCAACTGCGGTTGCGCTCACGGCGCGCTGGCGATGACCACGCCGGGCGACACAACGATGGCCACGTTCGACGAAGTCCAGCGAGTGATGAAGGGCAGCGGCGCCCGCGTGCAACGGTAGAAGGTTCTGGGTTATCAGTTGTGGGTTCTCGGTTTAAGACGGAGAGATATGCGTAAAGAAGATGTACTAGCGGAACTGCGAAAAATCGGTCTCGTCCCAGTCTTGCGGGCTTCGTCTGTCGATAAGGCATTGGCGCTGGCGAGCGCGATTGCGGATGGCGGCGTGACGGTGCTCGAAGTGACGATGACCGTCCCCGGAGCCATCGAAGTGATGCGCCGTCTGGCGCAGGTGCGGCCGGATATTTTGATTGGCGCGGGCACCGTGCTCGACCCCGAAACCGCGCGGATGTGCATCCTCGAAGGCGCGAAATTCGTCGTGAGTCCCGCGCTGAACATCGCGACTATTGAAATGTGCCACCGCTACTCCATCGCCGTCCTGCCGGGAGCGCTGACGCCGACAGAGGTCGTGACGGCGTGGCAAGCCGGCGCGGATGTGGTCAAGGTTTTCCCGGCCAGCGCGCTGGGTGGAGCGAAGTACCTTACCGCTCTCAAAGGGCCGCTGCCGCAGGTGGAGCTTATTCCGACGGGCGGCGTTTCGCTGGCCACGGCGAAGGAGTTCCTACAGGCCGGGGCGTTCGCACTCGGCGTCGGTTCCGACCTGGTCGATGCCAAAGCGATGGCCGAGGGCAAGCCGGAAAAAATCACCAACACGGCGAAGCAGTACCTGCAAATCGTGAAAGAGTTTCGGAGCGGATCAGTCTGAATCTGACGCTGTGGGTGAAGTTGGCTCCGGTGCTTCCTGGGGGCGGAAGAAGAAGCGGAAGACGGTGCCGGCGGGGGTGCCGCGGCGGGAACGGACGCGGAGATGGCCCTGATGTTTGGCGGCGATCTCGGTGGAGACCCAGAGGCCGAGGCCGGTACCGATGTTCCCCTTGGTCGAGAAGAAGGGCTCGAAGACGCGGCTGAGCGTTTCCGGGTCCATGCCTGTGCCGTTGTCGGCGACGGTAATCACGACGCCGCGGGCATTGAGCTTCCAGTCGCGCGAGAACGAGGCGCGGATCGTGATGCGGCCTCCGTTGGGAAGCGCGTCGATGGCGTTGCCTACCAGATTGGCGACGACCTGGCGGATCTCTCCATCGTGGGCGTAGACGATGGGATGGGCGCGGAGATCGCGGGCCACCTCGATCTTCTGGACGCGGATGCGGGAATCCAGCAGCGTGACGACTGTCTGGATGACGTCCTGGATGTCGGTGAGCGAGGCCTTGGTGGAGGCGCGGTAGAAGCGGAGTGTCTGGACGGTGATCTGGCTGACGCGGTCCAGCTCGTTCTGCGCCAGGGCGAGGTAAGTGCGGGCCTGGGGCGGGAGTTCGGTTCCGGCGACGAGGTAGAGGCAGTTGGTGATGGCTTCCAGAGGGTTGTTGATCTCGTGGGAGATGGAGGCGGCGAAGCGGCCGGCGACGGCGAGCTTCTCGGTGCGGCGGAGGAGTTCCTCGCTCTTCTTCTGGAGGGTGAGGTCGGCGATGAAGATTGCGAGTTGACGCTGGGGGACGGGGGCTTCGGGGTTGAGGAAGGCGACGCCGAGCAGGACATCGATGGTGTTGCCGTCCAGGGCTTTGCAGGTGGCCTCGATGGGCTCGGCGGAAAGGGTCTGGTTGGCAAAACCGGTATGCGCGTCTACTAGCGACGGGCAGATGCCTTGAAGAGTGATGGAGTCGTCGAGGAGCGCGCCGGCCTGGTAACGGAGCAGGCGTTCGGCGGCGCGGTTGGCGTAACAGATGCAGCCTTTGGCGTCGGAGATGAGCAGCCCGAGCGGCATGGCTTCGACGAGAGAGTGGAAGCGGGCTTCGCTGGCCGAGAGGGCGGTTTCGGCGGCGCGGCGCTTGCCACGGGTGATGGCCTCGGCGAGTTCGCGCTGGATTGCCGGGACGAGACGGGTGAGGTTGTCCTTGGAGACGTAGTCGTGGGCGCCGGCGCGCATGGACGCGACCGCCGTCTCCTCGGAGACGGCGCCCGAGAGCATGATGAAGGGGATGTCGAGGCTGGTGGCTTTGAGCGCCTGAAGAGCGGCGGGGCCGCTGAACTCAGGGAGGTTGTAGTCGGCCAGGATGATTTCCGGAGGTTCTGGGTGCCGAAGAGCGGCGTGCATCTCGGCGGCGGTTTGCACGCGAGCGATGCGGAAGGCCACGCCGCTACGGCGCAGATGCCGCTCCAGCAAGGCGGCGTCATCGTCGTTGTCTTCTACGAGAATGATCTTGAGTTCGGTCAGACGGTCGGAGGACATTCGTTGAGCACCAGCCAATACAAACCAAGCTGCCGAGTCGCTTCGGCGAAGTCGGTGAAGTTGACCGGCTTCCGGATGTAGCTGTTGACGCCTAGCTGATAGCTGCGGACGACGTCGCGCTCTTCGTCGGAAGAGGTGAGGACGACGATGGGCAACATGCGGGTGGCTTCGTTCTCGCGGATGCGGCGCAGGACTTCCAGGCCGTCGACCTTGGGGAGCTTGAGGTCGAGCAGGACGACCTGTGGCCGCAGGCCGTCTTCGCTGAGAAGCATGTTGATCGCTTCTTCGCCGTCGCGCGCTACACGGATGTCGTTTGCGATGTTGGACTTCTTGAGAGCGCGGATGGTCAGCAACTCATGATCGGGATCGTCTTCTACGAGGAGTATCAATTTACCTTCGCCCATTGCAGCTATCCTAACGTAAACCAGAAGGTCGCGCCATCATCGATGACGCTGTCGGCCGAGATAGTCCCGTGGTGGCGGCGGACGACGCGGCTGACGGTGGCGAGACCGATGCCGGAGCCCTTGAAGTCTTTGTCGCCGTGCAGGCGGTTGAAGGCGTTGAAGAGCTTATTGGCGTAGAACATGTCGAAGCCCGCGCCGTTGTCGCGCACGAACCAGGCTTTCTTTTCCGGGTCCCAGCCGAAGTCGACGACGCTGGCGGGCTTCTTCGAACTGAACTTGACGGCGTTGCCGAGCAGGTTTTCGAGGGCGACCTGGGTGAGTTTCTGGTCGGCCCGGGCGAGGAGGCCGGGTTGGATATTGAACGTGATGTCGCGGCCGGGGTTCTCATCCCGCAAACCGGCGGCGACGGAGGTTGCGAGGGCGCTGATGTCGAAGGTCTCGCGGGTGATCTCGGCGCGGCTGATGCGGGAGAGTTGGAGCAGGGCGTCGATCAGGCCGCCCATGCGCTGGACGCCGTTGCGGACGCGGCGGATGTAGTCGCGGCCGGTATCGTCGACGGCCCTGGCATAGTCCTCTTCGAGGGCGAGGCTGAAGCCGTCGATGGTGCGGAGAGGCGCGCGGAGGTCGTGCGAGACGGAGTAACTGAAGGCTTCGAGCTCGCGGTTGGTGGCTTCGAGCTCGGCGGTGCGGAGCTGGACGCGCTGCTCGAGGGTGGTGTTGAGGGCGACGATCTCGTCGTTGCGCTCGACCAGTTCGGCGCGGGAGGCGGCGAGATTGCGGGCCGTGATCTCACCGGCGATGCGGAGGCCGCGCTCCTTGGAGAGGTAGCGGAACATGAAGACGATCAGCATGAAATCAAGGCCGCTGGCGATGATGACGGCGTAACGCGCGCGCGTGCCGTCGGATTGCGCGTCCACGGTGCGCTCGGCGAGCAGGCGGCGCTCCTCGCCTTCCATATCGTCGGCCAGGCTGCGGAGGTGGTCCATTTGCAGCTTGCCGGTGCCGTTGACGATGAACGAATGGACCGCATCGGAGCTGCCGGCTGCGCGGAGGTCGTTGCCTTCCTTGAGCAGGGCAAGGCGCTGGTCGAGGACCGCCTCCATCTGGTTGATCCGTTGCTGCTGACGCGGGTTGTCGGATGTAAGAGAGCGGAAGGTCGCGAGCTCGACGGGGAGATCGTGGACCGCCTGGTTGTAGGGTTGAAGGTAAGCCTCATCGCCGGTGACGAGGTAGCCGCGGTTGCCGGTTTCGGCGTCCTTGGCGGAGCCCATGATGGTCTCCGTCTCGTTGATGACCTTCCAGGTGTGCTCGACCCAGTTCTCGCTGGTGAGGAGCTCGTTGACCGCGCGGAAGGCGAAGGCCGCGTTGACGACGACCACGAGGGTAGCGGCGAGGAGCAGTAATGGGACGAGGTATCGGCTTGAGGACGCTTTCATGCTGGTTCGATCCTACGGTGGCGCGGTGAACAAAATGTTTGATGCATGTGGCTACCCCTCCCCCCTTATTTTGTGCAAAGTCCCTTATCGAAAGGGCTTAGGTCCGTACCCTGGATCCGGTGGCAGTCGGGTGCGTGCGATCAGCTTCTAGCTTCGGGCTTCGGGCTGCCGGCTTGTTTGGTGGCTGTCCGGTTGCCAGTTACGAGTCGCCAGTTTTGCTGGCTCCCCCCTCCCCCCAGTTTTGCGCAAAGTCCCTTATCGAAAAGAGTTAGGTCCGTACCTTGGCGGCGAAGTATGCGGCTTGGGGTGGCTGAGACCTGTTGGGTTTTGAACGAGCGAAGAGCTTAGAGCGAGAGAGCTTAGAGGGAAACGGGTGCTTTGTGACAATGGGTACCGCCGGGCGCCGCGACGGTTGGGCGCTTGTTCAGTTTTGAGTTGTGAGTTTTGAGTGCTGAGTTAATTGTACAGAGTTCGCCCCTATAACATGCACGCTTTCGGAAATTGATTTCGCCTGTGTTCATGGTGAGTTTAGGAGTTTTGCACAGGCTGGGGGGCTTGACACGTTTTTCAGGAATCGGCGTAGAGGTAGCCGGCGGCGACTTCGTTGAAGTGCTGGAGGTCGCGGTCGCGCCAGGCGGGGGTGCGGTTGAGCTCGCGGGCGAGGAGGTCGGCGACGAGCGGGGCGGCTTCGATGGCGGCGCGGGCGTCGAGGAAGAGGGCCCGGGTGCGGCGGGCGAGGACGTCCTCGACCGTGCGGGCCATTTCCCAGCGGGCCGCCCAGACGACTTCGCCGGCGAGGAAGGGGAGGCGCGGGTGGAGCTTGCGGGCGAGTTGCGGGTCGGATGCGGCGACGGTTTGAACGCCGGTGAGGTCGGTGCCGTAGACCTGGCTCCACTCGCCGGGAATTTTCGGGTCTGGGATTGCCCAGCCGTGGAGATGCATGCCGGCGGTCTTGGATGGGGAGCAGCGCAGGTTGTGGACTTTGCAGGCGCGGTTGATGGCGTCTTCGCCCATTTTGCGGTAGGTCGTCCACTTGCCTCCGGCGACCGTGACGATGCCGGACGGGGAAACGAGGACGGAGTGGTCGCGGGAGAGTTTCGAGGTTTTGCCTCCGCCGGCGCGGATGAGCGGGCGGAGTCCCGACCACATGCTGAGGACCTCGGAGGCCTGAGGACGGCGGCCGAGGTAGCGGGTGACGTAGTCGATGAGGAAGGTGCGCTCGTTGGGCATGGCGCGCGGCTCGACCGAGGGCGCGGGGACCGGTTCGTCGGTGGTGCCGACCACGATGGCGTTGTGCCAGGGGATGGCGAAGAGGACGCGGCCATCGGAGGTTTTGGGGATCATGAGCGCGGCGTCGCCGGGGAGGAACGAGCGCGGGAGGACGACGTGACTGCCCTGGCTGACGGCGAGAAGGGAGCCGGAGGGGCAGGGGGCTTCCATTGCGAGGATTTGCTCGGTGAAGACGCCGGTGGCGTTGATGACGGCGCGGGCGTGGAGGTCGAACTCTTCTCCGGTTTCGGTGTCGCGGGCACGGACGCCGGTGGTCTTGCCCGCGGTTTGGAGGATGCTGGCGGCTTCGACGTAGTTGATGGCCGTGCCGCCGAGGTCCTGCAAGGTGCGGAGGAGGGTGACGATGTAGCGGGCGTCGTCGAACTGGCCGTCGCGGTAGAGGACGCCGCCGGTGAGGCCTTCGGACATGACTCCGGGGAGGAGCTCTTTGGTGCGTTGGCGTGAGAGGACTTTGGAGGCTCCGAGGGAGAACTTGCCGGAGAGCATTTCGTAGACCTGGAGTCCGGCGGCGTAGTAGGGCAGGGAGAGCAGGCTGTAGGTGGGGACGACGAAGGAGAATTTGTGGGCGAGGTGGGGGGCGTTGGCCAACATGCGGCCGCGCTCGCGGAGGGCGTCGAGGACGAGGGTGATGTTCATCTGTTCGAGGTAGCGGACGCCGCCGTGAACGAGTTTTGTGCTGCGCGAGGAGGTGCCCTTGGCGAAGTCGGAGCGCTCGATGAGGAGCGTGCGGAGGCCGCGGGAGACGGCTTCTACGGCGGCTCCGAGGCCGGTGGCGCCGCCGCCGATGATGAGGATGTCCCAGGGTTGGTCGAGGTTGCGGAGGAGGTTGGGGCGGGATGGGGAATCGGTTGCCATCGACTCTCCTTTGTATCATTTGCGGCTGCGTGGGCGGATTAAGAGGCGTTGTCCTTTGGTTTCCTCGGCTGCGATCCCTGCATGGATCTAGTAGACGGCTTCTTCGAGAATGCGGACGAGGTATTGGCCGTAGGTGCTTTTGCCCATGCTGCCGGCAAGGGTTTGGAGCTGAGCGGGGGTGATGTAGCCCTGGCGGTAGGCGATTTCTTCGGGGCAGGCGACTTTGAGGCCCTGGCGGCGCTCGATGGTTTGGATGAAGTTGGAGGCTTCGAGGAGGGAGTCGTGGGTCCCGGTGTCGAGCCAGGCGAGGCCGCGGCCGAGGACCTGGGTGCGGAGCTGGCCGCGGTGCAGGTACCAGGAGTTGACGTCCGTGATCTCGAGCTCGCCGCGAAGGCTGGGCTTCAGCGAGCGGGCGACTTCGACGACCTGATTATCGTAGAAATAAATGCCGGTGACGGCGTAGCGTGACTTGGGCTTGAGGGGTTTTTCTTCAAGGGAAATGGCGCGGCCCGAGGCGTCGAACTCGACTACGCCGTAGCGCTCGGGGTCGGTGACGGCGTAGGCGAAGACAGTGGCGCCGGTGGTGTGTTGCGAGGCTTCGCGGAGGGTTTTGGCGAAGTCGTGGCCGTAGAAGATGTTGTCGCCGAGGACCAGGCAGCAGCCTTCTCCGGCAAGGAAATCTTCGCCGATGAGGAAGGCCTGAGCGAGGCCGTCGGGCGAGGGCTGGATGGCGTACTCGAAGCGCAGGCCCCACTGCGAGCCGTCGCCGAGAAGCTGCTCGAAGCGCGGGGTGTCGGAGGGGGTGGAAATGATGAGGATGTCGCGGATGCCGGCCAGCATGAGCGCGGAGAGGGGGTAGTAGATCATCGGCTTGTCGTAGACGGGGAGAAGCTGCTTGGAGACCGCCTGCGTGACCGGATGGAGCCGGGAGCCGGAGCCTCCGGCGAGGATGATGCCCTTCATGCTGTGCCTGCTTCCGCGCGACCGGCGTAGTTTTTGGTGATCCACTGCTGGTATGCGCCGCTGGTTACATTGTCTATCCAGATGGGGTTGTCGAGGTACCAGGCGACGGTCCTGCGGAGGCCGGTTTCGAAGGTTTCTTCAGGATGCCAGTGCAGCTCGGACGTAATTTTGCCGGCGTCGATGGCGTAGCGGCGATCGTGGCCGGGGCGGTCCTGGACGAAGCGGATGAGGTCGCTGTAGGGAGAGGACGTGGGGCGGAGTTCGTCGAGGATGGCACAGATGGTCTGGACGACTTCGAGGTTGCTGCGCTGGTTGTTGCCGCCGATGTTGTAGGTTTCGCCGAGACGGCCGTTGGTGAGGACGCGGCGGATGGCGGAGCAGTGGTCGGCGACGAAGAGCCAGTCGCGGATTTGCTGGCCGTCTCCGTAGACGGGCAGAGGCTTGCCGGCGAGGGCGTTGGTGATGATGAGGGGGATGAGCTTTTCGGGGAACTGGAACGGGCCGTAGTTGTTGGAGCAATTGGTGATGAGCGTGGGCAGGCCGTAGGTGTGATGCCAGGCGCGGACGAGGTGATCGGATGAGGCCTTCGAGGCGGCGTAGGGGGAGTTGGGAGCGAAGGGGGTTCGCTCGTGGAAGGCGGCGGCGTCGGGGGTGAGAGTTCCGTAGACCTCGTCGGTGGAGACGTGGAGGAAGCGGAAGTGCGCGGGGGCTTCGGCGTCGACGTAGGCGCGGGCGGCGCGGAGGAGGTTGAAGGTGCCGTCGATGTTGGTGCGGAGGAAGGCTTCGGGGCCGAGGATGGAACGGTCTACGTGGGATTCGGCGGCGAAGTGGACGATGGCCGTGGGTTGGTAGGTGGCGAGAGTGTTTGCGACGAGGGTTTGGTCGCAAATGTCTCCGTGGATGAGGGTGTAGTTGGGGTTGTCGGCGAGGGTCGCGAGGTTGGAAGGGTTGCCGGCGTAGGTGAGGAGGTCGAGGTTGACGATGCCAGCATCGTTGCCGGTGGCGAACCAGTCGAGGATGAAGTTCGAGCCGATGAAGCCGGCGCCGCCGGTGACGAGGATGGAGGGTTTGGTCACTGTTTAGAGTGTAGAGGATAGAGGGTAGAGCGTAGAGAAAGACGCCTGGGATTCGATGGTTGAAAGGGGCGAACGGTTGTGGTGAGGAGGGCTGGCGGTTGAACGGTTCGAACGGTTTGGGTGATGCAGGCTGGATGGCAGGTCCTTCGACTGCGGCTCGCAAAAGCGCGAGCCTCCGCTCAGGATGACGAATTTGTGGTGGGAGTGTTCAGGAGAAGGCCTGGATGCCGGTGATGGCGCGGCCCAGGACCAGGCCGTGGATGTCGTAGGTGCCTTCGTAGGTGTTGACGGATTCGAGGTTCTGGGCGTGGCGCATGACGTGGAACTCGGCGGAAATGCCGTTGCCGCCGTGGATGTCGCGGGCGGCGCGGGCGATGTCGAGGGCCTTGCCGCAGTTGTTGCGCTTCATCATGGAGATGAGCTCGGGGGTGGCGCGACCGGTGTCGAAGAGGTGTCCAAGTTGCAGCGCGCCCTGCAGGCCAAGGGAGATTTCGGTTTGCATGTTGGCGAACTTTGTCTGGATGAGTTGCGTCGCGGCTAGCGGCCGGTCGAATTGCTTGCGGTCCAGGGCGTACTGGCGGGCGCGGTGGAAACAGTCTTCGGCGGCGCCCATGGTTCCCCAGCAGATGCCGTAGCGGGCGCGGTTGAGGCAGGCAAAAGGCCCCGACAGACCTGAGGCGGAAGCAAGGATCGCGTCTTCGGTGACTTCTACATCCCTCATAACAATTTCACCGGTTATCGACGCGCGGAGGGAGAGCTTGCCTTCTATCTTGGGGGCGGTGAGGCCGGGAGTTCCCTTGTCGAGGATGAAGCCGCGGATCGTGCCGTCGAGTTTGGCCCAGACGATGAAGATGTCGGCGATGGGGGAGTTGGTGATCCAGGTCTTGGTGCCGTTGAGGCGGTAGCCCGTTGCGGTCCGCACGGCGACTGAAGTCATTGCCCCAGGGTCGGAGCCGGCGTTGGGTTCCGTCAGGCCGAAGCAGCCAATCAGGGTCCCGGCGGCTAGTTTGGGGAGGTACTTTTCGCGCTGGGCGTCGGAGCCGTAGGCGTGGATGGGGTGCATGACGAGCGAGGATTGGACGCTCATCATGGAACGGTAGCCGGAGTCGACGCGTTCGACTTCGCGGGCGATGAGGCCGTAGGCGACGTAGGTGGCCTCGGAGCCGCCGAAGGCTTCGGGGAGGGTGGGACCGAGCAGGCCAAGCGCGCCCATTTCGGTGAAGATGGCGGGGTCGGTGCGCTCGTCGCGGTAGGCGTCGATGACCCGGGGGAGGAGTTTTTCCTGGGCGTAGCGGCGGGCGGTGTCGCGGGTGAGGCGCTCGTCTTCGGTGAGCTGGGATTCGAGGTCGAAGGGGTCGGACCAGTTGAAGCGGGGCTTGCGGGTGGTTTCGTTTGGCATGGGTTATTCAGTGCGACTCTTTGAGGATAAAGGAAAAGGCCCGCGACGGGCGCGGGCCTTTCCGGTTGCGTTGCGGTAATCGTTAGGGCTTGTTGGATGTGCCGTTGTGGATGAAGAGCGGCCAGGTAGGAGCAGCGAGACCGATGATCTCGTTGACCTGCCCTTGCGTTCCGTTGACTAGCCAAATGCTACCGGCCGAGTCAATGGCGAGACCGCGTGTGCCATACAAGAGGTAGGGCGAATTGCTTGGATACGTCGCGTCCGTCGGCTGCGATCCGCAAGCCGTTGACGTCGACGTAGCGAACTTGCAACCGTTGTAGACATGTGTATCGAAGTTGTTGACGGTGTCATAACCGTGGAGCGAACCGGGGTTGATGACGGTTGATGGTGACGTCGTGAGGGCACCTTCAATGTCTGCGTACCAGATGACGTTATTGCCGTCGATCTGGCCGGCCTGCGGTTTTACTGCGCCGGGCGTCAGAGTGGTAACGAGACTCCCCGCACCCAGAGTGACAACGCCGCCGGCGACGGTATAGGACTGTTTATAGACACCGACACCCGGCGATAAGACAGCGACTACCGAGGAACCTCCATTTACGCCGCCCGCTGCGTTTGACAGATTCCAGATGTTGCCGGCGTTGTCGGTTGCGGTAATGATTCCGCTACTTGAGACACCCCCAAATGCAAGACTCGAGTCAGTGGCCGAACCCATGACGAGAGCCTGGGTGACACCGCTTGAACTGGAGTTAGTGGTAGTGAAGCCCACACCATTGACATCCACGCTAATCGGGTTGAGCTTGTTGGTATTGATTGGGGTCGGTGTAACCGGCGTGCCATAGACGGGGGTCGAGTGGGATTCCGTACCGGAGACAGGGAGGTACCCAAAATTGTCGGTTGTTGTCTTGGTAGCCGGTGAATCCGATAGATAGATTCCGTCATTCTGGTCGACACCGCTCCAGAACGGAAAGTTCGTTGCCGTATTGAGGACTGCGGGAATGGTTCCGACCAGCGGCAGGTTGGCATCCGTCGCGCCGAAGATACGAACTCCGTTCTCTACCGTGCCGTGTACCGGTACGATTGCGTGACCGAAGGCGTCGGTTGAAACCCAGATCGGTATCGCATTGTTGTTGTCGAAACCGTTTCCTTCCAGCGGGGTGCCGTCGAAACCAACCGTCAGGAGGTTGTAGCAGCTAGCAGTGCTGGCATCCCCGTTCAGGATGACCACGTTATCGTTGATGTCGGTAGCCGCCATGAAGGGATAAAGAGCGCCGTTGGTAGTGGGGCTGCCAGCACAAGTGACGCCGTTTGCGGCGGTGGAGAAGCTGCCCTTGGGATACGAGATACCCAGCGTCCAGTCCGTAGGTGCGACCGTCATTGACGTCTGGTAGATGCCGACCGGTGTGCCCATGTTGAAGATGCAGGTGACCGCGGATGTTGTTCCGGTGCTGCCAGAATCGCAGCTGGAGTTGAACTGCGTGGGGCTGCCTGTGGGCCGCTTGGCCAGGCTCTGAATGGCAGACAGGGTGTTGCCAGGAGCGGTGAGGGTCCCGCTCTGTGTGCCATCTGCGGTGTAGCTGATGTAGGAGAAGAGCTTGCCACAGGGTGTTCCGTCGTTGGTGGTTCCGCCAGCGGTTGAAGTGGTTGTGGTCGGAGCGCCCGCTGCCAGGTCCGTCCCGCCGCCGTTGCTGTTGACGCAGGCCTGGAGGATGTTGCCCAGGGTATTGATCAACTGCACCGGTACGATGGCGCCGTTCTTGGTCGTCGCGTTGATTGATCCGCCGGAGCTGTTGGCCAGGGCGGCGGCGTTTGCGAAGGCGTGGGCGAGCCCCGCTGCCGCGGTCGTGGGGCAGGTGCCGGTGCCGTAATAGGAATTGTTGACGCAGCCGTTGGGTGCGTTGTTCGTAGCCGGGGCCCCGATTCCTACAACGTATCCGGTGACCGCATTGCCGGTGATATTCATGAAGTTGCTCAGCGTGTAGCCGGCGGCCACGGTCGTCAGCTCATTGATGATGACGAACGTGCTGGAGGAAACTCCGCTGCAAGGCCCGAGAGCGGCCATAAGGACGGAATTTGGATTGACGTTGTTGCTTCCAGTCTTGCCTCCGGTGGCGACCATATAGGCATACTGATTCGCTGGGCAGGTGTAGCCGCCCTCAAAGCTGAAGTTGCCACTTGCATCCGACTTGGCGGTCTGCAACGACTGGCCGACGCCATACCCGGTTGAGTTTCCGGAGGTATCTCCGGTCGCGTAAAGGGTGACCGTCGCTCCGCCGACCGGATTCGGGCCGCCGTGGATGGTGCCCTGAACATGGCCGACTGTGGTGTCGAAACCGGTGGCTGGAGCGCCGTTACCAACACCGCAGCCGGCGAGGGTCGCTAGGCCGAGGGCGAGACCACCGGCCAGGGATATGCGGATAATGCGCTGAGTAGACGAGAGAAGAGTCATCGTGAGGTCACCGGATGTTGGAATGGGCTGAGACTTGCGTCACGGGAATTGGGCGGCCACAGCAATCAGGTACCGCAGGAGTGTAGGTTTGAGTCCAATCTTCATCGGCAAATTTACAGCAGACCGCACGTAGTTGTCTAGGCGGAAGGAGTACAAGTAAGACCGATTGCTGCCGTACCGTAAGACATTTGAAATAGGGACGTGACAATCAGGCCGTAAGATGCAGACTTTTTCCAAGAGGCTGTTTCCCAGGCGCGAGATTTTGAAATTTTGGCTTGCGGCGTTCCAGGCCGTGGAACATCTCATGGAAGCCGGTTCGCCGGCGCGGTTGCGGTGAACGTAAAATGAGTCAAAGGCGCGCTGGAGAATCCCGGCGCGCTGAAGGGGTAATGCATGATCCACGCGGATGACTTGAAAGATATTCCTATCTTTGCGTGTTTATCGGATACGCAGCGGCAGCGGCTGGCGCAGACGATTGCCGACGTCCACCTCCAGGAGGGAGAGTGGCTGGTCCGGGAAGGCGAGCCGGCGACGTTCCTGGTGCTGCTGGAGGGATCACTGGATGTCCTGAAGAATTTTGGCAACACGGACCTGGTGGTGAACAAGTACGTCCGCGGGGACTTTTTTGGCGAGACGCCGATCCTGCTGGCGTCGCCGTCCATTGCGTCACTGCGGGCGCGTGAGCCTTCGCGCGTGGCGAAGCTGACCATCCGGCAGTTCAAGGAGTTGATCGACTCGTCGACTGATTGCAGCTCGCTCATCATGCAGACGATGGCCAACCGGGTGACCAAGATCCAGGATTACGTGCGCGGGAACGACCCGACGCGGGTGCTGGTGGTGGGGTCGCAGTACGATACGGACTGCCGCGACATCCGGTCGTTCCTTTCGATGAACCGGATACCGTACAAGTGGGTTGACCGGGAACGCGATCCGGACCAGGTGCCCAAGTGCATGCCGGCGGACCTGACCGGGCCGGCTGTGGTGGTGGACCGGGCGTACTGCGTGGGACAGCCGCCAACGGTGCGGAAGGTTGCCGAGGCGCTGGGGATAAGGACGAAGCCCAACAAGGAGCGGTATGACGTGGTGGTGGTTGGCGGCGGTCCGGCGGGTCTGGCGGCGGCGGTGTATGGAGCGTCCGAGGGGCTGTGCGTGCTGCTGATCGAGAAGGCCTCGGTGGGCGGACAGGCGGGAACTTCGTCGCGGATTGAGAACTACCTTGGGTTTCCTGGAGGGATTTCGGGCAACGAGTTGAGCGAGCGAGCCCTGCGGCAGGCCACGCAGTTTGGCGCGGAGATGGTGATGACGCGTGAGGTGGTGAATATCGAGCCGATGCAGGGCGAGTATTGCGTGGAGCTCGACGGGGGCGACCGGGTGAAGACGAGGACGGTGGTCCTGGCGACGGGCGTCGACTGGCGCAGGCTGGACGCGGAGGGCGTGGACCGGCTGATCGGGCGCGGGGTGCTGTATGGCGCGGCCCGGACGGAGTCGATGACGGTGATCGGCAAGGATATATTTATAGTCGGCGGCGGCAACTCGGCGGGGCAGGCGGCGATGTTCTTCGCGAACTATTCGGCGACGGTGACGGTGCTGGTGCGGGGCGCGGGGCTGGAGTCGAGCATGTCGGCTTACCTGATCGAGCAGATGAAGCAGAAGAGCAATATTTCGGTGGAGCCGTTTACGGTGGTGGTGTCGGCGGGCGGGGAAGACCATCTGGAGACGATTTGCACCAGCACGGGGGGCGCGGCGCCGCGGACGCGGAAGGCGGATGCGCTGTTCGTGATGATTGGAGCCAATGCCAATACGGGCTGGCTGCCGGATGGGCTGCAGCGGGACGAGAACGGCTACGTCTGCACCGGGCGCGACCTGGAGTTCTGGCAGCAGCGCCGGCCGCCGTTCTTGCTGGAGACGAATTTCCCCGGGCTTTTTTGCGCGGGCGATGTGCGGCATGACTCGATCAAACGGGTGTCGAGCGGGGTGGGCGAGGGAAGCATGGCGATCGCGTTCGTTCACCAGTACCTGGCGTTGCAGGGCAAGGATGTGCGTCCGGTCTGAGCGGTTTCGGCGGCGGCCCGGATTGGGTCGATGGGATCGGGCCTCGAGTTCCCGAATTCCGCCGGGGCGACTATTTCTTGGCGAACACGTCTCCCATGCGGCGGATCTGCGCACCGATGCCGCGCAGTTTTTCCTCCAGGCGCTCGTAGCCGCGGTCCATGTGGTAGACGCGGTCGAGGACGGACTCGCCATCGGCGATCAGCGCCGCGAGCACCAGGGCTGCCGAAGCACGCAGGTCCGAGCACATCACCGCCGCCGATTGCAGCGTCGCTCCGCCGCGGACGGTTGCCGTCCGGCCGTTGACGACGATGCTCGCGCCCATGCGGTTCAATTCCTGAACGTGCATGAAGCGGTTCTCGAAGATGTTTTCGGTGATGCTGGTCGTGCCCTCGCACTGCGTCGCGAGCGCCATGTACTGGGCCTGCATGTCGGTGGGGAAGCCGGGGTATTCTTCGGTTGAAATGTCGGCGCATTTGAAGCCGCGGCCCTCGGAGCGGACACGAATGTGGTCCGTGCCGATGTCGAGCTTGACGCCGCACTCTTCGAGCTTGCCGATGATGGCGCCGAGATGTTTGGGGTTGCAGCAGTCGATGTTGAGGTCTCCGCCGGTGATGGCGCCGGCGATGAGGAAGGTGCCGGCTTCGATGCGGTCGGGGTTGATCTTGTGGCGCGCGCCGTGTAGTTTGCGGACGCCCTTGACGCGGATCGTCGACGTTCCCGCGCCCTCAATCTTCGCGCCCATCGCGACGAGCAGGGCGGCGAGATCGGTTACTTCGGGCTCACGCGCGCAGTTTTCGAAGACGGTTTCGCCGTCGGCGAGGACGGCAGCCATCAGCAGGTCTTCGGTGCCGGTGACGGTGATCTTGTCGAAGACGATGTGCGCGCCTTTGAGGCGGTCGGCGCGGGCTTCGAGGTAGCCGTGCTCCTGCGTGACGGTCGCGCCCATGGCTTCGAGGCCCTTGATGTGCAGGTCGATGGGGCGGCCGCCGATGGCGCAGCCGCCCGGCATTGCCACCCGCGCCATGCCGGTGCGGGCGATCAGAGGGCCGAGCACCAGAGAACTGGCGCGCATCGTCTTCACGATTTCATACTTCGCAACAGGGTCGGACAGCACGGCGCAATGGATGACGGTGCGGTGCTGGGCGCGGCCGTAGCCGAGCTCGACCGTGGCGCCCATGGATTCGAGCAACTTGCGCTCCGTCTCGATGTCGCGGACCTGCGGAATGTTTTCGAGGATGACTTCGTCCTCGGTGAGGATGGCCGCGGCCATGCAGGGGAGCGCGGAGTTCTTCGCTCCGGAAACTTTGATGGTGCCGAGCAGCGGATTGCCGCCGCGGATGACGAATTTATCCATTGGGTTAGTGTAGATGCCGGTTGACGGAGGAAAATTCTGTGGGTATCCGGGGATACACGGTGCGCTCCCGCACGGAACAGGAATTAGAACCGCACCTGCCAAGGGCGGTATTATTTTTTCAGTTAGAAATTTGGAGGACGTGAAAATGCGGATTGGAATGTTGACCGGCGGCGGAGACTGCCCCGGTCTGAATGCTGTGATTCGGGCGGCGGTGCGTAAGGGCGTGTTGCATTACGGAGATGAGTTCGTGGGGTTCCGCGAAGGCTGGCGGGGCGTGATCGAGGACCGGACCATGCCGCTGGACCTCGAAACGACCAGCGGGATACTGCATCGCGGAGGCACGATCCTGCGGTCGTCGCGCACCAACGTAAAGAAGATCGAGGGCGGGTTCGAGCGCTGTCGCGAGGTGATCGAGGGCCACAAGCTGGACGCGCTGATCGCCATGGGCGGAGACGATACCCAGTCGATTTCGGTCGAACTGTCCAAGCGCGGCGTCAACTGCGTGGGCGTGCCGAAGACCATCGACAACGACCTCAGCGGCACCGACGTCTGCTTCGGGTTCGATACGGCGGTGACGATTGCGACCGAGGCGGTCGACCGGCTGCACTCGACGACCGAGGCGCACAGCCGCGTGCAGGTGGTCGAGGTGATGGGCAGGGACGCTGGGTGGATCGCGATTACCGCCGGCATTGCGGGTGGCGCGGATGTGACCCTGACGCCGGAACAGCCGATCGATATGGACGAGGTTGTCCGGCTGCTGCGCGCGCGCTGGGAAAGCGGCAAGCGGTTCGCGATTGTGGTTGTCGCCGAGGGCGCGAAGCTGCCGGAGCACGACGGTCAGGTCTCGGTCGGCACCAAGCTGGACTCTTTCGGGCACGCCCGGCTGAGCGGCATCGGACAGGCGCTGGCGGAGGAGATCGAGCGGCGCACAGGCTACGAGACCCGCAGCGTGAATCTCGGTCATACGCAACGCGGCGGCACACCCACGGCATACGACCGCATGTTGGCGACGCGGTATGGCGTGGCGGCGATCGACCTTGTCCATGCGGGCAGGTTTGGCCGTCTGGTGGTGCTGAAGGGAACGCAGATTTCCGATATTCCGCTCGAAGATGCCATCGCCAAGACGCGGACGGTAGGAGAAGATCTGTTCGCCGTCGTGCGCGGTTTGCAGCCGAAGGCTTAATCACTTCGCAGACGCAACGACGCCCTCGCAATCGGCGAGGGCGTCGTTCTGTTTCTGCGGTTACAGAGCCGTGGGAGACTGTGGGGCGGGCTGCTCCGGCGACCCGTGGTGGCCGTGGTGCATGGACCTCATCTGTTCAAGCTGCTCTGGCGTGAGGACGCCGACAAGCTGCTGCTGCGTGTCGCGCTGAATGGCGCGCATCTGTTTGTGGAGGGTCCGGGGATCTGTCTGGTCATCGGACCTGAGTGCGGCGATCTTCTGATCGCGGTCGGCGAAGATAGGCTCGATTTTGGCAGTCTGGTCCGGGGTGAGGTTGAGTTGCTTGCTCAGGCGCATGGCGGCGCGATGCGGGTCCTGGGCATGGTGCTGGTGCGGGCGGACGATGGGCGCCGGAGCTTGTTGCGGCGGGGGCGTGGGCTCCTGCGCGAAGGCCAGGCCGCCCGAAAGCGCGAGAACGAGGGCAGCGGGAAAAAGGATGCGTTTCATGAGTGTTGCTCCTTGCAGCAGCGTGGGGAGGAACTCGCTGCCGGCTGAAGGGATAGACACGCTTCAGGCAGGGAATGTTGCGGACTATGACGAAAGATCTACCCCTGAGGTATCGTGCGCCTATGACGAGTTACAACACAGAGACCTGCCGGCGATAGCGCAAATGGAAAGCGCTCTCTCTTCAATACCCGGCTCGGCAGCCTGTCGCAAGAAAAACGCCAGGCAAAAACGGTAGATACATATCTTTTCTCTTGTGAAACTATTTTGTGGGATCAGCACACGCGAGCACATTCGATGCCCAGTAGAGAAGCCAATTTTGTGAGGGTGGCCGAGTGATGGCCGACGCCGATCGCACAGTGGTGCGCGCTCCCCTGCGCGCTCCACTTCTCAAGAAACTCGCGAGCGCCGATGGAAAAGCGATATCGACTGTTGGTGTTGCCAATTTCGAGGATAGGACCGGGGACGGACTCACCCTCCGCTATGACAAACTTGAGTGCGCCGCCGCCGTCTTCGGCTACAGCCAATAGTGTCACGGGGCCGTGTTTCACGGTCATCTCGATCGACAAGCCCCTTCCCACCTTGCCATGGTAAGTCTGAAGCGGACGCAGCTTCGGCTTTCCCTCCGCGATTGCCGTGTGTCCCGGACCATCGTGTCCCATCAGGATCACGTCGTCGTTAAAGTCGGTCGCGTAATATTCCGTGAAGGAACCGCCGATGCCCAACAGGTCCAATATCTTCATCGCCTGCGCGTTCTTAATCTCCAGTTCTCCGGCGACGGCAACGCCGCGCGCAGTAAGAATACTTGTGCCGACGATAATGGAACTCATCGTGTCTTCATTTTCGGCGAGCCCCGACCCCTTGTAGTAGTAGGCGAGTGAACCGAGACTATATTGCTCGACGATCCTATCCAGCGCCACGGAAGTACGTGCGGCGCGCTCCAATTCGTATGGCTCGCAATCGGTTCCGACGTCGAACAGTTCCCGGATTTCCGCGACGCGGCCAGCGATCTCGTTCGTGCCCACATTACGCCGCAAGGCTGAGAGTTCGTCCACCTCAATCAACTCGATGTGCGTCCCGAAAGTAAACGACTGTAGCGTCAGATCGGAATAGATGTCCAGCATTCCGCTGTAATAATGCCCCATGATGCCTAGCCGATTGTGTTCCATGCCGTGCGCCGCGCGTGAGGCTCCCAACCATTCTCCAATCTCGTGCCACGCCCGCTCGTCGTCGAGCACCCCTGTCACCTGCCGAAACGGAATCTTGCATCGCCGAAAAACATTCGCGATCTCAGGGACCGAACAGGACTGGCAGTAGGCCAGCCATTCGCCGGTCATCGCCGTGCGGTCGCCCATGCGGTTGAAGGCCGCGTAATCAATTGCCGCTTCAGGAGCCAGATTCAACAAAATGACTGGCGTCTTGCAATGACGCACAACCGGCAAGACGGTTGAGGATAAGGCATATGTGGATACGTGAAGAAACAGTAGATCTATATCTTCCCGTCGAAAAATATGGCCTGCCGCAACTGCCTTGTCCGGACTATCGACCAGGCCCACATTGACCACCTCTGCCCCCAACGCTTCCAGTCTGTGGCGGATCGCCTCGTTGTTGCGATCCAGTCGCTCACGCAAACCGGCGAACTGATCCCAATAGGCTTCCAGTCCGATACTGAACAGTCCTACCTTGTGTCTTCGATCCACTGCGGAGAACGCTTCAAGCGCGATCATAGTAGGGACACTATATCCGAGAGAGGCCATGCGCCGTGTCGCCGGTCGTTTTATCCAAAACATCGAACACTTTTGACATTCCCGGTCCATGACTGGAAAGCCTACGTTCAATTCTTGTGCGGGACCCAAGGAACGGCCTGGCTGGGCGCTTGGATGCATCGCTTGCGAGTATGGACCATGACCGTTTCAACCGGTCGAATCCAGCCGGGGCCTTCGGGAAAGCGATCGCCAATCGGCGACTCGACGAACTTGTAGACCGGCCTCATCATTTCTCGCCTTGAGATAATCTTAGGGAGCGGTTGCATTAACTGAAATCAACAGCGGAGTCGCAGGGTGTTCAGCCGGACTGATAGCCTTGAGTCGAAACAACGATCGCATCGGTCAAGGAGTCGGATGACACGCGCCACGCACCTCTTGAAGTTGGCCGCCGCAGCGCTTTTATTGACGGCTACCGCACGGCCGCAGTCGCCGGTCACGATTACTATCGGCGCGCGGGCGGACAAGCAACCCATTCCGGCCGATTTCGTTGGGTTGAGCTTCGAGACGTCGAATCTTCTCCCGGACAAGAACGGCAACTACCTCTTCAGCGCGGAGAACAAACCGCTCATCAAGCTCTTTCAGGCGATTGGCATCAAGAACATTCGTGTTGGAGGCGGCACTGCCGACGATCCGAACTATCCGGATCCGAAGCCGGCGGATATTGACCGCCTGTTTGCGTTTGCCAGCGCCGCGGGCGTCGATGTGATCTATACCGTTCGCCTGCTCAATGGCAATAAAGCAAGCGCGGCCACTACTGTGAGCTACATCGAAAGCCACTACGCAAATCAGGTAAGTGCGTTTCAGATTGGCAATGAGCCGGATTGGCACTCCTATCACACAGCGCTGGAACACCCACGAGACCCCAAAATATTCGAGACTGCTGCAGATATTCCTGGAACGGCGTATCCATCATTTATTGCCGACTGGAATGACTTCGCGGCGGCAATAAATCATGCGGCGCCGCATGCCGCGTTTACCGGACCCGACACTGGCTCCAACTATCCCGTGCCCAGGGCCACGAAGGACACCGATTACAACGGTAAGTCATGGACACAACAATTCGCGGACAGTGAGAAGGGATTGCGGCCTATTTCTTTTGTCACCCAGCACGACTACGTAGGTGAGGGCGCAAAAGGCGTGAGCATCACAGAAGCCGTAAATGCGATGTTGTCCCGCGAATGGATTTCGACTAACTATAGGTTACTCTTTGACCATGTCCTCGGCCCCGTTCAAGCCGGCGGTATCACCTACCGCATGACGGAGTGCAACGATTATACCGGCGGGGTCGACGGTGCCAGCAATGCCTACGCTTCCGCACTGTGGGCGCTAGACTATATGCATTGGCATGCTTCGCATCATGCGGCCGGAGTTAACTTCCACAATAAGCGATGGATATTCACCGACACAATTTATCTCGATCGTGACGGCACGTTCAGGATCAATCCCAAAGCCTATGGACTCAAGGCGTTCGCGCTGGGAAGCCATGGAGCTGCGCAGCCGCTCACGATCGCAAATCCAGAGGGCATAAACCTCACGGCATACGCGGTTCGAGATAAGCGGATGCTGTTTATCACGATCATTAACAAGGAGCACGGAACGAATGCGCCTACAGTGCGAGCTGCACTTGTCGCTCAGCAGGTGTCAGGGAGCGGCGCAGAGGTAATGTATCTTTCCGCTCCGAACGGAGATGTTACCGCGCGAAGCGGCATAACACTAGGCGGCGCCACAATAGACGACAGTGTGTGGGACGGCAAGTGGACGCCACTTGCCCTGGATCATCCCAGAAAAATTGAAGTGCAGGTGCCGGCCGCTTCGGCAGCCATCGTGAGGATTCCCCTTAAGTAGAACGTCCGGTTTATTCATAACCTATTGGTTCAGCTCCAAAATCCAACTTGAAGGTCACAATGGAACGTCGCGAATTTGTTAGATCGGCTTTGATCGTGGGTGGCGCGTACGCGCTGGGGAAAGGCTCAGGTCTTTGCATGCAACCGTCATCCGGCCTGCAAACGCCCGACCCGGAAGTGAAGCGTGTGCTCGTGATGTTCAAGTGCCACTTTGACGCTGGTTTCATCAACACGCAAGCGGCAGTTGTGAGCCGCTATTTCGCGGATTATTTTCCGAAGGCCATCCAGGTTGCGGATACGATGCGCCAAAGCGGGTCGCAGCGTTACGTGTGGACGACCGGTTCGTGGCTGTTGTATGAGTACCTCGAACAAGCCTCGCCGGCCGACGTGCGAAGGATGGAGCATGCGATCGCAGCGGGTGATATCGCGTGGCATGGCCTCCCGTTCAATTGGCAAACCGAACTGATGACGTCATCGATGATATTGGGTGGCATCGGGCTTTCCGAGGCATTGGACCGCCGCTTCGGATGCCGCACGACGGGTGCGAAAATGACGGACGTCCCCGGCCACACCCGCGGCCTGATTGCTCCGCTGGCCGCGAAGGGAATTACGTTCCTCGACATCGGAGTGAATGGCGCGAGCAGGCCCGCGGAGGTGCCCCCACTCTTTACATGGAAGGATTCAAATGGGGCGACTCTCGTTGTGATGTATCACCACGAATATGGTGCAACCACCCGCGTTCCTGGGTCGGACCTGGCCGTTGCGATCGTCGTTAGAGGTGACAACAGCGGACCGCATACTAAGGAGGAAGTCGGGAAGATATACGCTGACCTTGCGAACAGTTTCCCCAATGCCAGCATCACTCCGACTAACCTTAGCAATATTGCGGCCGCGGTCCAGCAATATAAAAAGAATCTGCCCGTAGTGACGCAGGAAATAGGTGACACCTGGATTTATGGTGTTGCCAGCGACCCACTCAAGATGGCGAGATATCGTGAGATGCAGCGCCTAAGGCAATCCTGGCTCGATCGGGGTAAGCTGACAATCGGAAACCCAGACGATCTGCGGTTACTTCGCCGCCTGCTTCTCGAACCCGAGCATACCTGGGGAACGGACACAAAGACCTGGCTCGATTTCAATCATTACACGCCGAAAGACCTCGCCTCGATGCTGCACACCAAGAACTACGAGGTAGTTCAGTTTAGTTGGGCAGAAAAGCGGAAGGACCTTTTCGAAGGTATTGCCACGCCGCCGTCTCCTCTTCGCGAAGAAGCTTCGGCTGCGATGCATAGCCTGGAGGCAAAGGAACCTGCTCCGGCAAGTCGTCCGGCTGGGAAAGAAATTCAGACGGAGCATTTTATTCTCGGCTTCGATCCACATAGCGGAGCAATTATTCGCTTGCGCAACAGGAAATCGGGAAGGGAATGGGCGTCTATAACTCACCCACTGGCATTATTTTCTTATCAGACACTCTCCGAGGACGATTACGCGCCATTTTTCGCGGCCTACATCATCAGTACGGCCGACTGGGCAAAAAAGGACTTCGGAAAGCCGAACATGGAGAGCTTTGGAGCGCGCAGCCGCGAATGGACTCCGTCGCTTGCGGATATTCGTGTTGAAGAGAATGAGTCGGGCCATCGCGTGCTTGTACAATTGACGATCAGCGATAAAGAAGCGGTGGATTCAGGCGTGGCTGCATTCCCGCCCAAGCTCTATCTGGAACTGTTGCTGCCGAAAACGGAACCCATTATTCGCATGAATTTCTCGTGGTTTCAGAAACCCGCAACCAGAATGCCGGAGGCGATGTGGCTTACATTCAACCCCGTTGTCGCCGGGCTCAAAGGAAGCTGGACGATGGACAAGACCGGTGAGCGGATATCTCCTTCCGACGTCGTTGTATCCGGCAACCGGCATATGCATGCGGTGTCCACGGGTTTTCAATATGGAGACGGGAATGAGGACTTCGTTGTCGAAACGCTGGATGCTCCCGTGGTCGCGTTCGGCAAAAGGTCCCCACTGAATTTTTCCAATTCCGAGCCGGACCTTTCCGGCGGCGTTCACTGCAATTTATTTAATAATGCGTGGGGGACAAACTACATTATGTGGTTCGGAGAGGATATGCGTTTGCGTTTTATTCTGCGAGCCTAAATGACGCCCCGGCAGTCTAACGCGATACCTTCCGTGTAATCTGTTGCCACGACTCCACCTGTTTCACGGCGCGCGACAGCGTCCGCAAGACAACGTTGGGCCGGGCGTCCCCAAATCGTTCGGCGGTGTCGTCAGCCTCTTCGGGCGAATTCCAAAGCGCAACAGCGATCCGGTTGTTGGGGAGATGCTTTCGTATGCGCCGGCACAGCGCGCGGGTCCGAGCAAATGCGAAGGGTGGAAGCGCGGATATGAATATGACCGTATCTTCTTCCGCTGCGAGCGCGTCGAGCACCTCGTCCGACAGCGCGTCGGCTTTCAGCAAGAGCGTCTGATGCCCGGCCCGCTCCAGCAGCTGGGTCAGCATTTGGGTCGTGAGTTCGGCCGCCTGGTCGCCCGCGGAAAGACATACCACCGCAAACTCCTTTTGCAGCGGCAGCCGCATGGCGTCAATCCGAAGCGTCCGCGCCGATTTATCGTTGTCTTCGGCCTTGTCCTGATACGTCGTCAGCCGCGCCACCAACTCTCCAACCCAGAGCAGCACAAACCTGGACTGATACACATCGAGAACGCCCTTGTGCCTGTCCTCTTCCGCCAGGCTGAGAGCGGGCATGACAACGCCGTCGTACAGCTTCACCAGTGGGTGATCGCCCAGGTAATGCTCGGCGATGGCCCATGCTTCCGGCTGGTCCATTGCCAGCAGCCGTTCATAAAGGTGGGCCGCGGGCGAAAGTCTGGCGTTCTTGCCAAGCAGGCTATGCAAAAAGGAAAGCTGCGGAACGTGCCGCCCAACTACAACGACGCACACGGTCAGGGGCGTGGAAAGCACCAGTCCCGGCCATCCCCAGAGCATCGACCAGAAGATGGCGCTGGCCAGAAGCGCCAGCGAAGAAATGCCGGTCCTCGAACTGAAAAGCCACGGCTCCACCAGATTGACCGCCGTCGTTTCCAGCACGAGAAACAGGCCGAGCACACACAGCGGAGGGGCCCAGCTCGACGACACCGCAATCGACATCATCACGGGCAGCAACATGCCTATCAGCGTTCCGGCGAATGGCACGATGCGCAAAACACCGGCAATAACGCCCCATAACGTCGCCTCCGGGACATGAAGAAAGTACAGTCCGGTGCCGAAGAGGAGACCGTAACATGCATTCACCTGGAACTGCATGACAAGATAGCGGCTGATGCGCGTGGTCGCGTCGTCCAGTGCGCGGGTCATTAAATTGATGTTGGCCATCCCCGCCAGCAACAGCAGCCGATGCCGCAAATCGTCCCAGTTCAACAGCATGTAAATCATGAAGATCACGACAATGGCGATTTCACCGACGGGACGCAACACCCCAAAAATCACTCTCTCCGTGGCGAACAGTTGATCGGATTTCGCGCCCACTATCCTGACAGGCGTCGCATCGATGCGGTCGGGCGAACGGGTGGCGCCCAGATTTCCGCTGAGGTCCTCCAGCATCGCGACGGCGTCTTCCAGCGAGGTTTCCCCAGAGGAATGAAGCGACTCAATTCTCCTCTGGATATTCGCGCGATAGCCGGGCAGCGTCCGGGCAACGTTCAGCACCTGCCGCAGCAGGATGTAAGTGCCCCCCACCAGCACAATGCATGTGACCGCGCTCGCCACCAGGACGGCAATTTTCCTCGACATGCCCTTCCGCTGCAGCCACGAAACCGCGGGCAACAGCAGCAGAGAGAGGATCAGCGCAAATGCCAGCGGGATGACAAGCTCCTTCGCAAACAGCAGGAGGAGAACGATTCCCACAAACACAACGATGGATCCAACAGCCGTGGATTGAGCGCTTCTAACCAGGGACATAGTGCCTCGCGAAACTGAGCCGGATGATTCCGGCAAGCATACAGGAAGGCACCGGCGACTCCGCTGGGCAGCCGGATTTTTCTTGTTGCCGGCGGTCAAGGATTCGTTGCAAGCGATTACAATAGATTGTTATTTGGGCAGCGCCCCCGCACGTCGCAGGATATGGAGGCTTTCTCACGATGAACCGTCGCGATTTTATTGTTACTGGATCGGCTGTAGCTGCCATGGCAACTCAGGGTATGACGGCTCGTTCCTACGCCGCGATCGCGGGCGCCAACGATCGCCTGAACCTCGGCATCATCGGCCTGGGACGACGCGCCACGGTCGTTACCGGCGGCTTTACGAAAGACCCTCGCGTCAACTTCGCGGCCTTGTGCGACGTGTATGGCAAGCAGACCGCCGACTTCCAGGGCCGGTTCCACGACCATGCCGGCAGTGCGGCGACCTTCGTCAACTACCACGATCTGCTGGCCCGCAAGGATGTGGATGGGGTCTACGTCGCAACGCCCGACCATCTCCACACACAGCTCGCGACCGACGTTCTGGCGGCGAACAAAAATCTCTACCTCGAAAAGCCTACGGTGCATCGCTGGCACGAGCGCGAGGCGCTCGGCAAGGCCGCCGCCGCGCACAAGCAGCAGGTGCTGCAATGCGGCATGCAGCAGCGCAGCACGGAACACTACATCCGCGTGAAGCAGGAAATCTTCGACAAGCACCTTCTGGGCGACATCGTCATCGTGCGCGCCGTGTGGAGCAACTTCCCCTGGCAGCGCCGCGTTATCCCGAACCAGCCCAAGCCCGCCGACCTCAATTGGGAGCTCTTCCTCGGACCGGCGCCGCACGTTCCGTATGAGACCTCGCGTTACTCCTCGTGGCGCTCGTACCACGACTACGGCAACGGTCTGTTGGCTGACATCCTGACGCACTGGGTCGATGTAGCCCAGTGGATGATGGACGACAGCCAGCCCCTGCACGCCGCGGCGCTGGGCGGCGATTACAATCTCACCGGCGACCTCACCAACCCCGACACTATCAGCGCCATCGTGCAGTACAAGGGGTGGAACCTGAACTTCGAATCGACCGTGCTCTCGGTCCACAGCGACCGGCCGTCGGTCCTTTTTCAGGGAACAAAGGGCACGCTCAACCTCGCCCGCGAAGGCTACACGTTTGCGCCGAACGAGGGCGAGCCAACCAGGTTCGAGAACAAGCAGAATCTTGAGCAGGCCCACACCAGGAGCTTCATCGATGCGTGCCTGCTGGGCACGCCGACTACTGCACCGCTCTCCGCCGGCCTGGCTGCAACGTTGCCGGTAGAAATGGCGCTCGCGTCGTATTGGCTCCACAAAACGACAACGCCGGCGGACCTTGTGGGCCGCACCGATATCTGACAATCACCCGGACGCAAAAAGCCGCCGGACTCGTGCGTCCGGCGGCCTTCGGTTGTCGGCTATCGGCCTATAGGAACAGCGGCGCCAACACCAGCGTAATGGTCGCGAGCAATTTGATCAGCACATGCAGCGACGGGCCGGCGGTGTCCTTGAACGGGTCGCCAACCGTGTCGCCGACGATGGAGGCCTTGTGCGCCTCCGACTTCTTGCCGCCGTACTGTCCGGTCTCGATGAACTTCTTGGCGTTGTCCCACGCGCCGCCGCCGTTGTTCATCAACATCGCCAGCAGAATGCCCGAGATGGTGCCCACCATCAGCAGTCCGGCCACGGCGGAAGCGCCGCCAAGGTTGACGGCGACGCCGTTGATCGACGGAACGTTCAACATGCCGTTATGCGTCAGCACTTCGGAACTCGCTCCATAGGTGGAGCTGAAGTTGCGGAAGATCAACCCGACGGCAACCGGCAGACCGACGGCGAGAATGCCCGGAAGCACCATCTCCTTCAGTGCCGCTGCGGTCACGATGGTGACGCAGCGCTTGTAATTCGGCTTCGAGGTGCCTTCCATGATGCCGGGGTTCTCCCGAAACTGGTCGCGCACATCCTGGACGACCATTTGCGCCGTGCGCCCGACCGCCTTGATGGCCATCGAAGAGAACAGGTACGTCAGCATTCCGCCCAGCAGCGCACCCACAAAGACGGGAATTTCCGCGAGGTTGATGTTGGTGAACGACCACCCCGGAGGCATGTAGGCAGGGATGCCGAGGGCCTGTGCATCATGCACGCGCGAAGCGACAATCGTCCCAATCTCCTGCAGGTAAGCCGAGAACAAAAGGAACGCGGCCAGCGCGGCCGATCCGATCGCATAACCCTTGGTCAGCGCCTTTGTGGTGTTTCCGGCGGAGTCCAGTTTGTCGGTCTTGTCGCGCACCGAGTCCGGCTGGTTGGACATCTCGATGATGCCGCCGGCGTTGTCCGTGATGGGCCCGAAGGTGTCCATGGCCAGAATGTAGGCCGCGCACGAAAGCATCCCCATGGTCGCGATGGCGGTGCCGTAGATGCCCTTGATGTACTCCGACACACCCGGCAGATGCACGCCAGCCAGGCCGCGCACGCCGCAGTAGTAGCTCAACAGCAACGCGGCGGAGATGACGATGACCGGCGCAGCGGGCGTCTCCATGCCCACCGCAAGGCCGCTGATGATGTTGGTCGCGGCGCCGGTCAGCGACGCCTCGGCAATGGACTGCACCGGGCGATACCTGCTTTCGGTGTAGTACTGCGTGATCCACACGAAGAGGAATGCCGTGATCAGCCCGATCACGCCGCAGAAGAACAGCCACTTGGGATCGACTCCCGGGCCGTTGAGCATCTTGTACACAATCCCCGCAAATCCCGCCAGCGCCAAAATCGACGTGACATAGAACCCGCGGTTCAGCGCGCGCATCGGGTCTTCGGTGTCGTTGGTCTTGACCACTGCAACGCCGATGATCGAAGCGATCAGGTTGATGGCGTGGACCATCAGCGGGAACAGGATGCCCTTCACGCCGAAGACAGGGAACAGCGCCGCGCCCAGGATCATGGCGCCGACGTTTTCCGCGGCAGTGGACTCGAAGATGTCCGCGCCGCGGCCGGCGCAATCGCCCACATTGTCGCCCACCAGGTCGGCGATGACCGCCGGGTTGCGGGGATCGTCTTCCGGGATACCGGCTTCGAATTTGCCCACCAGGTCCGCGCCGACATCGGCGGCTTTGGTATAAATGCCTCCGCCCAACTGCGCAAACAGCGCCACCAGCGAGGCCCCAAACCCGAACCCGACCAGTTCATACACCACATGCTTCGGATCGTTCAGGCCTCCGAAGCAAAGGAACAATACGGCAATGCCGATCAGCGCCAGCGCCACGACCACCAGGCCGGTGACGGCGCCTCCGCGCAGCGCGGTCTGCAACGCTTTGTTCAGGCTTGTGCGTGCCGCCGAAGCTGTCCGGATGTTGGCGCGGATCGAGACGTACATACCCGTAAACCCAGCCAGGCCCGAGCAGATCGCGCCCACCAGGAAACTGATGACGGTTTCGATCGCCACATCCTTGGTACGCGGCGACAGATCGTAGCCGACAAAGATAATGATCGCCAGAACTACGGCGATGATTCCGATGGTGCGATACTGGCGCGCGAGAAAGGCCTCCGCGCCCTCGCGGATGGCGTCCGAGATCAGCCGCATTTCCGGCGTCCCCGTGTCGCCTGCGACGACGACCTTTGCCAGAACGAACGCGGCAATCAGCGCGAGGACGCCAACACCCAGCGCAATCCACAGCCAGATGGCGTCATTTCCATTGAGTGAATTGGTCCCGGTAGTAGGCATATCCTGAAAACTAAACAAAAGTGCGGCTAGTGCGCCGAAATACATGAAAGGCGTTCCTCCTCAAAATGGGTGCTGCGGGTCGAGCGGCAATCACCGGGCGGGTCGGCTTACATGGGGCGACCGCTACGGGAAATCAATCCTGCTGAACTGGCGAATTAGAGCATACGCTGTTGAGGTGGTCAATGTAACCGGGTTTGGGCGATTGGCGAACACGGTCTGCACCATTACGGTAGCTGTCTGACAGGCTTCCGGGAAAGCTTGGCCCACCCTGCAAGGTGTAATGTACTTGGGAAGGGTAAGTGCCACTCAGATAAACGGGAAAGAGGTCCATGGCTACGCATCGCAGGTATCAGGAAGTGGCAACGCGCATCTCGCGTTACGTTGCCGAGCACGGATTGACGGCCGGTTCTCGTTTGCCGGGAGAGATCGATCTCGCCAAGGCCTGCGGCGTCAGCCGCCCCACCATTCGCGAAGCCATGGTTGCGCTGGAAATCGCGGGCGAACTTGAGATCCGCAGCGGCTCCGGCGCGTATGTCCGCGAAGCTGTAAACCCCATGGCGCTGGTGCTCGACTCCGGTCCCGGGCCGTTCGAGCTGCTGCGTGCGCGCATCCTCATCGAAGGCGAGATCGCCGCGGACGCCGCTCTGCACGCCTCGACAACGGACCTCACCAAGAT
>DASRLB010000308.1:0-2575 GCA_035648695.1 Acidobacteriaceae bacterium | reverse complement strand
GTGTGTGGCGGTATAGAGCTTGTCCGCCGGCTGCTGCGCTGCAACTGCCGCGCACGCCAGCAACACACAAGCCGCATACGCCGCGCTCGTTAGAAATGCAGCGACGCTGTTCGATCTGAAACTTCGACGATTTGGCATGGGGATGTCCTGTCCGCTTCCCTAGATAATACGAGCCGCGACGAGCCGTGGTTTGTCATCCGTTTGTCAGAAGCTCAAAACCGCGCCCCGCGCCCGGATGTAAACTTCGGCATGGGTTCCTGTTCGATGCGCGTCGCCGCTCTGCTGTTTCTTCTGGCCTCACCCTCGGCGTTCGCGCAAACCGCCGCTCCGGCCACGCCTGCTATAGCGCCAGCTTCTTTTCCCGGAGGCCCGGCCACTGCGCTCGGCGAGCAGGTGCTCGCGATCACCACCGCCCCCGCTGCCGTTCGTGCCCACTGGGGAATCGCCGTCACCGCGCTCGACGGCACGCCGATTTACGGCTTGAACGAAGAAGAGTTCTTTCGTCCGGCCTCGAACAACAAGCTCTTTACGACGGCGGCAGCGATGCATCTGCTCGGCCCATCGACGCGTGTGATTACGACCGCAACCGCAGACGCGAAGATTGACAAACACGGAACGCTGAAGGGCGATCTCGACCTCAATGGCGCGGGCGACGCGAACCTTTCCGGGCGCACCTTCCCTTACCTCTCGCCCGCGGAGCGCAAGCGCGAAGCCGCGCAGCGGCCTCCGCCCCCGCTCCGCTATCTCGACGAGCTCGCCCAGGCGGTCGCCCAGAAAGGCGTCAAGCGGATCAAGGGCGACATCATCGGAAGCGATGCAATCTGGCCGTGGGAACCTTATGCCGGCGACTGGAGCATCGACGACGCTGTCTGGGGCTACGGCGCTCCGGTTTCCGCCCTGACCATCGTCGACAATCAACTCGACCTCACCATCACACCGGCGAGCCGCGTCGACCAGCCGGCAACCGTCGCACTTCTCCCGAGCACCGGCTACTACGAAGCCAAGGCCGACGTGAAAACCGTTGCGAAGGGCAGCCCTGCCGACATCCGCATCGACCGCGACATGGGCTCTCGCATCGTCCGCGTCCGCGGCACCGTCGCGCTCGGCGAGCCCTACTCCACAGAAATCGCAATCGAAGACCCAGCCGAGTTCGCCGCCCAGGCATTCAAGCAGGCGCTTGAAGCTCGCGGCATCAAGGTAGAAGGTAGAGCTCGTGCGCTGCACCAGCCGGACGTCGACATGCAGGGTTTCTCAACAGAATCACACGCCCCAATCCCGACTCTTCCGCAAGCCGCCCAAAATCCGGATACCACCAATTACCGGGTTATCGGATCGCTACCTTCTATCCAAATCCAACACAGCTCTCCCACCCTGGCCGACGACGTCAAACTCACCCTCAAGGTCTCGCAAAATCTCCATGCGGAGTTGCTGCTGCGCCGTCTCGGAGCAGCGTACGGCGACGACGGCTCCGCCGCCCAGGGCGCGCGCGTCGTCCGCCAGTTCCTGCTGAACGCGGGCCTCGACGGCGACGACTTCGTCTTCTACGACGGCTCCGGCCTCAGCGGCCACGACCTCGTCACGCCCCGCGCCACGGCAAAGTTGCTGGCCTACGCCACCGGGCAGCCATGGTTCGCGCAGTGGAAGGCTTCGCTGCCCGTCGGCGGCGAAGACGGAACACTCGCCGGACGCTTTGCCAAGCCGCCGCTCAAGGACCACCTGTTTGCGAAGACCGGAACGCTGTCGGAGGCCCGCGCGCTTTCGGGTTACGTCGATTGCGCCAGCGGCAATACGGTCATCTTCTCGATCATGGTCGACAACCACGCCCCCAACACACCCGCCGACCGCGAAGCCATGGACAGCATTGTTGCCGCGATTGCCGCGAATAATTAGCGCGGACTGATGGTGTGCGGCGCGATTATAGGTCGGGCCTTCAGCCCTCTGACTTTCTCTGCCGGTTTCATGGGGCTGCGCCCCATGCTGGTATAGGGCGGGCCGTTGGCCCTCTACGGCGTCGGCAAGTCTGTACTTCAACGCCGGACCTAATCCTGAACCCTGGACCCTCGCCCTACCTAGGCGTATTCGCCTTGATGTACTCGCGCAGTTTCAGGTTGGTGTCCAGCGCCTTGTGCACGCCGCTGTCGAGCATCCGCAGCCAGTCCGACGCGGGCTCTTTCAGCTCGGCCATGCTCAGCAGGTAAGTGGTCTGGACGATGATCTCGAGCGCGTTGGAAAGTTCATGCGCCAGGCGGCGCACTTCCAGCGCGAGTTCTTCGGGAATCTGGGCAGCGGCAGGAGTCTTCGCAGTCTCGGTCATGGGTGTGTTCGGGAGCGGCGCGTCGCGAAATGAGCGCCATATCCAGTGCGCACAGTGTACGGCAGCCTCGCATGAATTGACAGCCCGCCCCTGCTCTGGGAGACTAGAGATTCACCGGCGGTGCGCGTTTTGCGCTCGTGCAGTGGGCCGAAATGGCGGAATTGGCAGACGCGCGTGGTTCAGGTCCACGTTCTCGCAAGGGAGTGGAGGTTCGAGTCCTCTTTTCGGCACCAGAATTTGAAGTTCGCATAAAGGGCAGGG
>DASRLB010000307.1:0-8756 GCA_035648695.1 Acidobacteriaceae bacterium | reverse complement strand
GCTAAAATAGCTGAGGTAGGAGAGTTGGCAGAGCCCGGTTGAATGCACCTGACTCGAAATCAGACATAGGCGTAAGTCTATCGGGGGTTCGAATCCCTCACTCTCCGCCACCTACCGATTCCAAGACATCCGATACAGTCCGAGAATCCTCGAAAACCCCAGATAACTCTGGGTTAAGACTGCTGACGAGCCCATTATGTGCGGGAGGACTTTGCAGGGCAGGGCCAATTTTGTTGGGGCTGATCGAGCGGATGAATGCTGCGGGCAAGATGGCGCGGCTGCGATGCGGAAAGTGCCTGGATAGACAGAAGAAACGCAAAAGGTTGCCGGCGGTGAGGTAGCCAAGGCCCGGTATTGCCCGCTGGCTAGCGGAGACGGCGGTAGCGGACGGTGCCGGCTTCGTCGCCGCCACCAGCGGGGGACATGCCGCAGCGCTGCATGATTTTGATCGACTCCGGGAGATGCGGGAAGGTTTGCGCGCTGACCGAGCGGACGCCTTTGCGCGAGAGCAGCCAGTTGACGAGGGCGGTTGCGGCTTCGGTGCCGTAGCCCTGGCGCTGGAATTGCGGGATGGTGGAGTAGCCGATTTCGACATCGCCTTCGGGTTTTGGGAAGCCGCCCACGCAGCCGATCAGCGTGGTTCCGCAGCCGTAGGAGTCGGGCAGGACGACGTAGCGGTGATAGCCGGCCGTGGTGGGTTCGTCTACGAATTGCTTGAGGATGAAGTCGAAGACGTGGGGCTCCCAGTGCTCAGGGGGCCACTCGGGGGTAAGGCGGGCGTGGAGGAGTTTGGTGAGGGAGCCGTCGGCTTGCTGCTCGGCGGCCATCATCTCAGGAGTGATGGCGACGAGGCGCAGGCGGGCCGTTTTGAGGTCGGCGGTAGCTTTGTTGGAGCGTCCGAAAGGCCAGTTCACTTGGCGTTCTCTGCCTCGCGCGTGCGTTGTTCGGCGAGGCTGTTGTCGCGCTGCTGCTTTTCGGCGATTTGTTCGAG
The DNA here is from genome assembly GCA_035648695.1 of Acidobacteriaceae bacterium. Lineage (GTDB taxonomy): Bacteria > Acidobacteriota > Terriglobia > Terriglobales > Acidobacteriaceae > Granulicella. The sequence continues at coordinate 7,765 of DASRLB010000307.1, read as the reverse complement.
CTGGCGGCGCCAATCGAGGTCTTCGACGAAGTTGCGCGAGGCGCGCCACTCCTCCTGCACCTTGACGAAGAGTTCGAGGAAGACGCGGGTGCCGAGGAGCGATTCGATGTCCTTGCGGGCGGCGGTGCCGATCTTTTTGAGCATCGAGCCCTGGTTGCCGATGATGATGGCCTTCTGGCCTTCGCGCTCGACGACAATCGCTGCTGCGATCTTGGTTACCGGCAGACGCCCGTCGCGGAGCTTCTTGAGCGAAGCGGGTTCTTCGTAGCGCTCGATCACGACCGCCGAGGCGTAAGGGACTTCTTCGCCCGTAAGCATGAGGATTTTTTCGCGGATGAGTTCGGCGACGAGGAAGCGCTCGGGCTGGTCGGTGAGCTGGTCCTTGGGGAAGTAGCGCTGGCCCTCGGGCATGAGGTGAGCGCATTTATCGAGCAGGAGTTCGAGGCCTTCTTTTTTCTTGGCGGAGATGGGGATGACGTCGGCGAAGGTGTGGAGCGATGTCCAATGCGCGATGAGCGGGAGCAGCGCGGACTTGGGCAGCGCGTCGATTTTGTTGAGGACGAGGATGACGGGGCAGTCGAGGTTTTTGACGAGTTGGAGGGCGAAGTCGTCCTCGGCTTTGGAGAGCGCGCGCTTGTGCTGGCCGAGAGTGCGGACTTTCTTTTCTGCGTCGTCGGTGCGGGGTTTTTCTTCGACAGGGAGACGGTGCGTGACGTCGACGATGAAGAGCACGGCGTCGCGGGATTCAAGCGCGTCGTGGACTTCCTGCATCATGCGCTTGTCGAGCTGGGTTTCGGGCTTGTGGACGCCGGGGGTGTCGACGAGGACGATCTGCGCCATGGGGCGGCCGTTGTCGCCCTTGGCTTTTTTGCGGAGTGGCAGCTCGAGGACGCCCTGGATGCGGGTGCGCGTGGTCTGCGGCTTGTGGGTGACGATCGCGAGCTTCTGGCCGAGAAGCGCGTTCAGCAGCGTCGACTTGCCCGCGTTGGGGCGACCGACGATGGAGATGAATCCGGAACGTAATGCCATGTTTCTATGATTGCATTTTGAGGACGTAAGTGGGTGTTTGAGCTGAACCCAGTTCGAGCGGTTGGCGTCCCCACCTTAGCCGCAAAAAGCGCGGCGAAGATGGGTCACCCCGGCCTTTGGGGGCTGGAGATAGCACTTCAGAAGCGCGTGGCGCGCTATTCGGGTTCACTGGTATTGGCGATGAGGCCGCCGGCCAAACCGACGCGGACGCGCTCCACCAAGCGGTCTGTCGACGCGACGACTTCAAGGCGCAGCGGGCCGTCTTCGACGACCTCGCCGGGGAGCGGGATGTGGCCGGCGATCTCCGAAACCAGGCCGCCGACCGTGGTGGCCTCGTAGCCGGTGAGCATCTCGGGGAGGGTTTGTTCGGAGGACTCGGCCATGGCGTCGTCATCGAAGGCTTCATTCTCTTCGGCAGTGGCGCGAGCTTCGATCTGGTCGCCGAACAGGCCGCGGAGGCGGCTGACGTCGAAGCTGCCGGAGACAAGGAAGGTGCCGTCGTCTTCGGCTACCGGCGCGTCGTCGTCCTCGGGTTCGTCGTGCTCGTCCTCGATGTTGCCGACGATCGCCTCAATCAGGTCTTCGATGGTGACAAGGCCGGCGACGCCGCCGTACTCGTCGATGACGATGCGCATGTGCTGCTTTTCGCGCTGCATTTCGCGAAGCAGTTCGTTGACTTTTTTCGTCTCGGGGACGAAGGCCGCGGGGCGCTGGATCTTTGAGACGCGCTGTTGGGCGGCTTCGGAGTCGCGAACGCCGAGCAGGTCGCGGGCGAAAGCGATGCCGGTAATCGTGTCGAGCGAGCCGGAGTAGACGGGGACGCGCGAAGAGCTGTGGCTGTTGACCTCGGCGGTGAACTCTTCGAGAGTCATCGAGTCGGGAACGGCGAACATTTCGGGGCGCGGTGTCATGACTTCGCGGACCACTTTGTCGCCGAACTCGACGACGTTGCGGACCAGTTCGCGGTCGCTTTCTTCCAATATGCCTTCCTCTTCTCCGGCTTCGAGAAGGGCGTTCATGGCTTCGGAGGGATGCTCGGGTTCGGAGGTGTCCTCGGGCTCGGCGAGGGAGGCGATGGAGAGCAGGAGGCCGAGCGTGAGCGTGATGGGCAGGACCAGATAGAAGAGGACTTGAAAAAGCCAGGCGATGCTCGCCACCCAGGCGCCGCGGGTGCGGGTGAAAAAGACTTGCGGGAGCAGGCGGTCGAAGAGAAGGACGATGAGGAGGAGTTCGAAAGCGGTGCGGGCGATCTCCGCGGGTGAGCGCATGAGCTGGCCGTGGAGGCGCATCGCGAACATGAAGGCGAGCGTGGCGAGGGCGACCTGGCGAAGGACCGAAGCGGAGGTTGCGGCCGACTCGCGGGACAGGCGGAGGCGGGGTTCGACGAGTTCTTCCCAGGCGTCGATGTTTTCGGCGTACTCGCGGGCCAGGAACTTGCCCATTTCAAAGTAGATTCTGTCGGCGTAGGCCGCAAGTGCCAGAATTACCAGCAAAATCGTGACGGAGAGAGGGAAGGCCCAGGTCATGCGGTCACTCCTCTGCTTGATTTTAAGGTGGATTTGAGGGGTGCTTTGAGGCGTCTTTTGGTTTTAAGTGGTATTTGCGGCGGTTTGGGTCTGGTTGAATTTTTATGGGTACGATCGATGAGTCCAGACGCCAATTTGAGGCTTTTGCGCAGGGTTGACTCGCGCGCCGCCATTTCGCCGGAATCGGTCTCGTGGTCCATGCCGGAAAGGTGCAGGAGGCCGTGCAGGAGAAGGACGCGGACCTCGTCGGCGAGGGTGTGGCCGTGCTCGGTGGCCTGGCGGTGGGCGGTCTGGAGAGAGATGGCGAGGTCGCCGGCGTGGGTTCCCGCGAAGCCTGAAGGTGCGGGGAAGCTGAGGACGTCGGTGGGCTTGTCCTTGGCGCGGAAGTCACGGTTGAGGCGGCGGAGTGTGGCGTCGCCGGCGAGGAGGATTTCTACATCACCATTGAGGCCGACGGCGGCCTGGGCCTTTTTTACGAAGCGGGTGAGGGCTGGGCGCGAGAGTCCCCATGCGGTCCAGGCGTCGGCGTGTGAAGCGGCGTTTCGCGGCGGCTCGATAGCGATCAAGGCTGGTCCTGCTTTGCCACGGCGGTCTGCACCGATCGAGAAACACTACGCATTGAGGGGACCATCGAATCTAGCGCTTTTGCGAACCGAAATAGAAACCCAGCGCAGCGCCCAAAACAGTCGTTACTGCCGGCAGGATGGACTGCATAGCCTCTTTGATGCGGAGCCATGTAGTGTCTGTCGCCCTGCCGGCCTCATAAAGATAAACGCCGATGATGATAAAGAAAGCTACCGATGCGACTATCGTAACCGCGCCCCGAATCGCCTCTCGCAAAGGCTCGGGGTCATAGCTTTTCGATGTCAAGGGCTCCGTCTTGAAGAGATCTGAAGACGGAGCCATCAGGCGATTCCATTGAGTTCTGTATATTTGCCCTCGCGCTCGACTAGCAGTTTCTTTGTCGGGTCGCTGATCGTATCGGCGACGTAGTTGGCGATGTTCAAGCTCTTGTCGAGAGCTGCATCAAGGTCCTCCGCGCCCAGTTTATCCTGGAGAATGCGGAGTTTTGAAAGCACATTTGGGGACAGTTCGGCGGTTGGCATCGAGGCACCTCGCTGGAATCAAGATTAGCATGAAGGCCGTTCCGGTTATGCCCGCTGGACAGGGGAGGGGCGTGGAAGATAGAGAAGGTAGGCGTGTAGCCGATTGTCGTTACTGGGGCTTGAGGACTGGCGCGGGGCGAGGCGTTTCGTCGTTGAGCGTCATGGGGGAGCCGTCGACGACGAGGGGGAGTTGCTGGGCGCGGCCGTGGGAGTCGTAGGCGCGGACGATGCGCTGGACAAGGTGGTGGCGGACGACGTCGACGTCTTCGAAGTGGCAGAACTTGATGCCTTCCACGCCTTCAAGGACGTGCAGAGCTTCAAACAGGCCGCTCTTCTTTGGGTTTGGCAGGTCAATCTGGGTGAGGTCGCCGGTGATGACCGCCTTCGACGAGTTGCCGAGGCGGGTGAGGAACATCTTCATCTGCTCGTTGGTGGTGTTCTGGGCCTCGTCCATGATGATGAAGGCTTCGTTGAGCGTGCGGCCGCGCATGAAGGCCAGTGGGGCTACTTCAATGACGTTGGTTTCGAGCATCTTGTCGACCTTGATGGGGTCGAGGAGGTCGTAGAGAGCGTCGTAGAGCGGGCGGAGGTAGGGGTCGACTTTTTCCTGGAGCGAGCCGGGGAGGAAGCCGAGGCGCTCGCCGGCCTCGACGGCGGGGCGGACCAGGATGATGCGGGAGACCTTCTTGGCCATCAGGGCGCTAACCGCCATGGCGACAGCGAGATAGGTCTTGCCGGTGCCGGCGGGGCCGAGGCCGAAGACCATGTCGTTGGTCTCGATGGCTTCGACGTACTTGCGCTGGTTTGGCGAGCGCGGCTGGACCATGCGCTTGACGCCTGCCGAGCGCTGTTTGCCGGACTCGACCAGGCCGCGGAGCGTCACCGCGGGGTCGGCGACGACCATCTTCAGCAGCGCGTTGAGCTCGCCGTTGTGGGGGTGGACGCCGAGTTTTCGGAGGTGTTCGAAGTCGGCGAAGATGCCCTCCACGCGGGCTACGTCGGCGGGGTCGCCTTCCAGTTGTATTGCGTCGGATCGCAGGTCGATCTGCACGTTCAGTCCGTCTTCCATCAGGCGAAGGTTCTCGTCGCGCGTGCCGTATAAGGGCTCGATTCCGGGCGTTATGTGCAAGGCTTTTTTTACCAAAGTGGGACCTGACCTCCGTCAGAGGGTTGCTGTAGATTGGATTCCGTTTGTGGGACATCGATGCCTCGCCCGTCGCCAGCTTCGCGAAGTTGAGTCGCGGGCCGCGGTGCGATCGGGTTGGCGAGAGTTGCCAAATGAGTGACGATGTTGGCGAAAGCGTAACCCCCCGGGTGGGGAGGCGTCAAGTGAAGATTTTGGAAATGGAACCTTTGGGGAGCCCCTCCGCGTAGAGCTTTCGTTCCGAAGCCGCGCCATTTTAGTGTTGACAGCACGTTACCTTGTATAGCAAGGTAAAGAACAATGCATCCCGGCAACCAGAATTCCGACAGCGGAGACAAGTGGGAAGTGCAGCTCCGCAAGGGGTGCCTTGAACTCGCCATTCTGGCAGCGTTGTGGGGCCGAAGGCTTTACGGCCTGGAGATCCTGCGGCAGTTGGAGGACGACTCCGATTTGGTCCTGTCAGAGGGAACGATCTATCCGCTGCTTAGCCGGTTGAAGGCGTCGGGTCTGGTGGCGAGCGAGTGGGTGGAATCCGATGCCGGTCATCCGCGAAAATACTACGCCCTGACGGCGGCAGGGGAGGCCCGGGCCCTGGAGATGGCTGCGATATGGGGGCGGTTTTCCGCCAGCATGACCAAGTTGCTTACACCGCTCGCGAAGGGGAATAGATGACGATGACAGACGAACCGCAGCAGAAGATCGAGGCTTACGTAAACCGGTTGCGCGGGCGGCTACGCGGCATGAACGCGGAAACCGCTCGCGAGATTGTCGAAGAGATGCACAGCCACATTGTCGACAAGGTGGCCATGACCGGGGGAACGACGGCGGATGTCGACGCCGTGCTGGCTGCACTGGGTACTCCCGAAGAGCTTGCCAGCCAATACAGGGTGGACGACCTGCTGTCACAGGCGGAGAGCAGCCGGTCGCCGGTGCGGATTCTCCATAGCCTGTTCCGTTGGGCGAGCCTGAGTTTTGCTGGATTCTTCGTGCTGCTGGGTTCGCTGTTCGGATACTTTCTGGGGATTGTTTTCATCGGCTGCGCGGTATTGAAGCCGTTTCACCCGCGAACAACGGGATTGTGGGTATCGAGTTCGGGGGGACACAACATTGCCACGCTTCTGCACGGTTCCGGGGGATTGCAGCCGGGTGCGAGAGAGTTGCTTGGTTGGTGGATTGTGCCCATTGGGTTGGTGGTGGGTTGCGGACTGATCGTGCTGACTACGCAATTCGCGGTCTGGTGTGTGCGGCTGTACCGGCTATCTCGCGTATCGACGCACGGGAGGGAAGCCGCATGAACACTCGTTTGCTGAAGAGCGTTGCGCTGGATTTGGTTGGTGGATTTTTGACGCTGGTCGTCGTCGTGGTCGTCGCCGTGGCTCTGCATACGATCAAGAACGCCACCCTGTTTTTGTTGTTTGCGGCCACGCTCTTATTTATCGCGGGGATGCTCCGGTCCATCTGGTCGAGGACGAACCCGTGGGTGCAGGGGATGGTTGTGAGCACGGGCGCTTCTGTACCTGTTGTGATCGTCGGCAAGGTTGCATTTGGTCTCAGGGCGAGCCTCGCACTCTGCGGGTTCGTCGTTCTGGTTGTGCTGGTTTGCGGAGCCGGAGCGCAGGCACAGAAATTCTGGAAAGGTCAGCGGCATGTTGCGAGTGTGGGCACGTTGTTTTCCTTCCTGCTTCTCGTATTTCTGACGGCAAACGTTGCCGTTCCGCGGCTGATGGCGGGTTCCGCGTATCACACGATGGACAAGCTCGCCCCCGACTTCACGCTGGCGATGCTGGATGGAACGCCGGTCACGCTGGAGTCGCTGCGGGGGCATGTGGTTGTGCTGGATTTCTGGGGGACGTGGTGCGTCGCGTGCGTGGCGGAGATGCCCGCACTCCGTGCGGTCCAAAAGAACTTCCAGGGAAATAAAGATGTGATTTTTATTGCCGTGAATCCGGGATGGAGCGACGATACACCGGAAAAGATTCGTAACTTCGTCAGGACGAAACATCTTGATATTCCCGTCGCGCTTGCTTCGACGGATGTCGCGAAGAGCCTGAATACAACCAGCCTGCCATGGTTGGTTGTTCTGGACAGACAAGGCCATATTCGGATGGAGAACAGCGGGTATGCGAATGACAATCTGCTGCAAAGAAAGCTGACGGAGGAGATCGAGCGACTGCTGCCTTCGAGTTGATTTACAACCAAACCTGGACCTAAGCCGTTTCATCCGCAATTCGTTGACCGCAAGCCGGTAAACGCTTAGAATGACAAATGCAGGGGTGCGGCTTATGGCTGTGTACCCGACAAGCCAACGGCCTGCATCCTGGCTTGGCATTCCAAGAGCCCCGCACAGTTCGGGTTAGAGAAAAGAGTTTCGATGGCAAATCATGTATCGTCCCTGAAGCGCGCACGCCAGACCGTCACGAAGACGGCCGTCAACCGCGCCAACAAGTCCAAGCTGCGCGGCTCGTTGCGCGCCATGCGCGAGGCCATTGCCGGTGGAGACCACGGTGCGGCGACTACCGCGTATCGCTCGACTGCGTCCATTCTGGATAAGTCGGTGCAGAAGGGTGTTCTGCATAAGAACACCGCCAGCCGTTATAAGAGCCGCTTGAATGCTCGCGTGAAGGCTGTGGCGCCGGCGAAGGCTGCGTAAGAAATTTTGTTTCGGAAAGGCCGGCCCTTGGGGGTCGGCCTTTTGCTTTTGGGATGAGCCGGTGCGGTGGGGATGGGCGATCAGCTTCCAGTTGCCAGTTTCCAGCCACCAGTTGAAAGCCAAAGGCCGGAGCTATTGCGGCGGCGATTTTTTTACGCTGCCGTCCACGGTTTCGCCTGGGTTCAGCAAGGTGGGGGGCTTGCGGTGGACGACGCTGACGTCGCCTTCGTTCGCGGCTGCGGTGGTGGATGCGGCAGGGACGGGGAGAGTCGGGGCGGAGGGCGCTGCGGAAGCGGCCGCGACTGTCGGG
>DASRLB010000306.1:0-3876 GCA_035648695.1 Acidobacteriaceae bacterium | reverse complement strand
CTCTCAGGGCGACAGATTTGAAGTGGGTGGGCGGAACGAACGTGCGGGTTCGGTGGTTGAACGGTTCCGAACGGTTTTGGTGATGCGGGCGGTTTGGCAGGTCCTTCGGCTGCGCTGCGCTTCGCTCAGGATGACAGGTTTGTGGTGGTGTGGGCGAGAACAAATGCTGCGATCTCTCCACTCTGCTTCGCTCCGGTCGAGATGACAAGGGTGTTGGAAATGCTACCCGTAGAGGTGGGTTTCTGACATTATCGTGAGGGAGAGTTTGCGATGGCTTGTGATCCTGTAGAAAACTGTGGGGCGACGGCGGGCCGGACGCAATTTGGGGCGGCGCCGGAGGTTGAGACGGTGAGTCTGCGGCGGGCGACTGTGGACGATGCCGCCACGATGGCCGTGGTGGGGACGGCGACGTTTCTGGAGGCGTATACGTGGGCGCTGCCGGGGGCCGATATTGTCGATTTCTGCATGCAGAACCATACTGTCGAGGCGTATGCGCGGTATCTTGCCAAGCCCGGCACGCGGATTACGCTGGCCGTGACGGGGCAGGATGCTCCGGTGGGGTATGCGATGATCTGCGCGCCCGATCTCGACGGGTTCGCGTTGCGGGAAGGCGATACCGAGCTGAAGAGGATTTACCTGTTCTCGCGGTTTCGGCCCGGGGGGAACGGCCAGCGGCTGCTGGATGCGGCGCTGGCGGATGCGAGGGACCTGGGTTGCCGGAGGATGCTGCTGGGGACGAATGCGGGCAATGCGCGGGCGATCGCGTTCTATCGGCGCAATGGGTTTATGGAGGTGGGGACGCGGACGTTCGTGGTGGGAGTGCAGCATTGCTGCGACGCGATCTTCGGACGGGAGTTGTGAGCCGAACCGGGGAAAGCGGGTGCGCGACGCCCACCTTAGCCGCAAAAAGCGCGGCGAAGATGGGTCACCCCGAGGGTTTGAGTTGGTCTCGACGGGAACTGGCGGCATTCGTCACACGTATATGCCTGTGACGCGGTGTGCGCTGTAGACTGATAGAACGTTTCATGGAAACCAAAGAGGCATTCCGGATAGCCCTGCAATCGTTATGGGCGAACAAGTTGCGCACGGTGTTGACGCTGCTCGGCGTCGTCATCGGCGTGGCAGCGGTGATTGCTGTCGTCACGCTGATCAATGGAGCGAACAATTATGTCGCGACCAAGATCAATCGCGTCGGCGCGAATGTGTTCACGATCTCGCAGCAGCCGGCGTTTACGACGAGCTACAAGGAATATTTGAAGTACCAGAAGCGCAAGGTGATTTCGCTCGAGGATTACCAGGCCGTGAAGGCTGGATGCACGGCGTGCGTGCAGGTGGGGGCGTTTCAGAGCACGACGGGAAAGATCGTGTTCGGCTCGCAATCGAGCACCGACACGCAGGTGCGGGGGTATACCGCGCTGATGCCCGAGATGCAGAACCTGGACATCGTCGAGGGACGCGGCCTGACGCAGGCGGACGAAGACCATGCGGCGCATGTGGCGCTGATCGGCGCGGACATCGAGGACAACCTGCTGAAGGGCGAAGACCCGATCGGCAAGGACCTGCGCGTGGATGGCGTGCCGTACACCATCATCGGACTGGGCGAGAAACAGGGCAAGACGCTGGGGCAGAGCCAGGACAACTGGGTTGCGGTGCCGCTGACGGCGTATCAGAAGACGTACGGGACGATGAAGTCGGTGACGATCTATGCGAAGTCCGCGAAGGGCGCGGACGCGATGGAAACGGCCAGCGAGCAGGCGCGGGTTGTGATGCGCGGGATGCGGCACGATCGCCCGGGCGAGGACGACAGTTTTACGCTCGAAACCAATAGCGCGCTGGCTGGGCTGTTCTCGCAGATTACGAAGAGCATTGGCGGCGTGGCGATTGCGATTGCGGCGATTTCGCTGGTGGTGGGCGGCATCGTGATTATGAACATCATGCTGGTGAGCGTGACGGAGCGGACACGAGAGATTGGCGTGCGCAAGGCTCTGGGGGCCCGGCGGGGCGACGTGATGATGCAGTTTCTGATGGAGTCGGCGACGATGGCGCTGCTGGGCGGGGCTATCGGTGTAATTCTAGGCGTGGGCGCGGCCAAGATGGTGGCGTTGGTTGCAGGATTCCCGGCGACGATCGCGGTGTGGAGCGTCTTTGCGGGCCTGTTCGTCGCCGTTTCGGTGGGCGTGTTTTTCGGGGTGTATCCGGCGCGCAAGGCGGCCGATCTGGATCCGATTGTCGCACTACGGAGTGAGTTCTGATGCGAGCGGCCGACCAACGCGAATCGGTACGAATGGCACTGGATACGCTGCGCGCGAATAAGCTGCGCTCGGCATTGACGATCCTGGGCATCGTGATCGGCGTGATGACGGTGATTACGATTTCGTCGGTAATCAACGGGCTGAATACGTCGGTGTCGAACCTGGTGGCGTCGTTTGGGACGAACGTGCTGTGGGTGTTCCGGTTCCCGGTGATCGGGGTGCGGCCGACGGCGGAGATGCTGGGGCGCAAGCAGTTGACCTACGACGACATGCTGGAGATGGCCAAACTGCCGCATGTGATCGCGGCCAGCGCATCGCTGCAATATACGAACTACCAGTTCAACGCCGGGTCGGTGGTGGCGAAGTTTGGACAGCGGCAGGCGGACAACGTGTCGCTTGAGGGCGACACGCCGTCCAGTATGACGGTGTACGACAAGGTGATTTCGAACGGGCGGTTCTTTACCGATAATGACCAGCAGCGAGCGGCTGACGTCACCGTCCTGGGCCATGACGTCGCGGATGAACTTTTTGGATCCGTGGATCCGATTGGACAGAGCGTGGTTATCGCGGGGCGGACGTTTACCGTGGTGGGGGTTTTCGAGAAGCAGAAGACGGCGTTCGGCGGCGGAAAGAACCCGAACGACAGCTATGCGTATTTCCCGATCTCGACGTTTCACAAGCTGCACCCCGAGGTGCTGGATTACTGGATCAGCGCGAAGTTCGACGACCAGAAAAACAAGGACCTGGTGCAGGACGAAATTACCGAAATGCTGCGGCGGCGGCGCAAGGTCCCGAACGCGAAGCCGGACAACTTTGCGATTTTCAGCTCCGACTCGATTACCAAGTTGTGGAACCAGATTTCGGGCAGCCTGTTTGCACTGATGTTCGGCCTGAGCGCGGTGGGGCTGATGGTGGGCGGCGTCGGCGTGATGAACATCATGCTGGTGAGCGTGACGGAACGGACCCGGGAAATCGGCGTGAGGAAGGCAATTGGGGCGACCAAGCAGATCATCCTGATGCAGTTCACGCTGGAGGCGATCGTGCTGTGCGCGGTGGGCGGCGTGGTGGGGATCATGCTGGGCTCGGTGATTGGGTTTGGGCTGCATTATCTGATTGCGAGCCAGGTGAGCCTGCTGTGGGTGCTGGCGGCGTTCCTGTGTTCGTGCGCGATCGGGCTGGTGTTTGGGATTTATCCGGCTTGGAAGGCGGCGAATCTGGACCCCATTGACGCTCTTAGGTACGAGTGAAGAGAGCGTAGAGGGTAGAGCGTAGAGAAGGCGGGTTAGTGTGACTTCTTTGCGGCTTGTTTGGCGCGTAGAGTGGCGATCGAGGCGTTGAGGATGCGAAGCTCGTCGCCTGCGATGGACTGTGCTTCCGCTAAAGTGGCTGGGTTTCCGAAGCCTAGAGATGAGGCGTGTTCCAGTTGGGTTTGAACTTCCAGGGTCGATCCTCTGGCGATGCCGAGAAATTGGATAAACTCGCCCGTTGTGAGTCGACCCTTTCCTTCCGTGATGTTGCTGGGAATCGAAACTGCTGCCCGGCGAAGTTGGTTCGTGAGGCCGAAGCGTTCGTCTGACGGGAAGTGTTTCGTCGCCTTATAAATCACGCGGGCCAGCTCCATCCC
>DASRLB010000305.1:0-9827 GCA_035648695.1 Acidobacteriaceae bacterium | reverse complement strand
TACTGCCCGACGTGGTCGGGTTCATCCCCGCGCCCGGTGGCTTCCTCTCGACGACCACGCTGCAGTACGGCGTTGCTAACAGCGGAGATCAGGACGCGCAGACGACCAAGTTCTTCGATACCGCCAACGGGTTCACGAGTACGGCAGTCAATCCAAACTATGTCATGCGTGGTGACGGTAATGTTGATTTGACCACGGTCCCCGAGCCTGCCAGCCTGGCACTCTTGGGCATCGGCTTGGCTGGCCTGGGTCTCGCTCGGCGCCGCAAATCGTCCTGACAAGCTCGGCGCCGCAAATCGTCCTGACAACAGTTGATCAGCAACAGCAAAAGGGGCCTCCGGGCCCCTTTTGTTTGGGGCACGCCCGACAGGGCACATACTCGCGGTGAATTCACTCCAAGCACCGGCAAGGAGAAGTGCGGGCCGAATGGCAGGCGGCCGCAGGCGACCGCGGAGCCAGAGTAAGTTGATAGCGCAGGAGAATCATTCGCCAATGCAGACCGATGCCAAAGACTACCTGTACTGCGCCGGGCTGATCGGACTCGCCGCGGCCGGCACAACATGCGTGGTTGCGCTGGTACAGCCTTGGTTCCTCGGCATGCTTGGTCCGTATGCCCCCGTCGCATTGTTCTTCCTGTTCGCGATGGTCTACGGCGGGTTCACTGCGTTCCTGCTGGCCGTCATCGCGAAGTGGCTACCGCTACGCGAAGGTGAATACAGCATGAACGATTCCCAATTCACGCTCTGGAAGGTGCAGCATGTGGTTGGCGAGTTCGCCAAGCTGGCTCTGTCGCTTTTTTTCCCCGTGGTCGTGCGGCCCGCGTTCTATGCCCTGTTCGGGGCACGCGTCGGCACCCACGTCGCCGTAGCGGGAAAGATTCTCGATCCGCGCATGACGATTCTCGAAGCGGGCTGCGTCCTCGGCGAGGGGTGCATTCTCACCTCCCACGCGATGGCGGGCGGCCGGTTCATCCTGCGCGGGATTCGCGTAGGGAAAGGAGCCACGGTTGGCGTCGGCAGCATTCTCATGCCGGGCGTGACGATTGGCGCCGGCGCCGTTGTATTGCCGGGTTCCGTGCTGAAGTCGAACACGACGGTGCCGGCCGATGAAACCTGGGGCGGCGTTCCCGCCGTGCGGATCGCAGGTTCTGCAGTCCGATGAAACGCAGTGTCAATCACCGGGATACGCTTCGGCGATAGCGGGTCCCAAGCCACTACCAAACTTGTGCCATCCGCGCGGGAGGTCAGGACGTTCACTACACCCGTTCAGCCAGGGTATCTTCGGCCCGGCTCTTCAGGGCCGCGTTCATGAGTCCGAAGCCCTCCAGGACGTTTCCCCTCAGCCAACGTGCGAATAGGGGCACCAGCACGCCGGAAAAGCTTTCTGCTTGCGTCACCCGCACGAGGTCCTCGCCGATCGATTCGATCATGAAGCTATGGTCACCATCGAGCAGTCCAACAATTTTGTAATGGCCGAGCCAACGCAATTCCCGCCCCGGTATTGCTGCCAGTACTTCCAGCGCATAGTTGCTTGGTCCCAGTCGGGGCCACCGGATCAGCACCCGCAGTGTGGACCCGCGTGTAGCGTTCCCTTGGGCGCTGGGTATGACCGGATTCCAGTGTTGGTAGTCGCTGAAGCTCACGAGTACCTGCCAGACCCGTTCCGCGGTTGCGTTGATCGCGATTTCGCTGTGCAGCGTCATCCGGAACGTGGATTTCCGAATTGCTTTTGCAGTGACGTCCATCTCGGCCGATTAGTGATGAATCGTGTACGTCAACCGGACCGAGGCGCTGATCCACGCTCGGACAGCAAGTGGTCTGCGACACGTAGTGCATTTGCGGCAATGGTCAATGCGGGATTCGTACCGCCGCTGGAGGGGAAGAACGAGCTATCGACGACATGCAGGTTGCGCATGCCGTGCGCCTTGTTGTAGGGATCCAGAACGCTGAGGGATGGATCTTCACCGAATCGGCACGTGCCACAGGCATGGGCCAGCATGACATTTTTCTCTGCTTGGCGGATCCTGAGAAATCGGTAGGGGCGTAACGCCTTCGCCACGCGTTTGCGAAAAGCGCGCAAGCGTGCCAATTCGTAAAGGTGCAGCTCATAGTGGATCCCCAGCGGAGGTCCGGGGGTTATCCTGTTTGCCGCATAGGGCAAATCTTCCATGATTCCGGCTAGCAGAACGCCACGCCTGAGAGGGCGGGACAGCATGCCGCGTAGCGCAGGTTGGGCGAATTTGAGCAGAGGCGACGCCCACGGCCGGACGCTCTGCACATCCTTGATCATATCGGCCGCCAGGACTGCGGGAGGCGGGAGGCGTCCGAAGGACTGGACGGTGCCCAGTTTTCCTTCGGCACTCTGATAGAAGTCATTGAGGCCGAACTGCTTGAACCCGCTGTCGCGTCGATTGCGCGGGAATACCAGGTAGAGATCAATGCAATGGCGCATCAGGTTCTTCCCGACTTGGCCCGAGGAATTCGCCATGCCCTGGGGCCAATCCGTGGAAGCTGAGCGTAGCAGCAGGGCAGGCGTCATCAACGCGCCGGCTGCCAGGACCACATGATCAGCTTTGAGTGTGACTGACCGCCCTTGCCAGCGACCGATCACTGCCGTGACACGGTCTGGCCCGGCTTCCAGCCGCGTGACTTCGCATTCATCCAATAGCGTGGCGCCATCGCGCCGCACTGCAGGCTCGAGGCAAATGCGACTCGAATCGTTCTTGCAGCCATGGGCGCAAAGGTAACCTTGGCAACATTCACAACCCGGTATGCATTCGCAAGCCAGTGGCAATCGGTATGGGTGCAGCCCCAGGCGCTGAAAATGCGAGCACAACTCCGCGTTGGATGGACTTAGCGATCGGGTGTCCAATGCGTGGGAGTCGAAAGCTGAAGTTGGATCACGACCACCCCGTACCCGATAAAGCGCTTCTGCCCGTTGGTAATAGGACGTCATGTCGTTGTAGCCGACGGGCCAGGCATCTGGCAGCGAGGAGCCGCGCTGATCAGGGAAGTTCCTCCGGGGCTCGAAATCGGCGGGAAAGAAGCGTTCCATCGCCATGCCATACAGGGCGCTCGAACCGCCACTTCCGCATCCGATGTAGGGCACGAAACTGTGGCGGCCGTCCTGGATCTCCTCATGGCAGCGCCCCGCACGCGCCAGCAGCGACGCGTGTGCGAGCGATGCAGCCTCTGCGCTTCGCATGCTCGATTCAGGATAGGTGCCGCGTAGCGCGTCGTCATGCCGGAACGCAGCACGCCCCTTTTCGACGAATAACACTTGCCATCCCGCATTCGCCAGCACTGATCCCAGCGTTGCGCCTCCGATGCCGGTCCCAACGACCAGGCAGTCCCAGCGACCTCGCTCGATTTCCTCGATCGTCAACATGCGCCGAGACTCAGGTTGGTAGGTAGTGGTCGATCCCGTTTCATCCATGACATATTATGTAGCAGTCTCGATGGAGCGCTCAACGATGTGGATGGTCAAGGATCTGGGGCCCGCGCTGCGATGCGGCTATTAGGCATCAGCCTGGCATTGCGAAATATTCTCCGCCATCGCGTGCGCAGCGCGATTGCGCTTTCGACGATTTGCTTCAGCGTGGTTGCCTTGATGTTGGCCGGAGGGTTCATCGAGTGGATTTTTTGGGCGACGCGTGAAGCGGCGATCCAGAACGGTCTCGGCCACATCCATGTGGTACGTCCCGGCTCCCTCGATCAAGGCATGGCAAATCCGTTCTCGTACCTGTTACCGGAGGCGTCGCCCGAACTCACGGCGCTCGAATCCGATCCCGAGACAACGGTCGTAGCGCCACGCCTCGACTTCGGTGGACTGATCAGCCACGGTGACGCTACGCTGTCCTTCATCGGCGAGGGAGTCGATCCGGACAAGGAGAAGCTGGTAAGCAGGGTAGTACAGGTTTCCCGCGGGGACGGATTATCCGCCGACGATCCGAAGGGAGTGGTCATCGGGCAGGGGTTGGCGGTCAATCTGGGAGTCAATGTCGGCGATACGGTCGTGCTGCTCGCGACCAGCTCGTCCGGGGGAACCAATGGCGTGGAGGGCCACGTTCGCGGATTCTTTTCGACAGAAGTGAAATCGTATGACGATATCGCGCTACGAGTCCCGATCAGTCTTGCGCGTCAACTCCTGAAGGTGTCCGGATCGAGCGTTTGGGTGATGGCCCTGGATAAGACAGAGCACACGCGAGAGGTGGTGGAGCGACTTCGGTCACGTTTTCGCGCCGCCAACCTCACATTCATTCCATGGTTCGATTTGTCCGACTTCTATGCCAAGACGGTCGCGCTTCTCTCCAGGCAGATTGACGTTGTGCGCGTAATGATTGGTTTGATCATCGTGCTCAGCATATCGAACGTGCTGATCATCAGCGTATTGGAACGTACCGGCGAGATCGGAACCATGATGGCGATGGGAACGCGCCGCCGCGTGATCCTCCGGATTTTTCTTGTGGAAGGCGTGATGCTTGGACTGGTCGGCGGTGGAGCGGGGCTGGTTCTTGGACTGTTGCTCGCGCACCTCATATCCGCTATCGGAATCCCGATGCCGCCGCCACCCGGAAGAAGTGCCGGATATTCGGCGCAGATACTGATTACCTGGCAGACGGCGGCTGCCGCCTTCGCGCTCGCCCTCGGAACCACGGCGCTGGCAAGCCCCTATCCTGCGTGGAAGGCCTCGCGCCTGGTCATCGTCAATGCTCTGCGGCATAACCGCTGATGGGTCGATCCTCGACTTGGCGGCGGGGGAGTTGAGGGTCTGCAGCGCTATCCGTCATGTTCAAACTCGCACTTCGCAACGTATTCCGGCACAAGGTCAGGACCGCTTTGACCTTGGCAGCCATCATGTCCGGCGTGGCAGGGCTGATACTGAGCGGCGGATTCGTGGAGGACTCCCTCCATCAACTTCGTGAGGCCACGATACATTCCCAACTCGGCCATTTACAGATTTACCGGACCGGCTATTACGTCTTTGGTTCGCAAGCCCCTTACAAGTACATGATCAACGCACCGCAACACGCGATCGATCAAGTGAGGGGCCTCGCCGAAGTGGATGACGTCATGGCGAGACTTAATTTCTCCGCGGTCCTGCGCAACGGCAAGGCCGATATCCCCATTCAGGGAACGGGCATACAGCCGGAGGAAGAAGCCAAGCTGGGGACCCGGATCACCATCATCGACGGG
The DNA here is from genome assembly GCA_035648695.1 of Acidobacteriaceae bacterium. GTDB lineage: Bacteria > Acidobacteriota > Terriglobia > Terriglobales > Acidobacteriaceae > Granulicella. Next base: position 4,632 of record DASRLB010000305.1, on the reverse strand, counting down.
CGGCGGTTGGCGGGTGGTAACCCGTACGAAATCATACTGGGTGAAGGCGTGGCAAAGGCGTCCAAGCTGCGACCGGGTGAGCGAGCTTCGTTGCTGACCTCGACTCGCGATGGCGCCCTCAATGAGCTGGATTTCGATGTTGTGGGAGTGTTTCGAAGCTTTTCGAAGGACTATGACGCTCGAGCTGTCCGGATCCCGCTCGCGGGCGCGCAAGAGTTGCTTGATGTCAAAGGCGTGAATGCCATCGTTGTATCGCTCAAGCGGACCGAAGCCACGAACGCGGTCTTGTTAGAACTCCGGAAGATGCTTGACAGCCGCGAGTACGAGATAAAGACGTGGAATCAACTGGCCGATTTCTACGACAAGACCGTCGCACTGTACCGCCGTCAGTTCCTGGTATTGCAGCTCATCATCCTGATGGCGGTCATTTTGAGCGTGGCGAACGCCGTGAACATGACCATCTTCGAGCGCAGCGGCGAATTTGGCACGTTGATGGCGATGGGCAACAGAGCCAACGTGATCCTGCGGCTGGCGATCATGGAAAACGCGCTCCTGGGCCTGCTGGGCAGTGGGGCAGGGGTTGTACTGGGAATATTGTTGGCCTGGGCCATTTCGATTGTCGGAATACCGATGCCGCCACCGCCCAATTCAAACTCAGGCTACACAGCGCTGATTCAAATAGTCCCTTGGGTAGTGGTGAGTGCATTCCTTGTCGGGTTTTTCGCCACTGTCGTCGCGGCAGTACTCCCGGCCCGCAGGGCCGTTCGCATGCCGATCGTTGATGCGCTTCGGCAAAATCAGTAATTCGCGTTGGACGGCATCCCGTGAGCGACAGAGTGAATCGAGGCTGAAACCCAATTGCAGTCGCTATTGGGATGCAGACTCGCGAGCTGAACGGGATGGACGCGAGCAGCATTGCGCTGCGCGCAGACTGGCATAGAGTTGCGTTGCTTCATCGAAGCAGTGCCGACGCAAAATCGCCGAACCGCTCCACCGCACGGTAGCGCTTGAATGTGGACGCCATCGCTTGCGCTGCTGTTGAGTGCTCGTGATTGTTCAGTATCTCCACAATCGCTTGCCGAACTGCGCGCGCAGTGGTTCTTTGACCTCTCAGCAGGATTCCCGCGCCCACCTCGGTGATCGCCTGCATGTTCAGAATCTGGTCCATGTTGGTGGCAATTCCCAAGACTGGCACGCCATTGGCAAGCGCCTGTTGGCTTGTCGGCGCGCCGCCGTTGCAGATCACCAGAGCGGCCATGGCGGCCACTGCGTCTCCTGGAAGGTACTTGGCGACCAGCACGTTCGCCGGCAGCGGACGGGGACATTCGGCTCCGACCGTTGCTGCCAGTACGAGTACCGGCAGCCCCGCCAACGCCTTGAATATCATTTGAAGCAGTGCCGGGTCACCGGAGCTGCCCATTGTGACGTATATGATCGGCCTTTCATGAGTCACCGCTTTCCACCACTCGGGAAGCGGCGCCGGCGGCGACCAGATGATCGGGCCGAGAAAGTGATTCGTTGGCGGAGCGCCGACCAGCGGGAAAAGTTCGGGCACGTCGGCGTAGAGGACGTGGTCGCCATCCGTATAGACGTTGCGGACATCGAACTTGATGGGTGGCAGGCCATGTTTGCGACGTACCCGGTTGAGCGGGACTGCGTGCCATGCAAATGCCGCCGGACGAACCATGTTGAACAGGGCCTCTGCCGGCGCCAGTGGAACAAAACGGATGCCTGCAAGCGGTGGGATCGGGTAGCGCTTGCGGGCGATGTACGGACTCCAATAGGCGTTCGCGATTGCGGCATAGGGTACCGCCGCCAGACGGGCGCTTACCGACAATGAAAGCCGCAGATCTCCCACAATCAAATCCGGACTGACCCGTTCGATCAACGCCAAATCGTCACGGACGTAGCGGGTGAGCGTCGCATAGTCATAGACCGGGGCGGCTCGGGAGACGGCACGCAGAAAGCGCTCGGTCGGAATCGAGCTCAAATGTTCGTGCGCAATGGACTCGTCTGCGAGTACCCATCGATTGCGCTCGTCGCATGCAAAGACAACCTCATATCCCTGACGTTGCGAGGCGACGGCCAGCACCAGCGGCCTTGCGATGTGCGCAAGGGCGACGGACTCCGCTACAAAAAGTATCCTCTTCGTCAATTCTGAACGAACCCCCGCGAGGTGGGCCGACGCTTTTGTGGCGGCGTAAAGTGGCGCGGCAGCGACTCGATTCCCTGTCGGAACTCGAAGAGAGCCTTAGGCTGCGCTTTTGCGCCAGCGCGAGTATGCATGCTATCCGCCTCCGCGCACTTTCCGATTCGCAAAGTAGTAGGCGAGCACTGCCGGCAGGTAGCTGTCGATGGCGGGAGGGGCGATGCCGTGAGGTTTGAGCAATGCCACCGTAGCCGAGCTTGCAAAGGCCTGATCCTCTGCGAGGTAGTCGAGAAATATCGGCAGCGTGTTGATTGCCCGACGGAGTCGGGACGAAGAGAACGTCGAGATCACGGGGAGCAGTGCGCGAAATAGCTGTTTCGGAATCTTGATGGTTCGAGGCAATCTCCCGTAGGTGGACGGCCATTGCCGGCGAACTCTCTGATGCAGTTCCGTGATCGCGATGGAGCCATCCGGCCCGGAACACAAGTGCAGGACGTGGCCGATGGTGCATTCCTGAGTACTGGACCACACGACCGCATCGGCAACGTAATCGACGGGCACGATATCGAGCCTGGTGTTGCCGAACGACGGAAAAACACCAAAGGTCCGAATCCCTGAAAGAAACTCCACCAGGTGGTAGAAGACCTGGAATCCGATGATCCGTCCGGACCGCGATTCCCCCACGACCATGCTTGGCCGGTGTACGGTGATGGGAATGCCTTCGGCGATCGCGTCGCGGATGCAGGACTCCGCATCGGCCTTCGCATGCTCGTAGGTGTTGTGAAATGCCCGCGGCGCGGTAATCCATCGCTCCGGCAGCTTTCCGGGCAGTCGACCGCCCACACCCACCGTGCTCAAGTACTCGATTTTCCGCAATCTTCCGCTGGCTTTACAGCATCGGGCAAGGTGAACAATATTTTCAGCCGCACCAACCGCTGACTTAAGCGCCTGGTCGAGCGGACTGTTCATCCTGACCAGTGCGGCACAGTGGATCACATGGGTGGAATGCTGCGCCAAGCGGTCAAAAACGGCGGGTGAAAACCCGAATCGAGGCAGCGTGGTATCCCCGCGGAGAACCTTGACGCGCTCGCCCACCGAGTCGTCGCCGATCTGCCAGAAGTGCAGCAACTGTTCCCGACGTGCAGTCAACCGTTCGTCAGAATCCGCGCGGACGAGAAGGGTGACCCGATTGCCAGGCTGGGAAAGCAAATTCCGGACAATGGCGCTTCCGACTACGCCGGTTGCGCCGGTGACAAAATATTCGTTCACGAAGCGTGGACGCCGATATCGATAATGATCGCCGGAAATCCAGCCGATTCCGGCGCCGGCGCCCGATCACTGCCGGCAAAACTGCGATCGATGGCCTCGGCAAACTTCGCCTCGACACGAGCGCGTCGCAACTTCAGATTCGTGGTCAGCTCTCCTCCCGCGATGGAGAAGGTATCTGCTGCCAACATGAGCAACGCTGCGGGTCGTTGATAGCTCGGGAGATCATCGAGCGCCTTCGCTACGTCTTGACGGACTCGCCGATGCATGTCTTGGGTGTTCGCCGCGGTGCTGGTCCGTTGCGCGGCCTCGGCGCCCAGAGCCTCCAGACATGCGCGGTTTACAGCCAGTAGCGCAACAATGCTCGTTCTTCCAGCCCCCAATGCGACAGCGTGTTCGACGTATGGCAATGCACGCAGCCGTCCTTCGATCTGCGTTGGGGCGACCCATTTTCCGTTGGATGACTTGAAAATCTCGCCTTTGCGGCCAATGATCCGCAGGAATCCTTCCGAGTCGACCTCGCCCAGATCACCCGTTGCCAAGCATCGGTCCTGCCTCCAGTCGGCAAAGAGGGCCGGCGCCGCTCCGTCAACGCAAACCGCCACGCCAGGGCCGCGAACGAGGATTTCGCCATCCTGTCCCAATGAGACATCCTGACCGGGCAGGGGCCGGCCGGCGGTGCCGGATTTCCTCGAATCGTGGCGATTGGCGGCGATCGGCGTGATGTTCGCGCTGACTCCGTAGGCTTCGAGTACCGGAATGCCAATGCCTTCGAACCACTCGAGCAGCCAGTAGGGCATGGGCGCGGAACCGCTGAGGATGTAGCGCAAGCTTGCACCAAAACGTGCGCGGATCTTGCGCAGGACCAGCCAGTCAGCGATGGACCGTGCCAGCCGATCGAGCAATGTCAGGCTGCGGCCAGCTTGCGAAAGCCGTCGTTGATGACACCCGATGCGGATTGCCCATCTGGCAATGCGACCTGAAACGCGCGACCTTGTCTCGATAGTTCGATTGACGCCATCGCGGAATTTCTCGAAAAAAAGTGGCACCCCAATGAATACATCCGGGTTAGTGGTTTTCATGTGATCCATTACCGAGCGTGGGTCACTTACGAAATAAGTCGATGCCCCGCGCGCCATCGCAGCAAAATTGATCATGCGCTGAAAGAGATTGGCGAGCGGAAGCCAACATACCAGCCTGCTACCTTCACGGATATC